>CACIRS010000004.1 GCA_902589115.1 uncultured Prochlorococcus sp.
AGAGTAAAGGGCCAACAATAATAGATGAAGAAGGTGTGAAAACTAAACTTGGAGTGACTCCATTTAAAGTAGTAGATTTCAAGGCATTAACTGGAGATAGTTCAGATAATATTCCTGGAGTAAAAGGGGTTGGGCCAAAAACTGCTATTAACCTGCTAAATGAAAATAATGATTTAGATGGTGTATATAAGACGCTTAAAGAAGTTGAATTAGCAGGAGATAAAGCATCTAAGGGATGTATAAAAGGGTTGCTAAAAATAAAGCTTAGGGAGAGTCAGGAAAATGCTTATTTATCAAAATATCTAGCAAGAATCATGCTGGATATTCCTCTCAATAAAGAGCCTAGGATGCAATTTGGCGAAGTAGATGAAAAAGGTTTAAAAGAGCGTTTAGAAGAACTTGAATTAAATAGTTTGGTCAGACAGGTATCTGATTTTGTCAGAATATTTTCAGTTCAAAATTCCAATCTGAAAAAAAAATGACTCAGCTTCAAAGGAATCAAAAGAAATTAAAATTACTATTTCAGAAAAGGACATTGACCTTCCTCAAACCCTTGATGCTCAGCCTCCAAATCTAGATCCGATGTTAATACAAAATATAGAAGATCTTGACTCTCTTATAAGGAAAATAGTTAAAAATTCAAACCCTAGTCAACCAATAGCTATAGACACAGAAACAACTGATCTAAATCCTTTTAAAGCAGAGCTTGTAGGGATTGGGATATGTTGGGGCAGTGGTACTAATGACTTGGCTTATATTCCAATAGGTCATAATATAAGCAATAATTATAATCAGATACCTTTAGAAGAAGTAATAAATAAATTATCTCCTTGGCTTAGCGACAAAAGGAAGCCAAAGGTTCTTCAGAATGCAAAGTATGATAGATTAATTTTTCTTAGACATGGTTTAACTTTAAAAGGCGTAATATTAGACACAATGTTAGCGGACTATATTATTGATCCAAATAGAAAACATAGCCTAGACGAGATTGCCAAAAGGGAGTTTGGATTTACACCTCAAGGCTTTAGTGACTTAGTAAAAAAAGGCGAAACATTTGCGGAAGTAGATATATTAAGTGCAAGTTTGTATTGTGGAATGGATGTATATTTAACTAGAAAGATTGGAATATTACTAACTGAAGAATTGGAGCAAGAAAGTCCAAAGCTATTAAATCTTCTTAAAGAAATAGAGCAACCTTTAGAGCCTGTTCTTGCTCAGATGGAAGCAACTGGGATACGAATTGATGTACCTTATTTAAAAAAACTTTCGGCAGAGATTCAAGAAAGATTAATGAAAGTAGAAAAAAATGTGCACAATATTTCAGGTCAGTTATTTAACTTAGCTTCTCCTAAGCAACTAGGAGAAATATTATTTGAAACTCTTCAGTTAGATAGAAAAAAATCCAGGAGGACAAAAACAGGTTGGAGTACAGATGTAAATGTACTTGAAAGATTAGAATCAGATCATGAGATAATACCTCTCATTATTGAACACAGAGTACTAAGTAAACTATTAAGTACCTATGTTGATGCTCTTCCACAATTAGTTGAAGAAGAAACAAAAAGAGTGCACACAGATTTCAATCAAGCTGTAACTGCAACTGGTCGTCTAAGTAGTAGTAATCCTAACCTTCAAAACATACCAATTCGTACAGAGTTTAGTAGGCAGATTCGAAAAGCATTCCTGCCAAAAGAAAATTGGAGCTTACTAAGTGCAGACTATTCGCAGATCGAATTAAGAATACTAGCCCATTTGTCAGGAGAAGAGTCACTTCAAGAAACCTATAAAAAGAAAGGGGATGTTCACGCAATGACTGCAAAAATATTACTTGAAAAAGAATCAATATCTCTTGACGAAAGAAGGTTAGGGAAAACAATCAATTTTGGAGTCATCTATGGAATGGGTGCACAAAGGCTTTCAAGATCAACTGGTATTAGCCAAGCAGAAGCTAAGCATTTTTTGAATCGCTACAAAGAAAGATATCCCAAAATTTTTGCTTTTCTAGAACTACAAGAAAGACTTGCACTAACTCAAGGATATGTCACAACAATTTTCGGAAGACGCAGACCTTTTAAGTTCAATCCAAATGGACTAGGCCGTCTACTAGGGAAGGACCCTTTTGAAATAGATCTGAATCTTGCTCGAAGAGGAGGTTTAGAAGCTCAACAGTTGCGTGCTGCAGCAAACGCCCCTATTCAGGGTTCTAGTGCAGATATCATCAAAATTGCAATGGTTGAACTTCAAAGAAAAATTGATGAAGAGAATCTTCCTGCTCATTTACTTTTACAAGTGCATGATGAATTAGTTCTAGAAACTGATATACATGCTCTAAATCACATAAAAAATATCGTAGTCAATACCATGGAAAATGCTGTTTCACTTAGTGTCCCACTCTTAGTAGAGACTGGAGTGGGAGACAACTGGATGGAAGCGAAATAAGTAAAAGGGAATATTTAGATCTAGCCTCATAGAAAGTTCTTCCCGATCTGTGTCCTTAAAGCTGTCAAATACACTGACTCGCCGAATAGAACTCTTCCGGCCTCTTTCTCCTCCAAAGGTAAGTATCTATTGTTGCGGGGTAACGGTATATGACCTCTGTCACCTCGGTCATGCTCGAAGTTATATTGTCTGGGATGTTTTACGTAGATATCTAATTTGGCTTGGGTATCAAGTTACTTTCGTTCAAAATTTCACTGATATAGACGACAAAATCCTTAATCGCGCCTTAAAAGAAAACTGCGAAATGAGAGATATAAGCGAAAAAAATATCATTGCTTTTCATCAAGATATGGACGCGCTAGGGATTCTCCGACCTGATCGAATGCCTCGTGCCACACAATGCTTAGATGGCATTCGCAATTTGATCGAAGAGTTAGTAGGGAAGGGTGTGGCCTATTCCATAGATGGGAATGTCTATTTTGCTGTTATGAAAAACATGAAATATGGAAGATTAAGTGGACGCAATCTTGAAGATCAACAGCAAAATGCAGATGGTCGTTTAACTGATTCTGAAAGATCTAGCAAAAATAATTCTTTTGATTTTGCCCTCTGGAAAAAAGCGAAAAAAGGTGAACCTAGTTTCCCCTCTCCATGGGGGGATGGGCGACCTGGTTGGCATATCGAATGCTCAGCAATGGTTCTAGAAGAACTAGGAGAAACTATCGATATTCATCTTGGAGGAGCTGATTTGATCTTCCCTCATCATGAGAATGAAATCGCACAATCTGAATCAGCTACAGGCAAAGAACTAGCAAATTTTTGGCTGCACAACGGAATGGTGAATGTAGATGGACAGAAAATGAGCAAGTCACTTGGTAACTTCACTACGATCAGGGCCTTATTAGAGAATGGCATTTCACCAATGACCGTAAGACTATTTGTCTTACAGGCTCACTATCGAAAACCTCTTGATTTTTCTTCTGAGGGGCTTAAAGCTGCCTCTTCGGGTTGGGCAGGTCTCAACAAATCTCTGTCCTTAGGGATAGTCCATTATAAGCTTCTTGGCTGGCCAAAATTAAATAGCAACTCTGCAGAAGTTGTGGGCCCCATTAATAGCAAACTTTCTGAGACATTAAATGAGCTGAATCAACGCTTTTCAATTGCTATGGATGATGATCTCAATACATCAAGTGCCTTAGCCGTTCTTTTTGATCTTGCGAAACCTCTTCGATCAATTGCAAATCAATTAGATAGAGGGGAAGAAATTCAATTCGAGGACTTGGAAGGAGATAACTTATACAGTCGTTGGCAATTACTTCTAAACCTGGCGGGGGTTCTTGGGTTAAAACCTGAGGGCAATCTCAATGTATCTAGCAAAGACTGTGCATTAACTCAGGAAGATATTTCGACTGCCATTCAAAGGCGTAAGGAAGCCAAGCTATCAAAGGACTTTGAAAAAGCCGATCAAATTCGAAAAGAGTTAAATGATATAGGAATTGAGTTAATAGATAAGCCAGGAGGTATTACGGAATGGCTTTATAAATAATTAGAGATATAAAAATAACGATTATTGGTCTTTAATAATTAACTTGCTGTCCAATTTGACATTAAATCTATAAGACTAACTATCAAACCAAAAGCAATTACGGGAGGGGATACCCAACGAAGCATAAATTTAAGAGTGCCTCGAATAATTTCAGGGGTATTAGAACCTGCCAGATCTTCATCAAAACGTCTTGGGATAACCCAACCAAGCAAAATAGACAAAAGTAGTCCTCCAAAAATCAGGAGAATCCCTCCAAAAACAGCATCCATTTTCCCTAAAATATTCAGATCTAAAGCGGAAGGTAACCCGACAAGAAAAACCAAAAAAGTAGCCGTCCAAACAGCTTGATTTCTTCTCCAACCAAATCTATCCATAATTGATGCCACAGGAACCTCTAACAAGGAAACAGAAGAGGTAATTGCAGCTATATAAGCAAGAGCAAAAAACAAAACTGCAACCACTCTTCCGCTTAATCCAAGTGCTGACAAACCAGTAGGTAGAGAAATAAATAAAGTACCTACTGTGGAACTTGAAATCACATCACTAAGTCCAAAGCTCATTACGACTGGAAATGTGACCATCCCTGCTAATAAACCCACTGTGGTATCGATACCAACTACAGCAACCGCCTCACGAGGCAATTTATTACGACGGTCTAAATAAGCTGAATAGGCCAAAATACATCCAATCCCAGTTCCTATTGAAAAGAAAGCCTGTGTAAAGGCATTTCGAACAGTTGTTGGATTGAAAAGTTGATTCGTATCCCAACGCAAAAGAAAAGTTCGATATCCTTCCCAAGCGCCTGGGAGAGTGGATGCCCATATAGCAAGACCTAATAACAAAACGAGTAATAAAGGCATACACCACCTACTAAGACGTTCAATACCTCCTCTTATCCCAGCAGATACAACCAATGCAGTAAGAACAAGGCTCAAAAGTTGGCCTATCAAAACGCTTTCACCTGTGCTAACTGCACCAAAAAACTCCTTTGCTTCCACCATGTTGGTAGGCAATCCAAACAACAACGAATGAAAAAATGTGTGAGCAGTCCATCCCATCAAGACCGCATAAAAAGCCAGAATTCCTATTGCTGCTAGCAAAAAAAGCCAACCCATTGGTTGCCAACGAGATCCTCCAAAAGCTCTTGGAGCACTAATAGGACTTTTCCCTGTACTTCGCCCTAGAACCATTTCAGCCACTAAGACAGGCAAGCAAACCGTTGAGACAATTAATATATAAATCAACAAAAAGGCTGCTCCCCCTCCCTGAGAAGCTCTATAAGCAAAACCCCACAGATTCCCCAAACCAACTGCGCTGCCAGCAGCTGCAAGCACGAAACCCGTTCCAGATTGCCATTGTTCTTTTGCCGCCATTAAAAAATCCTCTTTTCTAACTCCACTTAGTCAATGGAGACAATTTCTCTGAGATTAATCCCTATGATGGGAGACTGGTAAAAGCTTCTTAAAGAGCGTGAAAGCCATTAGTGTCCTAGGGTCAACCGGTTCTATAGGCACCCAAACTCTTGAAATCGTTCAAGAGTTCCCTAATCAATTCAAGGTAGTTGCACTGACAGCAGGGAAAAATTTGCCTTTGCTGATTGAACAAGTTCAATCCCATAACCCTGAAATAGTTGCTCTTGCTGATAAATCTCTCTTGCCAGAGCTACAAGAAAACTTAAGCGATCTTTATAAGATAAAAAAACTAAAAAAGATTCCATATTTAACTGGTGGAGTTGAAGGCTTAAACGAAGCTGCTTCATGGAATCAAGCAGATTTAGTAGTAACGGGAATAGTCGGATGTGCAGGATTGCTGCCAACTTTGGCAGCAATTAAATCAGGGAAGGATCTTGCATTAGCCAACAAAGAAACGCTTATTGCTGCAGGCCCTGTGGTTTTGCCTGAGTTAAAAAAAACTGGCAGTAGATTACTACCTGCTGATTCTGAACACTCTGCAATTTTTCAATGTTTACAAGGAACCCCTCTTGCAAAGAATGCTTCTTTATCAACAGGAATTCCTACTCCAGGGTTACAGCGCATTCAACTAACTGCTTCAGGAGGAGCATTTCGCGACTGGTCAACAGAAGATCTAAAAAAAGCAACAGTTAAAGATGCAACTAGTCATCCAAATTGGAGTATGGGAAAAAAAATTACTGTTGATTCTGCAACACTTATGAATAAAGGCCTAGAAGTCATTGAGGCACATTACCTTTTCGGTTTAGATTATGAAAATATAGAAATAGTTATTCATCCTCAAAGTATTATTCATTCAATGATTGAATTAGCTGATTCTTCTGTACTAGCTCAACTGGGTTGGCCGGATATGAAACTTCCAATTCTTTATTGCATGAGCTGGCCAAACAGGCTTAAAACTCCTTGGAAAAGATTAAACTTGGCACAAATAGGCGAACTAAATTTTCGAAATCCAGATACCGAAAAATATCCATGCATGAATCTGGCTTATTCCGCAGGCAAATTAGGCGGAACTATGCCTGCTGTTCTTAATGCTGCTAATGAAGAAGCTGTTGCACAATTCTTGGCAGAAAAAATCAGTTTTCTGAATATTCCAAAGTTAATAGAATCCGCATGTGAAGCACACAAAAATGATCTGAAAACAAATCCAAATCTTGATGATGTATTAATAATAGACAAATGGGCACGAAGGAATGTAAAAGAGCAAGTAGAAAAAAATCAAAAATCTCTATAGATCAAAATATGTAGAATGATACAAAAAGTCAGCCATCATATGCTTCTATGTGCAACATCAGAAAAGTCTTCATGTTGCTCGTATTCAATTGGTTCACATAGTTGGAACAGGCTAAAGGGAATAGTCAAAGAGCTTAAATTAGATGACCCAAAAAGAGAGCAAGGAATTGTCCTTAGGAGCAAGGTGGACTGTTTAAGGGTATGCAAAAGAGGCCCGATTTTGCTCATATGGCCAGATGGTATATGGTACGAAAAAGTTACATCAAAACGAATAGAAATAATCATCAAAGAACATATTATGAAGGGGAGACCGATTGAAGAATGGGTCATCAAAAGGACTCCTAATAGCTAAGATATTGTTGGGTACTTTTAAAATGCTTACTATTCAATCTTCCTGTCTATCCCATGGCTCTTCCAAACCTTTGGATGGAGGTCCAAAAGATAAATAGACACCTAAGCCAGTAAGAAATAAAACCCCTAATAGTAAAAATATAGTCAATAGGAAGGCTGGATTAGATGAATCCATTACATGATTTTAATTAATACTAAAAATTAACCTATATATATAGTCAGAGAAAAAATTCTCTACAAAATTGAGATTGAATTTATACTCCAATACAGCACTAATACAAGAACTAGAGATATCAGATGAGACGTTTAAGATCTTCACTTAGTTTTGACAACCATTTTTCAACCAATTGATCGCCCCAACATCCATTTAGCCCATGAAAGCCATTATGACCTCCTTTATTAGTAATTACTACTTTAATTGCCGAATAATCAAAAGAAGAAAGCTTTTCTGAAAGTTTTATCGCAGCGTGAACTGGAACCCAGGGATCATCCTGAGAATGCAATAGAAGGGTTGGAGGCAATCTCTTATAGGATGAACTAATCTTATAAAGTGGCGACGCTTTTTTATAATAATCATCTACATTTTTATATCCCCAACGAGGCGCAGTTATTGAAGCGTCAAACTCGAAAATAGACTTTATCGAAGGCCTAAAAAAATTACCAGATTTCAAAAAGGTTTCTTCTTTTATTGATAAGCCTATTTTATCTTCAAGTGTTTGCTTAACCAACCTTTTCAATAACCAATATTGATAGAATTTATTCCTAAATCTTTCTATAGATTTACTGCATGCCAAAAGATCTAAAGGGCTGCTAGTACAGACTAAACCATCTATCAAGTGTTTATTATTTTTACTATTAGATTGTGTCAAAAGGCAAGCATTTAATAGGATCGTACCTCCAAGAGATATGCCAACTCCAAACAAAGGAATTGGATTATTACTAATTCCTTGCCTAGCACTAATTTCTTTGCATAAAGCTCTAGCTTTTATAAATACCCCCTCCAAATCACTTGTACAATCGGCCGCATAAGTACCTCCAACAGAAGTTCTTGAAAGATCAGCACCTCTTAAATTAATTTTCAAAACTGCAAAACCTGCATTTCTTAAATTAAATGCCATTCTTCTAAGCCCCTGACGTTTAACAGATCCTCCTAATCCATGCAAAATCACAACCAAGCCTTTAACTGTAATTTCAATAGAAGGTCTGCCAAGTAACGTAATCAATAAACCATTTTGATCTTTACCTCCTGGCTTTTCAGAAATAGGAATTTCTATAATTTCTTCAGGAGCTTCTAATAATGGTTCTTGCCTAAACGTGTCCCGTAGAGTTTGTAGATCTCCACCTATCCAAGGCAAACGTTCTTGAAAAGGTTGTATTCCAAGCTGATTAAGTAGCTTGGAAGATGTCGCCTCATCCCCTTCTTCCAACTCCTAACTCCTTAAGCTCAACAAGAAGGTCACCTAAAACTTTTTTAGCATCACCAAAGACCATAGAAGTATTTGGGAGTTCAAATAAATCATTCTTAATTCCTGAATACCCAGAACTCATACTTCTTTTCACAACAAAAACAGTTTTTGATTCCTGTACATTTAGTACAGGCATTCCATATAAAGGCGACTCAGGATCATTTTTAGCTTGCGGATTTACTACATCATTTGCACCTAATACAAGAACTACATCGGTAGCAGGAAATTCAGAGTTAATTTCATCCATCTCTTTTAATTGTTCATAAGGTACATCCGCCTCAGCAAGCAAAACATTCATATGTCCAGGCATTCTTCCTGCTACTGGGTGAATTGCATAATTAACTTCTATTCCACCTGCCTCTAAAACCCGACTAACTTCTCTCAAAGTATGTTGAGCCTGAGCTACAGCGAGGCCATAACCTGGAACAAAAATAACTCGCTCCGCCGCCTCAAGAGTTAAAGCACATTCTTCAGTACTGCAACTAGTAATACTTGAATACTCGCTGGGAGACTTAGTTGCAGAAACAGAAGAACCAAGTGAGCCCCCAAATAACACCGACAAAAGAGATCTATTCATGCCCTTACACATGACATTAGTCAAGATCAATCCTGCGGCACCAACCATTGCACCAGCAACAATTAACAGTTGGCTCCCTATAACAAATCCTGCCGCTGCTGCTGCCACACCTGAATAACTATTTAGGAGCGAAATAACAACCGGCATATCAGCTCCACCGATTGGCAATGTCACCCCAATTCCTAAAAGAGTTGAAGAAACAACTAACAACCAAAGGCCATCAGAGTTTGCATTAGCAAATATTTGGAAAGCAGCAATAAAAGAAACAACTCCAATTGAAATATTGATCAAGTGTCTTAATTTGCTTTGCGTCCATGCAGGAGTAGAAAGCCACCCCTGCAATTTAGCCATAGCAACTATAGATCCACTAAAGGTAATTGCACCTACAAAAACGGAAACAGCAATAGAGATTGGCTCAATAAAATTATTAACAAAGTTAACTTCTTGTGAACTATCAAGAGGGAAAATTGCTACTGCTATTGCAACCAATAAAGATGACATACCACCGCAGCCATTAAACAAAGCTACCGTTTCTGGCATTGCAGTCATAGGGACTTGTTTAGCAATTACAAACCCCAATAATCCACCAACAGATGTGCCGACAATGATCCATAACCAAGCATTTATTGAGATCCCTACATCACCTAAAGAACTAATCAAAACACCTAAAGCTGCCAAACCCATTGCTATTGCAGCTAGACGATTAGCTTGCCTCGCCGAACGAACTTTTGATAACCCTTTAATACCCAAAGCGAGCAACAATACTGCGAGTAAATCAATGGTGAATTTCAGGATAGTAAAAGTATTCATTTGTGATTAACCTTGTTTTTTTGGGATTTCCTACTAAACATTCCAAGCATTCGGTCCGTAACAAAAAAACCACCTATTACATTGAACAAAGCAAACCCTAGAGATATTGATCCAATTATCAATAAAGGAAGATTATCGTTGGATTTAATTATTAAAGTTAGAGCTGCAAGCATAGTGATACCTGATATCGCATTTGCACCACTCATTAAAGGCGTATGCAGAGTAGGAGGGACTTTGCCTATTAACTCCAAACCCAGAAGACTTCCCAAGAGAAGAACCCATAACGCTTCTGTGATAAATGACATTAGTTAAAACCTCCTGAATTAATTAAATCCTCAAAAAGAATTTGCCCTGACTTAGCTACCAAGCATCCTTTTATTAATTCATCTTCAAGATTTAGATTTATTTGCCTATCTTTTATCAAGAAACCAAGAAGAGAAACTAAGTTTCTTGCATAAAGGCTACTTGCATGGTTTGGCACAGTACTAGGTAAGTCTGATGCGCCAATTAATTTCACCCCTTTTCTCTCTACTGTCTCACCATATTTTGCCCCTGCACAATTTCCTCCTTGTGAAACAGCTAGGTCAACTACAACAGCACCAGGACGCATTCTATCAAGCATACTTTCATCTATTAACAGTGGTGCGTTGCGCCCTGGTACTTGAGCAGTACATATAGCCACATCTGATTCAGATAAATGATCAGAAAGTTTTTGTCGCTGGGCGATCAGAAAACTTTCAGACGCTTGTTTTGCATATCCACCTGACTCAAGAGGCTTCTCTTCAATAGAGGGAGGTTCTATAAATCTTGCACCTAAAGATTCAACCTGTTCTTTGACAGCTGATCGAATATCGCTGACATATACAACCGCTCCAAGTCTTCTAGCCGTTGCTACTGCTTGCAATCCGGCTACTCCTGCCCCCAAAACAATAACTTTCGCAGGCTGAACTGTTCCCGCAGCTGTCATAAGCATTGGGAAATATCTATCAAGTGCCGCAGCACCTAGCAGAACGGACTTATATCCAGCAATATTCGCTTGGGAAGAAAGAGCATCCGCCGCCTGTGCACGACTAATTCTTGGAAGCAGCTCAAGAGCTATAGCAGAAAGTTTTCTAGATGGAATTACTTCTGAAAGTTCACTATTGGAATAAGGAGACAACAATCCAACAACAAGAGCATCTGAAGAGAGGTTTAATAAGGAACTTTTCAAAGGAGTCTGAACAGACAAAAGTATTTCAGCTTTCCTCCATTCTTTGAGATCACTCAAAGCAACGACATTTGCACCTGCCGCTTCATATTCCTGATCAACGAAACCAGCTTGCAAACCAGCTCCCTTTTCAATAGAAACTTCGCAGCCTAAAGCCAAGATTTTTTTGACCGAATCAGGAGTTGCCGCTACACGCTTTTCTCCAGGGGCCAATTCCAATGGGATTAAAAGTCTTGGCAAAAGAAGTAAATCAACATCAAACTGAGATTACGAGGTCATAGGTACTTCAGCAGAAACTTGATGGAAGAAAGTTTTTCTTTCCTAAAGAAAGTTTTTAAAAGCTGATCTTTTAGCTAATAAGAATAAGAACTGAAATTTTTTTTCATGAGCCTTACTGCAATCGAATGTCCAGATGGCATTTGTCATAGTCATCACGGAGGACATTCAATTGAAAGAGATGCCATGCAAAAAAATTTGCAAGGGCATGGGCGTGAATGGTGTGAACGCTTAGCAGAAAGAATTTATGAAATGTCAGTAGATACATATGCCCAAACTGTGATGCCTAGTCTTCATGCATCTGGATGGCAAAGAAGACATTTAGACTGGGAGTTCAAACTGTCTAATCACGAATCTGAGCCAGACGAAGCCTTGGTAGAAGGGATCATTAATGCAACTGAAAGTTTTCTACGAAGTAGTGAGGTTCATCGACTTTTTATTCAGGAATTAGTTCAAGGAACATTTGCAGAGGCAAGGGATGATCAAATCAGGAGCAAAGCTGTTAGAAAACTGATCGAAAATGAGATCATGCCAATGCTTGAGGAGCGTAAAAGTGAAGTGATTGGGCGTTTAGCCAAAGAACTTCTTCAAGATGCAAATCAAAACTTAGATTTAGCTTTAAATGCTGCAAATGAAGGACTAGAAGAAGTAGAACGTTTGCTTATAAATCATACTGAAGCAGTCTGAAAAAAATAATCCAGAAATATTCTTCTCGAATAGGGGCTTGTTGTAAGAGAAAAAGAAGGTAGAAATAAATCAATCCAAATCTTATCTATTCCTAATTTTTCATTTGATCTTAAACGTGATCCAAAACAGCCAAGCATCAAGCCCAGAGTTTGGCAATCAAGATTAATCCAGCTTCTTAGGAGAAGACTATCTATTAAAAGTAATCTGGGGAGCGATCTCCTAATTCATGCTGGACCAGGAGCAGGAAAAACAATAGGTGCATTGTTGAGTTTCCAATCAATGCAAAAAGAGGGTTTGTTAGATGGAGTTATTGTTTTTTGTCATAGGAATTCTATACTTCAGCAATGGATTGAATCCGCTAAAAATCTAGGAATTAAGTTACAGGGAATCGATCAAAGTTCATCTCAAGAGAAATTATCAACTCAAAAAGATGGGTGGGTTCTTACCTATCAAGAAGCATCAATTAATCCAAACCAAACCAAACAAATTCTTCAAGACCAATCACATAAAAATTTATTAGCTATTGGGGATGAGGCTCATCATCTTGGCATTGATCCAAATGAATCAGAAAGTCCTGCATGGGGAAAAGCCTTTCTTGAAATAACAAAAAGCTGCAAGCTTCGCCTAGGTCTTACTGGGACTCCCTTTAGAGCAGACAACCTTTCATTTTGCTCAGCAAAAAAAACGCTGATTCAAGACAAAGATGGATTTATTGAGCAAATCACACCTGATCTATGCATTGAATCCCAAGAACTTATTGAAGCTGGGGATGTTCGGCCTCTTGAATTTCATTTCCAAGACGGATCAGTCGAGCATAAAAGAAACGGAATCCCTAATAGGGATTTGTCTTTCCTATCCAATGAACTTCGCGAAAGCTGGCGTGCAAGAAATCTTCGGAGGGCCATTCGTCTCTCTGACTCAAGCAGTATTGCAGTACAAATACTTATCAAGTCTCAAAAAAAGCTTGATCAAATCAGAAAGAGTCACCCAAATGCCGCAGGTCTTGTCATTGCAAGAGATATAGAACATGCAAACTCTATTTCCAACTTCCTTAAAGAGAATGGATCCTCAGTTGAACTCATTCATTCAGAGCAAAAAGATGCGAGTCTTAGATTGGCAAACTTTAAAAGTAGTCAAATCCATTGGCTTGTAAGTATTGATATGTGCTCAGAAGGGTTTGATGCCCCAAGGATTCGCTTAGTGGCATATATGACAACAGTAGTTACCAAAAGTCGTTTTCTCCAAGGGATAACCAGGGCAGTTCGAATGTCAAATGCAAGAGCTTCACTTGAATCAATTCCCAGGCAGCCATCAGTTGTTTTTGCACCAGCAGATCCTCTCCTTATGGAATATGCAAAAGAGTGGTCTCGTTCAAAACCATATCTAATTTCAAGATTTGAATCTAATAATTCAAACGAAATTGATTCCAAAACTTTCAACAGACCATGTTTGCCAATGGAAACAATTCAAGACGAAGCACTTGAATTAATCAGGATTCGAACACCGGAACTACCAAATTTCATGTAGTGATAATTCTTTTTGTATAGAAGAATTCATATTTGTGACATACATGACAATAAACAGCACCTTCGGCATGTAAATGTAGTCCCATTGGGGACAAATTATGAACACTTCTTTTAAACGACGGGTTACTGTCGCAAGCTGTTGGGCTTCATCGAGAATCGCAGTGCTGGATGGGCTTGAGAGGTATGAAGACAGTTATGCGATTACCCAAGAATTTCGCGAATGGATCACATGCATCGAAGAAAATCCTGAACATTTAGCTGAATCTGTACTGATGGCGCCGCAAACATTCTTCAATCAATCAACTGAAGAAATTAGCGACATGGACGAGATGCTTGAAATTTAAAGAAAAGATTAAAAAGATAGAAGATCTTCGTCATATTTCCTTCGGATTTGTTGCTCGCGTAAGCACGATTACCTAGATTATTTAAAAATTATCTGTCTAAATGATTAGTCTAAAAAGGTAATTTTGAAAAATTAGCAATGGTTGTGGAGGCTTCAAGGGAATCTCACGAAATACAGAACTTAGTAATAATTGGCTCTGGACCTGCTGGATATACAGCTGCCATCTATGCCGCAAGAGCAAACCTTAGTCCTCTTTTGATAACTGGCTTTCAAAAAGGAGGAATCCAGGGGGGACAACTTATGACCACAACATATGTAGAAAACTTTCCAGGCTTTCCAAATGGCGTGATGGGACCAGAGTTAATGGATCTCCTCAAAGCTCAAGCTCTTAGATGGGGAACCAAATTATTAGAAGTAGATGCAGAAAAAATCAATCTTCAAACTAGGCCTTTCGTTATAGAGGCAAACAAAGGTTTGATCAAAACAAACGCTGTAATTCTGGCTACTGGCGCAAATGCAAAGAGACTTCATTTACCCAATGAGAAACTATTCTGGAGCAAAGGCATAAGTGCTTGTGCAATATGTGATGGCGCCACTCCTCAATTTCACAATGAAGAACTTGCTGTTGCAGGGGGGGGAGACTCTGCCTGCGAAGAAGCAATTTACTTAACAAAATATGGAAGCTTCGTTCATTTGATAGTTAGATCAAAGCAGTTTCGTGCTAGCGCAGCAATGATAGATCGTGTAATTAGAAACCCTCAAATCAAAGTGCACTGGGAATCCGAAATAATGGATGTTGAAGGTGATGAATGGTTAAGAGCTGTAAAACTAAAAAATAAAGTTAAAAACGATATAACTACGCTTTCAGTTAAAGGACTTTTCTATGCGATAGGTCATAAACCAAATTCAGAACTAGTTAAAGGTCAAATAGAATTAAATAATAATAATTATATTCTTACAAAACCAGGAAGACCAGAGACTTCATTAGAAGGAGTATTTGCCGCTGGAGATGTTGCCGATTCGGAGTGGCGACAAGGAATAACTGCAGCAGGTAGCGGGTGCAAAGCAGCTCTAGCAGCAGAGCGATGGCTAAATCAAAATAGTCTTATAAAATTTTTCCCAAAAGAGAATATAGAACCAGAAAAAGCAGATCTAAATATAATTATTGAAGAATCAACAGAAAAGAATTATTCATCTAATGCATTATGGCAAAAAGGAAGTTATGCATTAAGGAAATTATATCATGAAAGCAAAAATCCCTTATTCGTTATTTATTCTTCCCAAAATTGTGGTCCATGTCATGTCTTAAAGCCTCAACTAAAAAGAGTCATTGAAGAACTTAATGGCAAAGCTCAAGGAGTAGAAATTGATATAGAAATTGATAAAGAAATAGCTCAACAAGCAGGTGTAAATGGAACCCCAACCGTTCAATTATTCAACCAAAAGAAGCTTTTTCAACAATGGAAAGGAGTCAAACAACGAAGTGAGTTTTCTACAGCGATCAAAACCCTTCTAGATAAAGAGATTTCATAAAAAATCATTATCTTCTTCTAGGACCACCAGGACGATTACCGCCTGCTCTTCCCCCTGGGGCACCAGCATTTCTTTCTCTATAAGTGATTCTTCCTCGAGTGAGATCGTAAGGGCTTATTTCTACAAGAACTTTGTCCCCAGCGAGAAGCTTTATTCTGAACTTAGTAAGCTTTCCTGCAGCTCTGCACAAGCATTGATGACCTTCAGGTTGCTCTAACGTAACCAAATAGAACCCATTACCCTGTTCTTTCTCAATCACACCAGACGTTTCAATCATGCGAACTAACCACAAATGAAAATATGCTCCTAGTTTAGTTCGCCTTGGTGATCCAATTAATCAATTACTCATAGCAAAAAATATTTAAGTCAAAAAACACCGCCTAAAACTATGCATTTTGGGACCAAATGAAGGTAAATAGAGCAGGAAACGAAAAACTGAGCATATGCTCTGAATTGTTAAAAAATTTTTGAAAATTAATTCAACGCATCCTTCAGCTCTTTTACTGCTTGCCATTGGCCATAGTAATAATTTGCTCTTGATCTTCTTTCGGCATCTTTTAGCCCGTCAAACGCATCAAAACCAATATTTCTCCAAAGCTCATGGCCACAAGCCTTATCTAACTCCTGAACCGCTTCACTAGACATGATGTCCAGCCTTCTATTGAAATTTTTAACTTGAGATAAAGACACGGCGAGAGAGGCGACCTCTGCAATAGTACAAAGAAACTATCGGAATGCAACCTTTGTCAATTTTAAAAGGGAACTCTTCTTTTTTCTTCCTTATCAATATCTACATTCAGTTCACGCATCCTTTTCGTGATTATTGAATAATACTCACTTAGATAAGACTCAAGTGATGATGTCTCAGATGGGTTAAGTCCAAAAGTCCTATACGTTTCTTCCATAGGAGCATCAAGAACTACACCTCCACCGGTGATTTCTGAAAAAGCTAATCGATCAGCAATATTCAACGTTGATTGAAAAAATGTAAGTAAAGATTGAGTAAATTCCATTAAAAACTTAGAAACTCTCAAAATTCTTGCTTTCTTACCACAAGAACTTTCGCAAAGCTTGACTATATCTTCAGCCTTCCAGGCCTTGGGACCTACAACAGGAAAGCTTTTGCGAATGGTTTCTGGACGCTCTAAAGCTGCAACGGCAAAACGTGCCATATCTTGAGTATTCATATAAGCAATTTGTGCTGGGGTTCCACTTACCCAAACAGGCTGACTTTCCAAAACTGGAATTGCATATTGACCAATCAAACCCTGCATAAATGCCGCACCTTGCAAAACCGTATAATCAAATTTTGATTCTTTCAAAAGACTTTCAGTACAATATTTGACATCCATTAATGGAATATCCCTATGATTTTCAGCAGCTAGTAATGAAAGAAAAACTACTCTTTTAATGCCTACTTTTTCACTAGCACGATACAAATTAAGTTTTCCGTCCCAATCAGTTTCATAAATACTCTTTTGGTCTTCTGGTCTCCCAGTTGCTGAATCAACCAAAGCATCGATTCCTTCTAAGCAATAATCAAGACTCTCGGGATCAAGCAAGTCTCCTTGAACAAGTTCACATCCCCACTCTTGAAGAAACGCAGCCTTCCTGGGTACTCTGACCATGCAGCGCACTTGATACCCTTTATCAATCGCAGTTCTGGCAATTTGTCTTCCAAGTGTGCCAGTACCACCAACTATAAGAACCTTCATAGCTAAGGTGATTTAAGCCAGGAGCCTAATTGGGAGATCTTGATATCGTGAGGATTAATCTCCTTGAAGCTTGAGTAAAATGGCACCACCTAACAGTCCAAGTGGGATAAGAACCCAAAAGACTGCAGCAATCCCAAAAATCTCTGAAGCCATTTTGAGGCATTGAATTTACTTCCCTATTAAAACCTTCCAAGGTCACCTTCTTGAATATCCTTAACAGGTCGGCAAAAGAAAGAGCCTCTAAGGAATTCAAAAAAAAAACCTCTTCTATTGATAAACCTAATGGCTGCTTAGAATTGTATGAATACGGCCCCAAATCAAAATCGAGATAACATTGCCATTAAGAACAAAACTCTTTGGGGCAAATCAGGAGATTGGTATTGGCAAGGCCTTTATTGCCATTGGCGAGTGCTAGGAGAAAACAATCTAAAACCATTGGTATTAATTCATGGATTTGGAGCTAGTAGTGATCATTGGAGAAACAATGCTGAAAGCTTTGTTAAATCTGGTTATAGGGTTTATGGAATAGATCTAATTGGTTTTGGAAAATCTGAACAACCTGGGGTAAAGCAATTAAGAAAACTAGATAATCTTTTTTGGGCAAAACAACTTGAAGGCTTCTTAAATGAAGTTGTAAAAGTCAAAATTCATGGTAAAGCAATACTTATTGGAAACTCTCTAGGAAGTCTAGTTGCACTTACAACTATTGCCCGAAATCCAGAGCTAGTTGAAGTAATTGTGGCTGCACCGCTTCCTGATCCTGCTTTTATGCAAATAATTAATTTCAAAAGTCCTCTTTATTTAAAGCAAATCAAAAGGATTTTTGTTAGAACCTTTTTTTCATTGATGCCCTTAGAAATAATTCTACCAATTATTACCAAAACCATATTAATCAAAGTGGCCCTGCAAGCCGCTTATTATCACTCTATAAAATCAGATATAACTCTCCAGGAAATAGTTGAGCAGCCTTCTCGCAAGAGATCTGCAGCCCAATCTCTGAGGGCGATGTGTATAGGTATGTCTTTAAGGCCCGAAATATCCAAAGGCCCTTTTCTGTTAAAGAGAATTGATAGTCGTTTAAAGCGCCCTAAAATTTTGCTTGTATGGGGTCGCCAAGACAGACTTGTTCCTTTGGATATTGCTTACAAAATAATGAAGCAATATCCTTGGTTAGATTTGGAAGTGATAAACAAATCTGGCCATTGTCCCCATGACGAGTCACACCAAGAATTCAATAATTATGTATTGAACTGGTTGAAAATTAATTTGGAGGGTACTAACTCAAAGGCATGAAGCACACTCTTTCAGTTTTAGTAGAAGATGAGTCAGGAGCTCTGAGCAGAATTGCAGGACTATTTGCTCGACGAGGGTTCAACATTGACAGCCTTGCTGTAGGTCCAGCCGAGGCCAAGGGTCAATCAAGGCTAACAATGGTTGTTGAAGGAGATGATCAAACCCTTCAGCAAATGACAAAGCAGTTAGATAAATTAGTCAATGTTCTTCAGGTTCTTGATTTAACAAGACTTCCAGCTGTTGAACGCGAACTGATGCTTTTGAAAGTAAAAGCACCAGCCAAAGAAAGGACCTTCATATTAGATTTAGTTCAAGTTTTCAGAGCCAAGGTAGTTGATGTTGCTGATGAGGCACTTACACTTGAGGTGGTTGGAGATCCAGGGAAACTAGTTGCTCTAGAAAAATTACTTATGCCTTATGGAATTATTGAAATAGCTCGAACAGGAAAAGTTGCTCTAGAAAGAGCCTCAGGAGTTAATACGGAATTACTTAAGACATCTTCAAGTAGAGGAAGATTTCCTGGTTAAGCAAACTTTATATTCTTAATTTAGTTTTGTACAAGAATGGCTTTTATTAATTGATCTCCTTGCTCTATTTCATCAATAATTTCTATACCTTTTAGAACTTTTCCAAAAACAGAATATCGTCCATCAAGTTCTGGCAAGGCCTTTAAAGCTATATAGAATTGGGCACTAGCAGAGTCAACTTCCTTTGATCTAGCCATTGCCAATGATCCTCTTTGATGTCTTATTTGGAGTTGGTCTAAATACCTAGCTCCAATTATTTGTTGACTATATCTAGGAAGAACTTCAGATTTAAGCTTAATCTCTAGAGGAATCAAACGTGCCTTACTAGATACCTTATCTATATAGTTTCCTGTTCCATAATCTTTTTTTGGTACTCCTATCTCTTTCGATAAAGGATCGCCTCCTTGCACCACAAAAGGGACAGGAGTCCTTATTACTCTATGAAAAATTGTCCCATTGTAAACTCCTTTATTAACCAAATCAATAAAGTTACCTGCTGTCAAGGGTGCAGAATCACCATTAACTTCTACAAGAATATTGCCTCGAGTAGTAGTTATTTTGACAATAGCTTTTCCTTGAAGGCAAGGAGCAGGTCCATTTGAACAAATAGAAGGAATACTTGCTGTAGAAGCTTTAGTACATCCAAACAAAATTGGGATACAAAAAAACCATATCAAGATCGAATCAAAAAGTTTCTTGGAATTTGTTTTTTTCAATTTCATGGTTTTTTTACAGTCCCTCCAAATTGACCTCTAAGAATCTTGCCAATTTGGCACCTTCCTGCTCAAGTTGAGCTAGTGGAACTGGCTGCCCTACTCCAGATAAAGGTAAATCTCGACGACCCTGGATGCGCAATGCAATTCTTCGTTTTGGATTAATACCTTCTTTAACTTCTAACTTGACGGCCTTTACTTCTTTTAAAGGGATCTCAATCTTGATTTCTTTGAAAACCCCTCTTCTAGAGACAGATAATGTTCCCCTTTGTTTATCAAAAATATTTGATCCAGATCCAAAATCGATAACCACTAGAGTCCACAGATAAATAGCCAATAAAAAAGCAGCAATTCCGTAAATACCCATCAATAGTCCTTGAGGGACAAAAATCAAGCTCGCTGGATGCCCTAAAGGCAGAAGATCTTGTCCTCGATAACTTGATAAGGAAGCCAAGACAAATCCGGTTCCTCCGATCGTTACCATTGATCCCACAACAAAATTTGACATTTTTCGAGAACCAAGAACTATCTGCTCAAACAAAGATTGTGAAGGCTGTTCAGCTGAGGTGCTGTTCTTAAGATCAATTGCCATGACAGGTTCAAATCCAACCCATTGTTAATTGCAAAGGTTAATTGAGATCAATTCAGAAGGCATTGAGAAATGAATAACCAATACAAGCAGTTTCATATGAGGGGTGAATTTCCCCAAATACCCCTTAGGGATTGTTAAAGTCTCTCGGTATCCCAAAAGCTCAGCACCGTTTCTCTCATGACGATCGCTGTTGGACGCGCCCAGCAAAGAGGATGGTTTGACGTCCTCGATGACTGGCTTAAACGCGACCGCTTCGTTTTTATTGGCTGGTCAGGCCTTCTTCTAATGCCAACTGCCTACCTGGCAATTGGTGGTTGGTTCGTAGGAACCACTTTTGTTACTTCCTGGTATACCCACGGAATAGCAAGCTCTTATCTAGAAGGTGCAAACTTTCTTACAGCCGCTGTTAGCACCCCTGGCGATGCCATGGGTCATAGCCTCTTATTACTTTGGGGCCCTGAGGCACAAGGTGATTTCGTTCGCTGGTGTCAACTAGGCGGCCTATGGAATTTCGTTGCCTTGCATGGCACTTTCTCTCTGATCGGCTTCATGTTGCGTCAGTTCGAGATAGCTCGATTACTTGGCCTTCGTCCATATAACGCCCTAGCCTTTTCTGCCCCTATTGCGGTATTTCTCAGTGTTTTCCTGATTTACCCACTTGGTCAGCACAGCTGGTTCTTTGCTCCATCCTTTGGTGTAGCAGCTATTTTCCGCTTCATTCTCTTCATTCAAGGCTTCCACAACTGGACCCTAAATCCATTTCACATGATGGGTGTAGCTGGAATTCTTGGAGGTGCTCTGTTATGCGCCATTCACGGTGCAACTGTTCAGAACACTCTCTATGAGGATTCAACAGCTCTATCTGGTGGTAAAGCTCAAAGCACAACTTTTAGAGGCTTTGATCCAACCCAAGAAGAAGAAACCTATTCAATGGTTACAGCAAATCGTTTCTGGAGTCAGATTTTCGGTATTGCTTTCTCAAACAAGCGTTTTCTTCACTTCTTTATGCTCCTAGTACCTGTAATGGGTATGTGGGCCCCTTCTATCGGAATCGTTGGACTTGCACTCAATTTGCGAGCTTATGACTTCGTTAGTCAAGAGATCAGAGCAGCTGAGGACCCTGAATTTGAAACCTTCTACACGAAGAACATTCTTCTGAATGAGGGCATGCGCGCTTGGATGGCTACAGCCGACCAGCCACACGAAAACTTTGTATTCCCTGAGGAGGTACTGCCCCGTGGAAACGCCCTTTAATAATCTTCTAAAGGCTCCAAACCAGAGTCTTGAAGAGACTGGCTATGCCTGGTATGTAGGCAATGCTCGTTTAATCAACCTATCTGGGCGTCTACTCGGTGCCCATGTAGCCCATGCAGGCCTAATGGTCTTCTGGGCTGGAGCGATGCTTCTTTATGAAGTCAGTCACTTCACCTATGACAAACCCATGTGGGAACAGGGTTTAATACTTATCCCCCATACAGCAATGTTTGGATATGGGATAGGGCCTGGTGGAGAAATTACTGATATTTATCCATTTTTTGCAGCAGGTGTTGTCCATTTAGTTGCTTCAGCAATCCTTGGATTTGGAGGGATTTGGCATGCTTTAGCCGGCCCAGAAAAATTGGAAGAAGCCTTCCCATTTTTCTCAACCGACTGGAGAGACAAAAACCAAATGACCACCATTCTTGGTCGTCATTTATGCGTTCTTGGATTGGGATCACTCCTTTTTGCATTGAATTGGCAATTCCTAGGTGGTCTTTATGACACCTGGGCTCCTGGTGGAGGAGCAGTAAGGCTTGTAACTCCAACTATGGATCCAAGAATTATTTTTGGATACCTTTTTGCCACTCCATGGGGAGGCGGCGGCTCAATGGTTGGTGTCAACTCAGTTGAGGACATAGTTGGTGGTCATTATTGGTTAGCAATCCTCGAACTAGTAGGTGGTCACTTCCACATGCAAACCAAACCATACGGTTGGGCTCGCAGAGCTTTCATTTGGAATGGAGAAGCACTTTTGGCTTATGCATTAGGTGGCCTATGTGTTGCAAGTTTTATTGCATCAACATTTGTTTGGTTTAACAACACTGCATATCCTTCTGAGTTCTACGGTCCAACAAACGCAGAAGCATCTCAGGCACAAAGTTTTACTTTCCTAGTGAGAGACCAACGTATTGGTGCAAACGTTGGCTCCACAATGGGTCCTACTGGACTAGGTAAGTACCTGATGAGATCTCCTACTGGAGAAATTATCTTTGGTGGAGAAACAATGCGTTTTTGGGACTTCAGAGGTCCTTGGCTAGAGCCTCTTCGTGGACCAAATGGATTGAGTCTCGACAAGATCCAAAATGATATTCAGCCTTGGCAAGTGCGTCGAGCAGCTGAATATATGACCCATGCTCCTAATGCCTCCATTAATTCAGTTGGTGGAATCATTACAGAGCCAAATGCTGTTAATTTTGTGAATCTCCGTCAGTGGTTAGCTTCGGCTCACTTCTTCCTTGGCTGGTTTACATTCATAGGACATCTTTGGCATGCAGGTAGGGCAAGAGCCGCTGCTGCTGGTTTCGAAAAAGGTATTGATCGTAAGAACGAACCAGTACTCGCGATGCCAGATTTAGATTGATTTTTAACTTTTAGATTAGGAATCAACCTTAAGGACCTCTTTTTAAGAGGTCCTTTTTTTTATTGAGTTACATTTTAAGCAAATTGATTTTTAACTTGATCAATATTTTTTAATACACAATCCTAGTTAGGCTTTCTCTCAACCAAGGCAAACTAAGTCCAATAACATTAGAGTAACAACCTTCTATTGAACTTATGAATTGGCTTCCTTTTCCTTCTAAAGCAAAGCCGCCAGCACATACTAATGGCTCTCCAGTTGCAACATATTCTTCAATATCTTTCTTACTTAACTCAACGAAATTTACTTTTGTCGATATAGTTTTTTTTATAGAAAAATTCTTATCGATCCAAGTGCTATGACTTCCATTAATATGTACTAAATCCAATGAATGTCCAGTATGTAAGAAACCACTTTTAGCAGACATTTTCTCCCATCGTCTAATTGCCTCATTTTGGTTACTAGGTTTCCCAAAAACCTCTCCTTCAAATTCAAAAACAGAATCGCATCCAAGAACTGCGCAAGTTTCATTCCGCCATTTATTCTCAAAAGACCCCGATCGAATTCTTGATGCAACAATTTCTGCCTTCGCAGAAGCAAGTCCTTGAACTAATTTAACCGGATCATGATTTTTTAATTTTGACTCATCTAATTCACTGATTATGACTTCATGAATAATCCCAGCTTGCATAAGCAATCTATGACGGGCAATGGAAGCCGAAGCGAGAATCAACACTCTAAACAAAAGAAATCACTCACACTCTTAGGCTGCCATTTAAAGAAACTTTCAACACCTTGGCTAACAAGAGATGGAACCAATTGAAAGACTCAGCATAAAAAGAGCTAAACAAACCTTTCGCTGTCTCCCATTTAATTCAACCTTTTACGTAGATGCTAAATCTCTAGGCCTAAATGCAAAAAATGTTTTTAAAAATAAAAGCAGATACAGTAATCCAAATATGAATTGGTTCTCAACATCAGACGCCATAGAAGCTGATTTTAGATGGCTAATAACTGTAGGGATACTTCGTAGAGAAGTTGATGGGCAAGGTTTAACCTCAAAAATCCGACTTACACCCTTAGGACGACAAATTTTAGAAAATGAAGCTAACTTGCCTGAGGAAATACCAAGCTGGTCTGAAAAAATTAGCCAATGGCTTAGGCGCAAAAGGTATTTGCAATGAGTTCATATTCTTCTCAAAGTCCATTAATGATTCTAGGGACATGCAGTGGCGCTGGAAAGTCTCTTATGACAGCAGCAATCTGCAGAGTATTGAAAAGAAAAGGGGAATATCCAATCCCCTTTAAAGGTCAAAACATGAGTAACAATGCTTGGGTTGATGAAGATGGAGGAGAGATGGCTTATTCCCAAGCGATGCAAGCTTGGGCTGCTGGAATAAAGCCAAGTTCTGCAATGAATCCTGTTCTTTTAAAACCGCAAGGGGATAGTACCAGTGAAGTGATTCACCTAGGCAAAAGTGTTGGGATTACTGAAGCAAAATCTTATTACGAAGAGTGGTTTGACTCTGGATGGGAAGCAATATGTACAGGCCTAAATAAACTTAAGGAATCAAATCAGTCTGGAAGATTTGTACTTGAAGGTGCAGGAAGTCCAGTAGAAGTTAATCTGAAACATCGAGACTTAACGAATTTGCGATTAGCAAAGTATATTAATGCAAATTGTATATTAGTTGCTGACATAGAAAGAGGTGGAGTATTTGCTCAAATAATAGGAACGATTGCATTATTAAGTCCTTGCGAGAGAAAATTAATTAAGGGAATTATAATCAACCGTTTCAGAGGTGATCGTCAACTCTTCAATCAGGGCAAGGACTGGCTTGAGGAAGAAACTGGCATTCCTGTACTTGGAATTATGCCATGGTTAAATGAAGTTTTCCCCCCTGAAGATTCATTAGACTTATTAGAAAGAAAAGGTCAAAAATATAATGCAGAAATACATATAGCAGTTATAAAGCTACCTTCGCTAAGCAACTTCTCAGATTTAGATCCTTTAGAAGCAGAAAAAAGTGTCAAATTAATATGGGTTAAGCCTGGCGATCAATTAGGTTCTCCAGATGCTGTAATCATCCCAGGCAGTAAGCAAACTATTAGAGATCTAAATATTCTTCATTCGACGGGTTTAGGTATGCAAATAAAAAATTATGCTAATCAAGGTGGAAACATATTTGGCATTTGTGGAGGTTTACAAATGCTTGGAAGAAAACTCGAAGATCCTCATTTTTTAGAAGGTTCTTATAAGTCTAATAACAAGGAGGTACTAGGTTTAAACCTTATTCCTATCAAAACAATCTTTTCAAAAGAAAAGGTTTTAATAAATCGCGAAGTAAAATTTTATTGGCCTGCCTCTAATAAAGTAAATGGATTCGAATTGCATCATGGGCATAGCAAACTGATTAATCTGGATGACCAATACACCAAAGAGATCGCTGCGATACCTTCTATTGGATGGGTTACAAATAAAAGGACTGGTTTCAATGTAGCTGGGACCTATTTGCATGGGATATTTGAGAATGGATCATGGAGAAGGCAGTGGCTTAACAACTTAAGGGAGAAGAAAAGAATTCCAGCATTAATAACCAATGTTCCAAATCACTTCGAAAATAGGGATAAAATCTTAGACTTACTAGCAGATGAATTCGTTAAGAACATTAAGCTTGAAAGGGTTATCTAAAATGGGAAAAGAAGTAATCCAAACAAATTGGCCAAATGGTAAAACCATAAATATTAAAATAGGAACTCCTCTTTTGGAGGCTGCTAAAGAAGCGGGAATATCAATACCAACTGGATGTCTTGGAGGCAGTTGTGGGGCATGTGAAATAGAGATTAATGGAGAAGTAGTTCGAGCCTGTATAACCGATGTAAATAAGAGTCATCAAACCTCATTGGATATAAGCTTCTATGATGACCCTTATTGGTAAACAA
The DNA here is from genome assembly GCA_902589115.1 of uncultured Prochlorococcus sp. GTDB lineage: Bacteria > Cyanobacteriota > Cyanobacteriia > PCC-6307 > Cyanobiaceae > CACIRS01. The sequence goes on from CACIRS010000004.1 coordinate 25,864, forward strand.
GAAACTTCAATTAGTGTAAAGTAAAAATAAAATTAAAATATCTAGAAAAGAATTTCTAGAATGAGATATCTTTTAAGATTTCATGAGCAAACGAAGTTAATGGTAATATAAGTGAAATTGAACCAGCTAGAACTATGTTTGTTATATAAAAAACAAATCTTTTTTTACCGGCCAATCTATTACGCACGACAATCATTATTAGTAGAAATAATGTCGTAGAAGATGCAAGTAAGACTGAGCTTATTTTATCAATAAAGAAATTAAAATGAAAACCAAAATTACCTATTCCATCTATATCTAGATTGAAATCTTTAAAAACCTCATTGTTCCATTCTTTTGCAAGTATTAAATAGCTGATCAGAATTGAAAGTCCTATAGATAAGAACAAAATGTAGGTAACAGGCTTAGAAAGCCTGTTCATTGTTCTATTAAAACTCAGCAAAAGAATACCTATAAAACAAGCACCCATAAATGGCGATGCAGGTATCAGCCAGGCAAGCTCTAAAACATCAAGCATTATCTTGCCTTACTAGTTGCTTTGGAAAGCTCTACAAACAACTCTCTTAATCCAATCAAAGCAAGTACTCCAAAGATCAATCCTAATGTAACTGGCAAGATTTCCTGCATGACTGATAAATCACTTACATGTTTGCTAGCAAATTTTTTTAATTTAGACAATTAACCTAACCCAAGCACAGCTATGTCGTAAGCAATATTGCCTACCAGTCAAGAGCGAAAGGTTTGAAATAACTGTTTTTGAATCTCTGTTATTAAGAAAATCCATTATTAATCGATAAATCGAATCATAATAATATTTATAAAAACAAAATATAATGCATTAATAATGGGCTAATTTTAAAATATAAATAGTTGCCCCAACATAACATGCTTATCTACATATTAATAATAATAGCAATACTTATCTTCTCCTTTTTAGGTTTCAGATTGAATAAAGTCGAGCGATTTTATTCAACCAAAAAGTCTAAACGAAAAATGGTTAAACGAATTCGAAAAAGAGGTTTAAAAAGAAATAAAAAATTTTGATTCCGAAAAATATCTTTAGCCTGTTTCCAATAGATCAGATATTTTACAAAGAATTAAAAATTGAGATGAACATACTTAATTCCTTATAACTAGCTATGCCTTATGATAAAGACTTGCAATTTTCTTTTCTATGCAAAACAATCAAGGCTCATCTACCAACGAAGATATAAATCTTGTAGGAACAGAATCATCTAATATTGATTCATTACCTAAATGGATTAATAATGATGGACAAGAAGTTAAAGAAGTTTTTGGATTCAATGAAAATGCTGAACTAGTTAATGGAAGAGCTGCGATGATAGGCTTTTTAATGCTTATACTTACCGAAATTATCTTTCATGGGGATCCAGTGACTAAAAGTATATTTGGATTAGGCTGAACAATCAAGACAAGTTAAATTGAACAATATATTATATTTAATTTATCTAGTAAATCACTGCTATTTATTCAATGAATAAAAAAAGGTCAAGACCAATTACAAATTTAGAAGAATTTGAAAGAGCAATAAAACTTGCAAGCCTTGAGGATAGTGAATTGCAAATCATTGAATATGTACGTTTTATAGGAACATTTAGTCAGCCAAGCCTAATAAAAGAACTTAGAATTAAATCAAAACCTCCTATCCTATCCAGAATCTGCACTGCAAGCAGGAAGATAGGTATCCATATGCCAACTCATTTTAAAAAAGTTCGAGAATGGTCTGAAATGGTTAGTGCAGAAGGAGTGAGATGGGATGGAGATTTAATTTGTAGTGCTGCTTGGAATATTGATGGGAAAAGACTTTGCCCAGAAGAGGGAACATCGCAGTTCCATATATTTTCTGTACACCAAGAGCTATTTCAAGGTTTTGACTAAGAAATAATCTTTAGTTATCTACCACCTAAACCTAAAAAAGATAGAACGAAGTTATCAAAGCCGTGATAACCAGCCATCTGGGCAATTAACAGTATAAATAGCCAAGCCAAATGTAATGCGCCCAATAGAACAAAATGTCTCCACAGGCCATATGTAAATGGAGCCACACCTACAGGTTTAAAAGATTTTGTCATACCAACATAAGCTTTATTCTTGCTCTTATTATTATTTGTATTTGGCATATCAGCTTTTTCAATATTTTTTGTTGGCAATGATTGTGGTGAGCTAGTCATAGTTTATTTGGTGAAGAAAGCTAATTAATTATCTTTATTGATTAGCACATTTACGTCTTACCAAAAACAAAAAAAAGCAAGAATATAACCAATTCGAAGATTAATTACATATAAATGGTAAATTTTATACCAATAAGGTCTTGATACTGATTCCCGCTTATTTTGGAATTTACATGCAATCGACCTCCTAGATGATCCACAAAAGAATCTCCAACTCGGCCTAAAACTTTTGATGACTTAGCTCAAAAGATAAATAAAAGGAGATTTAACTTATCTTCGTTAAATTTGGCACGAAGATTCTGATCTTAGGTTACTTAAAGTTTGCACTATGCGATATCTATTGATGCAAAATAGCTATAAAGCTAATCTCCTATGGAAACCTTTAAAACATTTTTATTTGGAATCAGCGGAATAAGCATGATCTTTTGGGTTGCGGTCATTGGCATGTGGCATGTTGACATGTTTCCAAAAATCTTTAATTCCGATCAATTTCAAACTATTGGATTGGGGAATTCTCCTGTTCCCAAAAGATCTGATGTCAAATCGTTGGTAGCAGAAGGCGCTCTAAGGCCAGATATTGAAAATACAGGGCTTACTGACAGAGCAAAATATTCCAGAAAGTCATTAGTTGTAGCAGACTTTAGCCCTTTAGAAGATGGATATGGAGTAAACCGGCTTTATACTTCAATGATTTTAAGCCTAGGAGTAATGTCATTTATAATAATCACTTATGGTTTACATAGTGGATTTAGTTTAATTACCTAGTTAAAAAAAATTCAGATCTTCTCAAATTCTTTATGGTTAATTAAGTAATATAATATAAGAAAATTTTTTCTATAATAATCATCTGCAAGTAGATCAAAATAGCAAGAGAAGATATAAATTTAATCCAGGCATGCTTCAATTATTACCAAGAGAAGTATTAATTTATATATATTCAAATGGTCTTTTTAAGTAAATTAAAGTTGGATACTTAGGCAATCAAATGGAAACTTTAGACCCAAACGAATCAATTCTTAGTCCTGAAAAATCAATTGATCAGTCAAGTACATCTAAACCTGTAGTTCAAGTTTCTACTCCAGAGTTTAAAAATCCAGCTTCCCCATATACTGCATTAAAAAGCTCTTTACAAGAAGGAGTAGGGAGTTCCCCAGAAAAAATTAAGTTCTTTGGTCCTAGGTTTATGACCATTTGGGTAATGCCTATCGCATTAACAGGAATAGTAATGGAGTTTTTATTCGTAAGCCCTCTTCGAAATAGCAATCCTTTTAGTTAAAAGATTTAAGAATAAACCCTAGTCAATTAAATAAAGTTAGTAATTAATAATTTATTTTTAAAGATAAAATTGAGTCGATCTCCTTTTTTTGTTATAGGATTGAAAATATCTGCCCTATTTAGGGTATTCCTACATTAGGATGAAGATATTAATATTAAAGAAATTATGGCTATGGGTAAAAAAGAAATTGCTTCAATATTATATGTTGCTGCGTGGGTCTTGATTTGGGGAACAGTAGGATCATTAATTGATTTCCCATTACTTCAGTCTGGTGTATATCTAAAAGGTTCAATTGGACAAATTACCACTTTCTTAGTAACAGCAGTCTTTACTTCTATACTAGGTACTTGGCTATTTTCGTATATAATTTCCAAAAGATTTCAATAGCAAATTTATTTAGATTAATAAAAAATGAATATCAATATCTAAACCTCTTAATCACCTCTGAAGGGAGCTTTTGATTACCTTCTTTATACAAAATCCACTGTCTAGTCTCTAGATCATGATCACAACCGTATTGCTGAGGCTCTTGATACTGTTGAGACAACATATAATGACATGATTGATCTGCCTCAAAGGCAGATCCAAATTTATTCAATTGTAAAAATGCTAGAAAAAGTATTCCAGCAGAGGCTATCAAAATCCAAAATAATCGCATTTTCAAAATTTTGTTGAGATCAATTTAAAAAGAAAGAGCTCTATAAGAGAGAATATCGTTTAAAATATTTAATCATCTTGCCCATTTAACTAGCAAGCTCTTGGATATTAGATGAATAAGCTTGATGAATTTATGATTGTCAATTGGCATTAGATAAATTAAAGTTAATTATCGTGCACCAATTTATTCTTTTATATGGGTCTAAAGAAGGAAGCTGAAACCAATCCTAGAAATGCAAAGCTAGTTTTATTACTTTTTGGACTTGGTCCAATTATAATAATGGGTATATTCCTTTATTCCAAAGGATTCTTCTAATTTAAATAAATAGCTATTTAATGAAATTACAATAGCAAGATTAATTATCTAAAAAGTAAAAATATAGTCTTATTTGTCAGCTTGCTTTACATCACAGCTGATTTCACATTGCGTTAGTTCTGGATTTGACAATTTTTCTAGTATTCTTGCCATATCTACTGATGACAATTCTCCATTACTGCCCCACTTAAGAGTCGTCTTCCTTTGGAGTGCTGCTTTTTTAGCTTCTTTAGATTGAGGTTGATTAAGTGCCAAACCTTTTTCCCTCCTTTTACAGATCTATATTGAACCTTGCTCTAGCGCAAAAACGGCCAATTATTATCCAAACTTCACTTATTTTTTTTTTGCAAGTTATGAAAAAATTTCTTCAAACATACTTGAACCTATCTGCAAAAGCTTAAGCCAAAATGAACTGTTCCTTAATTCAAAAAAGTTTCAAAATGAAATTACAAGCTTCTACTTTGATCTCTTTGGCAATTCAGCCATAAATTAGAAGTTGTACAAACCTCTCATAAGTTATTAAGCATGAGAATATCTACTCTTTGGGCTATTGCTTTTGGCGAGATGGATCTCTCTCCACTTACAGTGGCTGGGCTTATAGGGATCGCAGTATTTCTTTTCTTGGCTGTTGGAATCAGCACCTTATCACTATTTAGAGGTGTATCAGAGAGTGGTGAGTCCATACAAAAGAAAGATTAAATTGAATTTTATATAATAAGTTAAAAGCTTTAAAGTCCTAGTAATATCTAGGTTCTTATAAAGCGAAAGGTCTCATAAATAATTTTTACAATTGCAATGATTTTTTTTAAATCAATATATCAATTTATTATTAATTATTTCCCTTAATGGAGCCAAGCGGACTCGAACCGCTAACCCCCTCCATGCCATGCAGGCATGTATTCGCCAAAATCCATTGCAGCAGTTGAGCTTTACCTCTTGGTGCCTGGCATCTAGCGCAGATTAGAGGTGGCTAGATAGATCCACCCAATAAAAAAGGCCCTTGCGAAACGCTCCGGACCTGGGTGATGGGGACCTTATTTCTAAGACTGATTCAGCTTAAAATCAACCCCCATTTGTAGCGTTTTTTCTTATCAGACATATTAAGAAACACCATAAATAGCGTGTTTCTACCGATGACAAATCGCTTGACAGTGTGTAAGTTCCGCTCAACGGCCGGGTGATGGGGATCAAACGGTCTTAATAAAAGAGCCTCTTTTCTGCATGGGGGGCTTTTTTTTTATGTGAGGGATGCAGGGGATCCAGGTGTTATTCAATTTTCAAGGTTCTATCGCCCACCTCCTAGGGGCAAGGATCAATAGGCCTGTTATTAGCAGTACATGGGTCGATCCAATTAGCTTTCACTCGAAGCCTTTGCTATTACTCGAAAAAGAAGTGGAGCCAAGCGGACTCGAACCGCTGACCCCCTGCATGCCATGCAGGTGCTCTACCAACTGAGCTATGGCCCCATATTTAAGGGTGAAGCCTATAGGCTCATGCCCTCATATTTAACTCTACACATCAAAGTACTTCAGATTTGTCGCCATACAGCAAGCAACTTGCCTTGAATCTGAACTTGATCCGCAGACAATTCAATTGGCTCATAAGCTGGATTTGCAGCTTCAAGCCTCACGCATCCGCCAGTCCGATGAAAATGCTTCAATGTAGTTCCACTTCCTGGAACCATTGCACTCACTACGGTTCCATTCTTCAATCGAGAAGGTTCTAAAACAGGTTCCATAAGAACCACATCTCCATCAGCGATATATGAATCAACCATGGAATCCCCATTTACAGTTAATGCAAAAATTCCTCTAGTTTCTAGAACAGAAGTTAAATCTAGTCTTTCTTGAACATCATCAAAAGTCTCTACTAAACCACCAGCTGCAACAGCGCCAAGAACGGGAATACCGGAAGCAATTCCACCAATGAGCTGCAATGTTCTTGCCTGGCCTTCTTGCCAGGTGATCCATCCTTTTTGTTGGAGATGACGAAGCCTGCTCTGAATAGGTGCAGGTGAACGCAAACCCATAGCTTCCATCATTTGGCGAATAGATGGACTGTGATGATGATTACCTATGTAATCAACTAACCACTCATAAAGCTCTTGCTGAGCTGAAGTAAGTGATTCATCGGAAAGACTTGCCACAAGAGTTTTAGACCAATCAATACATTTGTACCTATTGATAGCACAAATGACAAGCTCTAGAGACCTCCTAACAAAGCAGCCAAAAGAGCCTGCTGAGCATGAAGCCTATTTTCAGCTTGATCAAAGATTCGACTTGCATCACATTCGATTAATTCCGAGGTAATTTCCTCCCCTCTATGAGCAGGCAAGCAATGCAAAACAATTGCTTTAGGATCAGCTTTAGATAAAAGAGTTTCATTCAAACAAAAATTCTTAAAAACTTTCTGCCTATATTTTTGTTCTTCCTCCTGACCCATAGAGGCCCAAACATCTGTATATAAAGCATTTACACCTTTGACCGCTTCACTTGGATCATTAAACAATTCAATCGTATTTCCATTTAAAGCAAGTCCTCTAGCTTTAGCTAGAACATTGGATACTGGTAGATACTTTTCGGGACAACAAACTCTAACATTAACACCCAAAAGTGCTCCACATATCATTAACGAGTTAGCTACATTATTACCATCTCCAATATATGCCAAAGTTAGACCTTTCAAATCACCAAACTCCTCCTGCAAAGTTAAATAATCTGCTAAAGCCTGACAAGGATGCTCTACATCTGTAAGTGCATTAATTACTGGAATAGAGGCCCAATGTGCGTATGCTAATAACTCCTTTTGTTCAAATGTTCTAATCGCTAGTACATCACAAAATCTACTTAACACCCTAGCTGTATCTTCAAGTGGTTCTCCTCTGCCCAATTGAGTTACTTGAGGATTTAAATCTACAGTTTGACCTCCCAACCTTGCCATCGCAACTTGAAAGCTAACTCGCGTACGAGTTGAAGCTTTGGTAAAGATAAGCCCTAAAACACGATTGCCTAAATCTATGCGTCTTTGACCTTTTTTCAGCTGATGCGCTAATTCGAGTAAAGCAGCAGTCTGTCTGGAGGAAAAATCAGAAGAAGATAAAAAATCCTGATTTTTTAAGTTTGACAGAACTGATGCCACACCATGGGATAAATCTGCCATGGAGGAAGCCTTAAAGGTCAGTTATCGGAGATCGAGCCCCCCTGCGTCAAGCATTATGACTTTATTAATTCATTAGGGAGAGAACTTTCATCAAGCATATGCTTTAGATCATCCCCTTCTATCACTTCTTTCTCAAGGATCTTTTGAGAAATCGTTTCAAGCAAATTCAGATTATGTCTAAGAATCATAAGTGCATTTTCATGGCCACTATCTACCAAGCCTCGAACTTCTTTATCAATTGCTTGAGCAGTTGCATCGCTTACTACCCGACGAGGATTGTTGGTACCACCTAAGAATGTTCCTCCACCTTGTTTGTCATATGCCAAAGGTCCCAAAATCTCACTCATGCCATATGTACCTACCATTTGTTCTGCTAAATCAGTTGCCCTTTGCAAGTCATTAGAAGCTCCGGTTGTAATTTTCCCAAAAACGATTTCTTCGGCGGAACGACCACCTAACAAAGTTGCGATTTGGCCTTCTAAATCTTCTTTAGAATTCAAAAAACGTTCTTCTGTAGGTAATTGAAGGGTATATCCAAGTGCACTCATTCCTCTAGGGACTATAGATATTTTTGCCACCTTGCTTCCACCTGGCATCAAATGACCGACAATCGCGTGACCAACTTCGTGATAGGCCACAACCTTTTTTTCATCTTCTTGTAAAACACGACTCTTCTTTTCTAGACCGGCAACGACTCTCTCTATAGCTTCATTCAAGTCCTGTTGTTCTACCTTGTTTCTTTTAGCTCTAGCAGCTAACAAAGCAGCCTCATTAACCATGTTTGCTAAATCCGCTCCAGCGAAGCCACTAGTAGCTTGAGCAATTCGATCAAGATCCACAGCTTCAGCTAATTTGACTTTCTTGACATAAATTTCAAGAATAGTTTTTCTGCCTGACAAATCAGGGCGGTCCACCAAAACTTGGCGATCAAATCTACCTGGTCTCAATAGTGCTGCATCAAGGACCTCAGGTTGGTTAGTAGCAGCCAAAACTATTACAGGTTTTTCAGTGGCTGCAAAACCATCCATTTCAGTAAGTAATTGATTAAGGGTTTGTTCTCTTTCATCATTTCCACCAACTACACCCATAGAACCTGAGCGACTTTTACCGATCGCATCTAGTTCATCAATAAAAATAATGCAAGGAGCTTTCTTCTTTGCTTGCTCAAATAGATCTCTAACACGAGCCGCACCAGCACCTACAAAAAGTTCAACAAATTCTGAACCAGAAATAATGAAGAAAGGCACACTAGCTTCTCCAGCAACAGCTTTTGAAAGCAAAGTTTTACCAGTTCCAGGAGGGCCTACAAGTAAAACCCCTTTTGGAATTCTTGCACCTATTTCGGTATACCTCTCTGGAGTTTTTAGGAAATCAACTATTTCAGTTAATTCATCTTTAGCTTCGTCAACACCAGCTACATCTTCAAAAGTAACTCTAGATTCTTCATCAGGAACATAAACTTTTGCTTTGCTCTTAGTAAAGCTAAGTGCTCCCTGAGCACCGCCTCCTCCCATACTTCTTCGTGCAAAAAATTGCAATACAAGAATAAAGATCAGTGGAGGAACTACCCAACTAAGGACTGTTGTAAAAATATTTGGCTTCTTAGGTGGAGCGGCAGCAAATTCAACACCCTTACCTTCAAGCCTTTGAGGTAAGTCCATATCAAAAATCGGGGTTGTAGCTAAAACAGATGGGGCTCCTTCTTCTGGGGAAGAAAGTTCGTATCTAATTTGTTCTTGAGTGATATATGCCCTTTTCACTTCCCCGTCATTGACTTGATTAATAAAAAGGGAATATGGAACACGAGGGACCTGCATAGCAGGATTAGGCAAAAAACTGCTAAAAAGCAGGAAGGCCCCAAAGCCAATCAAAAGAATATTGATGATCCCAAAACGCCGATTAGGTTGATTGTCGTCCTGTCGAATAGGCATAAAGCTAACCCCAATTATTGACTACGCTAAACGGCTCAAGGAAGAAGCGTTTGTAAGGACTGGTGTAAGAACCGAATCCTCAAGAAATTTAATCTTGAAACTGAGGAATACACATTTGCATCAACCAATCTTGATCTATTCGCTTCAATAAGACCTGGTTTAACAAGAGCACTTCTTCCATAGATTTAAAACCAAGACTTGCCAAAGGGGTTCCAAATGGCTCACCGCCTAACAATTTTGGAGAAATTACTACCGCCAACTCTTGAACACAGCCTGAAGAAATAGCAGCAGAACTCAACCTTGGGCCACACTCCCACAAGACTCGATTACAACCTTTAAGAGCCAAAGCTTCTAGTAATTCGATAGGTTCTGACTTGTTTAAGACAATTCGTTTGGGACCATCTGGAAATTGGTATAAATGGTTTCTTTCTGCTATCGAGCTATATGCAATAAAAGTTGAAGCGACGGAAGTATCCCAAAGCTTTGCTTGCTGAGGCAAATTAAGACTTTTAGTAAAAACAACTCTCAAAGGCTCTGAGTTTGCAATTCCTCTACTAGTTAACAAAGGATCATCCATCCGCACAGTTCCCCCACCTACTATTACCGCATCAGAATTAGCTCGCATTTGATGTACATATTCTCTTGCTTTGGAAGAGCTGATCCATTTACTTTCGCCATTAGATAACGAAGTACGACCATCAAGACTCATAGCCCATTTTAAAACTCCCCAAGGCCTACCTGTTTTGACTCGAAATCTAAATGCCCTATTTTGATAGTCCGCCTCCTTTTTCAAGATTCCATTAATTACTTCAAGGCCCGCTTTTTTCAAAGTAGATATACCTTTCCCAGCAACTCTTTTATCGGGATCATTTGAAGCAACTACTACTCTCTGAACTTGAGATTTCAGAATGGCTTCAGTGCAAGGAGGAGTTAATCCATGATGGCAACAAGGTTCAAGAGTCACTATTAAGGTTCCACCTTTTGCATTATTTCCAGCCTGTGCAAAAGCTTCTATTTCTGCATGGGGGCTTCCCGCTCTTGAATGAAACCCTTCTCCAAGAATATGTCCTTCTTTATCTAAAACCACTGCTCCAACTAAAGGATTAGGACTGGTTTCACCTTCTCCAAGAGAAGCTAATTGAAGAGCCCTTCTCATCCAAGGGACCCAAATTAAATTCTTAGAATTAATTTTGTTCATCAATTTGACTATCTTCAACTAATGATCGCCATTCGCCTACTAAATATGGTGGGACTGGTAATTCAGAAAAAACACCTGGCAAGATCAGACGTAAAGGCCTATTGTTAGTTAAGTCAGATAATAAGCTAGTTAATTCAAACTCAGCTGCTGCCTCTCGTGGATCATTAACTAACTTAGGGTTCAACAAAGTTATATCATTTAAATTCCAATTTTTCAATCCTGAATGTACCTGAAGAGAAGTGGGATGGTCGATTCTTAATGTGCCTGGGTAACCTACAATTCGAAGTATAAAATCGTTCTCATGAGCATAATTAGGATAAGCGACCAATTGCCAAGTTTCATAATCTAGGTCCCTTAAGCTTTCTAAACTCCGAGTAAAGTTCGTCCCATCATTATTATTAGTAACTTGTAATTTTGCATAAGCCATATCAGGCAGAAAAACAACAAATAAAATCAATGTAAAAAGAACGACAATAATGTTCTTCAAACTTAAAAAGACTCGCATCTTAATAGCTGATAAGTAAATTGGTAATTTCTTGAAAATTACTTAAAGAGCAATATACAAGACAAACAAGCAATAAGTATAACCCAAAATGCCTGAGCTTTAAGGTAATAATTCCTAAAAAAGGAATGGTTAGCAAATTCAACATGGATGAATCATTCAATTAGAAATTAAGATTAAAAAAATAACTATTCAAGAAGAATGGGTTTGCTCAGCATCAAGAAGAGCATCGAGAGTTATTGCAGATCGAACCAAAGCCTGATATCGCTTTAAAAGCCTGCGATTTCGATCCAACCAACTTGCTGGATCTAAATTTTTGGAATTAAAGTTACCCCCATCAAGCTGTGGAGAATCGGGGTCAATCAATTCCAAATCATCTTGCTTATGAATGAGTGCAATCAAAAGTTCATGCAATCGCTGTCGACGCTCTTCCCTTTGATTTGTTTGTTTGTTTGAATTGGTCACTGCTTATCAAGCCAAAAAAAAACTACTATTAAATTGATAATTCATTCAAAATAATCAAAAAAGATTCTGTTGACCCAACAAAAAATGAGATGAATACAATTTCATATCAAAATCCTATACACGTCATTGGCACAGATGCTTCAGGGATTAAAGGCATTCCAGTACCTCAACAGCAAATCATCCTTTCATCAAAAAGACTGGCCGCTCCAAAAAGACTTTTCAAAGTTGTCCATGATTGGTATACGCATAAAAATAACCAATCACTTTTGCCAGAGCTATTCCCAAGCGATCGACCTAATGAATTAATTACCTGGTTAACAAAGCTAGATGAAGCTTCTGTAGTTCTTGCTAGCGGAGATCCTTTGTGGTTTGGAATAGGTAGAAGTCTTTTAGAAGCATTTCCTTCTGAAAGATTGATATTTCATCCTGCACCAAGTTCTTTTCAATTAGCCTTCGCAAGACTGGGCCGATCATGGCAAGACGCTAGCTGGATAAGTCTTCATGGTCGCGATCCTGCTCCCCTAGCCAAAATCCTGCAAAAACGTCCTAAGGCCCTAGCCGTACTAACGGACCCGTCTAGAGGGGGCATAGAAGAAGTAAGAAAAACATTGGTTGCATCTGGATTAGAAAATACCTATTCGCTTTGGTTATGCGAGCGATTAGGCCATAAGGAAGAACGAATCGTACAAATCGAATCGAAAGCAGGAGCTGTCGATGATATTCATCCACTTCATCTGGCTATATTACTTTCAGAAGAAAAAACAATTAAAGATCCAAAAAATCTTCCACATTTTGGACTGAAGGATGGTCTCTTCCTGCAACATGATGACCGTCCAGGTTTAATGACTAAATTAGAAATAAGAGTACAATTACTTGCAGCCCTAGAGCTCCCCAAGGAAGGCGTAATTTGGGATTTAGGAGCAGGAGTTGGCAGCGTTGGATTAGAAGCTATTAGGATGGTTCCAAATCTTAAGCTTCTAAGTGTTGATAAAAGGATTGGGAGCAATTATCTTATCAAAAAAAATGCAAATAGGCTTGGAGTTAAACCAACAGCAATTATAGAGGATGAGATTATTAATGTTTTAAATGGTTCAACAATTCCTAAGGATGCAATTTATCCAGACCGTATTTTATTAGGTGGAGGTGGTAACAATAAAAGTGAGATACTTAAACTAACTCTTGAGGTACTTAATCCAGGCGGAATTATAGTTGTTCCTCTAGTAACTTTAGAAAAACTTGGGGAATTTAGAAAAATATTTGAGTCTTATAATTGCAATTTAACAATTAGTCAACATCAGGCATGGAGAGGTGTTCCATTAGTCGATGGCACAAGACTTTCACCAATGAACCCTGTATTAATAATTAAAGGAGAAAAACCACTCCAAATAAATTAATTTTTCAACTCAAAGACGATCTGGTTTTGCTATATGGGGCAATCCCCAACCCAACTTCTTGCCAAGCACCTGAAAGAATTCATGATCTCTTAATCTCACAAATTTAACAGGATGATCACTGCTCCTTATAAGGACTCGATCTTCTGGCCAGACATAACAACCTGCACTTCCATCTACAACCATCATCAGTCTTTCTGGTGTAGCAGGGAAAATTGTTACAGGTTCTTGGTCACTAAATACAAGAGCCCTAGAAGCAAGTGAATGAGGCGCAATGGGGGTTAATTGCAACACTGGGCAATCAGGTGTTATTACTGGCCCCCCTGCACTAAGTGCATAAGCAGTAGAGCCTGTTGGAGTAGATAGAATTACTCCGTCAGCAGAAATATCAACTGGTGCATGTCGCCCTATTGAAATTTCGAAATGGCACATACTTGTAAGTGGTTCTCTATGAAGAGCCATTTCATTTAGAGAAAGTGCTTCCCACCTACGTTGGTCTCCTCTCATAACGCTCACAACAAGACTCGTGCGTTGTTCGACTGTCCATTTCATAGAAATGACTTGCTCTAACGCCTTATCAAGATCAGCTAGATACGCCTCAGCAAGAAAGCCAAGATGGCCAGTATTAATTGGCAAGATTGGAACTTGAATAGGCGCAGTTTGCCTAGCAGCTGACAAAACTGTTCCATCCCCTCCAAGCACAATTGCTAAGGGCATAGTCTTATCAAATTCTTCCGGGACGCACGCGTTATACCCCATCGTTCGCATGTGCTGATCAGGGTTCGCAAATCCAACCATGCCACCTGAACTGCTAACTCTGACGACATGTAAACCAGATTTTTCCAGCTTCTGCTGAATCAAGAGCGCAGTATGAACTGCCACCTCTTTGCCATCATTGACGATCAGTCCTACAGAGGGCACCGACCGACTTGAACAAAGTACATAGAAATCTTAGTGTCTTAGTTGAAATTCAACATGACAATTTCATCAAGCGTATTTAACTAAAATTGTTGTAGAAAACGCAAATCACTTGTATAGAGTCTGCGAATATCATCGATCCCATGACGGACCATACAGAATCTCTCAACTCCAAGTCCAGCAGCAAAACCACTCCATCTACAAGGATCTAGGCCTAGTCCCTCTAAAACTGATGGGTCAACCATCCCGCATCCCATTACTTCCAACCATTTTCCTCTCCATTGAACATCTACTTCTGCAGATGGTTCTGTAAAAGGGAAATAGCTCGCTCTAAATCGAACTGGAAGTTCCCCGAAGAATGAATTTAAAAACGCCATAACTGTTCCGCGAAGATGGCTAAAATTCAAACCTTCATCTATTGCTAAAACCTCGACCTGGTGAAAAACAGGGGAATGAGTTGCATCAACTGCATCACGTCGATAAACCCTCCCAGGAGAAACTATTCGCACTGGTGGAGGATTTTTCTCTAGATGACGAATTTGCACTGGTGAAGTATGAGTCCTCAACAACAAATTATTTGATAAATAAAAGGTATCTTGCATATCCCTGGCAGGATGATCCTTAGGAATATTTAGCGCACTAAAGTTGTAATGATCATTTTCAATTTCAGGGCCCTGAGCGACTTCATAACCAAGTCCACAAAACAAATCTACGATCTTTTCTGAGGTCGCAATAAGAGGATGCCTATGACCAATAGGGATTCCGCTTGCAGGCGCTGTGACATCCAAAGTTTGATTAATTAACTGATCTGCCAAAGATGCAGATTTCAATTCCTCTATACGTTTAGCCAATAATGCTTGAAGCTGAGTCTTTAAAGAATTTGCTCTTTGACCAATCAAAGGCCTTTCCTCAGAAGAAAGCCTTCCCATCACTCCAAGAATTCCAGAAAGTCTTCCTTTCTTACCAAGCAAGTTAATTCTTAATTTCTCAAGTGAATCCTGATCGCTTGCTTTCGCTATTTCCAGCGCAGCGTCAGATTCCAGGAGATCAAGCTCTCCAGTGATTTGTTTAATTGAAGGAGGAGAACTCACGAGAAAAAGAACTTGACTAAAGACTTTAGGGACCTATGAGGACTAAGTTCCAAAAAGTGTCGTCAAAAAAATGGATCCTCTTAGCATTCTGATAAGTAATGATGATGGAGTTTTCGCTGATGGGATAAGAACTCTTGCAGCAACTGCATCAAATAGAGGGCATAAAGTAACAGTTGTCTGTCCTGACCAAGAGAGATCGGCCACAGGCCATGGTCTAACACTTCAATCTCCTATTAGAGCAGAAAGAGCAGATGAGCTTTTTGCTAAAGGCGTAAAAGCATGGGGATGTAGTGGGACCCCTGCAGATTGTATAAAACTTGCTCTATTTGAAATACTTCATGAAAAACCTGATCTAATACTTTCCGGAGTTAATCATGGTCCAAATCTTGGAACAGATATTTTCTGCTCTGGCACAGTTGCAGCTGCATTGGAAGGCACATTAGAGGGAATACCTTCAATGGCCGTAAGCATTGCATCTTTTCAATGGCATGATTTTGATTTCGCAAGTTTACTTGCCATGAATATTGTTGAAAGTATTCAGAAAATAAATTGGCCAGAAAATCTACTCCTAAATCTAAATATTCCTCCTTGCGCAGCTTCTAAGATGGGTCCATTAAAATGGACTAGGCTTTCTATTCGAAATTATGTTGAACAATTTAGTAAACGAATTGATCCTCGAGGAAATGAATACTTTTGGCTTGCAGGAGAAGCAGTTAAAGATCTAAACTCGGCAGGCGATGGGCCTCTTGAATGGCCAAGTGATGTTGCCCAAATAGAAAAAAACTGCCCATCAATTACACCAATTCAACCTGATTTATTTTGGCGTGGACCAATAAATAAACTACCCAAAATAACACTTAATAATCAATTGGTTCTATAAATTCTTTGTAGTAACCAAAGAGAAAAAGCCAAACCAATTACATGTGCAAATAAAACCTGTGTATTACTCAGCACCGAAAGCATTTCTAATGATGTAATCGGATAATTATCCATGGATCTCATCCCTGCACCAATTGAAATACCTGGAGCCTGCATTGAAGCCTGCACAAAAAGTGCGCCTGCCAACGATTGATATCCAATTGAGGCAAGCATCAATCCAAGTAAATCAACAAATATTCCCCGCTTCAACAAACGACTAGTTTCACCTCTACTTGGCCTAGCAGAACTATTAAGTGCCCTTCCGGCCTTGACTATCAACCATCCTTGCCAAAGGCTATATAGCAAAAACAAAAAAGCAATTGTTGTTAAAGACAAACCTGGACCTAGTCCAAGCGCTCTTTCAGAATTTCGAGCGAGGCTACTGCCTATGTTATTAAAAAGTAAAACGCACACAACAACAAGGCCAAGAACCGCTTGAATCCAAAAGCGAATCCAGCCCATTCGTCTCATGCCTGACGAAAGCAACTGGAAATCAAGTTGGTCTGCCATCAGTATGTGTGCGACTCTTGTTCAAACTTGCCATTAAAACGCGCAACTTGCACGTCCGCCTTGATTCAACTCTGCTCTCCTAATCAAGCAAGTTCTCCTACAGCTTTAGCTCTAGGCAGTTTTGACGGCCTTCACGCTGGCCATCGAAAAGTAATTGAAACTGTCACAAAGTCTGCTCCTGGGATACCTACTGTAGTGAGTTTCTGGCCTCATCCAAGAGAAGTGCTATATGGAGAATCAAGACTTCGATTAGACCTACCTTCAGAAAAAACTGCCTTATTAGAACCTCTTGGCATTCAACAACTTGTATTAGTCCCTTTCAATCTCGAACTAGCAGCCTTATCAGCAGAAGTTTTCGTCGAGCAAATGCTATTAAAGACACTTAAAGCTCGTCACATTGCAATTGGAGAGAACTTTCGTTTTGGACGAAATCGAGAAGGAGATGCTTTTTATTTAAAGAAACTTGCTGATAAAAAAGGAATAGAAGTTTCCATATTGCCTATCCTTGAAG
This sequence comes from uncultured Prochlorococcus sp., assembly GCA_902589115.1. Taxonomy (GTDB): domain Bacteria; phylum Cyanobacteriota; class Cyanobacteriia; order PCC-6307; family Cyanobiaceae; genus CACIRS01. Next base: position 42,899 of record CACIRS010000004.1, read on the forward strand.
ACAGTAATGGACGTATGAGCAGCAGCAGGATACGTTCTTCATTAAGTCAAGGAGACCTCAAAGCTGCTAGAGAATTGATGGGGAGATCATATAAATTCTGTGGGAAAGTTGTTAAAGGTAGAGGTTTAGGACGAAAACTAGGATGGCCAACAGCGAACCTCCAAATTGACGGCCGTAAATTCCTCCCAAAGTTAGGGGTATATGCAGCAAAAGCTAAAATCAATAACACGAATTCATTACTCCCTGCTGTAATGAACCTAGGGCCTCAGCCAACGGTTGATCCTAATTCACCTTCAACAGTAGAAGTCCACTTATTAGACATAGAGCAAGAGCTCGTGGGGTGTGAATTAACTATTGAACCTATACAAAGAATAAGAGGCCAAAAACGATTTGAAAGTTTAAAAGAACTTAGCAAGCAAATTGAAAAAGATAGCAATGAAGCAAGAAAAATCTTGCAAACACTTTAAAAAATACTCAAGGCAACGTTGGGTAAGCATTAGCCAAACCCCATACAACAAAGAAGCCTATGCCTCCCAACAGGAGAACGCCCCAGATCAATACATTCATGGTGCTATCAGAACTTCCTTTCTCCATTAATACAGGAGCATGCGATCCTGCCAAGATTGGCATGAAATTGATGGAATCGATACCAATCGAGAATCAGTGTGTGGCACAGCTCATAGATGCAAATCTTGATAGAGCTCGAGAAGGATTAAGAGTAGTAGAAGATTGGTGTCGATTCGGCTTGAAAAACAAAGAATTTTTATTAATCATCAAAGACTGGCGACAAGAATTAGGAAAACATCATTTAGATATATACAAAAGCGCCCGCTGCGTAGAGAAAGATCTAGGCATAGGCATAAAGCATCCTGCACAAAAAGGAAGAGAATCACCCGGAGATATAGTTAAAGCAAATAGCGCTAGAGCTCAAGAAGCATTAAGAGTTATAGAGGAGTTTGCTCGAAACTTAGATCCAGGTCTTTCCTCAACCGCCTCAAAGATAAGATATGAGTTATACAAACTAGAAGTGCAAATACTAAGCGAAATAAGCTCTAATAAAAGGAAAGAAATACTACAGAATTGCAAGTTATGTCTTATAACAACACCCAAAGAAAATCTTATCGATATTGTTAGTAATGCTCTAGTAGCGGGTGTAAAAATGGTTCAATACAGATGCAAAGAAGGGAATGATCTAAGCAAATTTATCGAAGCCCATGAACTTGCATTACTTTGTCAAAAACATGAGGCACTTTTCATAATTAATGACAGAGTTGATCTCGCTCTAGCTGTTAATGCTGATGGAGTGCATCTAGGGCAAGAAGACTTGCCAACGAAAGAAGCTAGACGCCTATTAGGCCAGGAGCGACTGATAGGCAGAAGCACTCATTCAATCATGGATATTTATAAGTCCGAGAAAGAAGGTTGTGACTACCTAGGTGTTGGGCCTATTTATCCCACTCAAACTAAGCCTGGGATAGAAATAAAAGGTCTTAATTATATAAAAGAGTCATCCAATGCCACATGCCTACCTTGGTTTGCTATTGGAGGGATTAATAGCGAGAACTTAAATGAAGTAATTAAAAATGGTGCAACTAGAATTGCTATTGTTAGTTCAATCATGAATAATAATGATCCTGCAAAGGCAAGTCGCAATTTTCTAAAAGCCCTGGGATGAAAATCAAAGTAAATGGGGACATTAAAGCCCTTGATTTTAAAAACAGAACTGCTTCTTTAGCTGAGGTAATTGAAAAGCTAGGACATAATTCCTTGATGATTGTGATTGAATTCAATGGAGCTATTTTGCCTCCTCAAGACTGGGAAACACAAAGTGTTCAAGAGGGTGACATTCTTGAAATCGTGACGATTGTTGGCGGAGGTTCCTAAAGTTAGATATATGGTCATTACTTAAAGAACTAACTCATTGAAAAATCTCTCAACCCACATCATTAGAAGATTGCTCTCGGCTTTAATCCTTCCATCAATAGTTATAGGACTATTGATAGCAAGCCCTCAACAAACCCATGCAGCTAGTGGGGGGCGAATAGGAGGAGGAAGCTTCAGAGCGCCCTCGATGCCAAGGACTGGAGGATATAGAGGCGGATATAGGGGTGGATATGGAGGATATGGAGGATATGGAGGTAGATATGGTGGTGGAGTTGGGTTCCCATTTATCCTCCCAATATTTGGCGGGGGAGGTCTTTTTGGGTTCTTAATTCTTATGGCTATAGCAGGAGTAATCGTTAATTCTGTTCGAGGGTTGAATTCATCATCATCAATAGGAAATAGTTCTACAGGAATAGATCTTGCTCCTCCTGGGCAAGTTTCGATGATCCAACTGCAAATGGGATTATTGGCAAGCGCAAAAGAATTGCAAAGTGATCTAAGAAAACTTGCAAATACAGCCGATACATCAACTCAATCCGGCTTGCAAAAGGTTTTACAAGAAGCAACTCTCTCACTTCTTCGTCAGCCTGAATTATGGGTTTATGCAAACTTAGAAACAGGAAAAGTACCTTTTAATTCAGCAGAAACAACTTTCAATCGTCTTTCAATGATTGAGAGAAGTAAGTTAAAGGAAGAAGTGACAACAAATGTTTCTGGGCAAATACTTCAAAACCTTTCATCAAATAAAGTGATCGGCGATGCAGATAAAACCAACGAATACATTGCTGCCACTCTAATTATTGCAAGCAAAAGCAAAGTAGATTTAAAGGAATCAATTAATAACGAAGACCTCAGAGATGCATTACGTATTCTTGGTTCAATATCATCAACTGATTTAATTGCATTAGAAATCATTTGGCAGCCCGAAGGGAGTGGAGATGTATTAAGTGCAGAAGAGCTGGTAACTGCTTATCCAAACCTAAAACACCTGTAATAGCTTGATAGTTCAAAAGCTTCACAATTTCTTTAGCAAAAAACTCGCAACAACTCCCACATCAGGGCTTCCACACAATTAGCCTGAGCCGAATTAAAATTTTTCTGTGTCTAACTCACCTACACCTGAACCACGAACAATGAAGTGGGAAACCAATGGGGAGTTGGCTAGCCGCGATCTTTCTGAACTTGTTAACCGATTACTTGATGTCGAATCAACAAATCATGGCAACGAGCTGTCTAGGTTAGGTACCAAATACGACAACAAAGATTAAATCTCTTTCAAAGCCCTTGCACTTGGTTCATATTTGTTCCACCTTCTAGGAAAAGAAAAATATTGAATGTCAAGAAAAACTCTTAATTGGATCAATTCACCAGTCCTTATGGAGGCGATAATCCGTTATCAGCAAAATCGTTTGCCTCGTTCAATGCAACTATGGGTAGAACAGTTGCTCGACTTAGACCCTCAGAAAAATTCTCCGCTTATTCATAACAATCACACCAGCAATAATTAATTAGTGTTGTATCAGAGTCTGAGCCTTAATAATTCTTAGAGCAGCCATAGCTGCTCCATAACCGTTATCAATATTGACAGTTACCAACCCAGGGGCACAACTTGCAAGCATTCCTTCAAGAGCAGGTCTTCCAGATTGACTGATTCCATATCCAACTGAGACAGGGACCCCAATAACTGGTTGAGGGACTAGTCCTGTAAGAACCGTTGGCAGAGCTCCTTCCATGCCCGCACAGGCAATCAATACACTTGCCGTTTTAATTCTTCTCAATTGATCAAGAAGTCTATGAAGGCCAGCCACTCCTACATCTAACAACAAATCTGTTTTTATTCCATGAAATCGCAAAGTCAATTCTGCTTCCGAGGCAACACAAAGGTCACTTGTACCTCCACTAAGAATCAAGACTTCGCCCAAGAAATCCTTCAATTCCTCTGGAGGACCAAGAGTTAAACATCGTGCTTGCTGGTGAAACTCAACATCTTTCATCAAATCCGATATTTTGCTCGCCTTTTTAGGATCAACCCTTGTAACCAAGGCATTTTCTCCTAAGGATTTGTATTTTCGCAGGATTGCAACTATTTGCTCAAAAGTTTTGTGCTCTCCCCAAACAGCCTCAAGCATTCCTAATCGAGTAGGCCTCTGAAGATCCAACCTGACTTCATCAAAATTCACTGTGGAGACAACTCTCCCTCATATCGAAGAGGAAATGGATTTCCTTTTTTTTGTCCAGTTTCATCTCTAGCAAAATTTTCAAAACGATCTTGAACTAATTCAATTTCTTTTTGAGGAATATTTTTCCACTGGCTTCGACTTGCCCAACTAATCAATAGAAATCCTTCCTCATTTTCTTTATCCCAGTACAACTCTCTTCCAAGAAATCCATCTTGCTTAGCCAACCATGGTTCCCAACTAGCTTTTTCAGCTTGTAGCCATGAATCCCTAAGGGATTCAGGAACATGAATCCTAAGGTGCTCAACTACTCTAGAATCTGGTCCTGCCAAATTTAATTTTGGGATTGAAAATGTTTCTATAGGATTACCAAAGGAAAGAATAAATACAATCAGAATTAATAATAAAGAACTTAAAACTCCTTTCAAAGAATTAAAGATAACTTTATTCATAGCCTATGAAGCAAAGCAACTGCATGGCTACTAATCCCTTCCTCGCGACCTTCAGGTCCAAGGCATTCGTTAGTAGTTGCTTTAACCGAAACTAAATCTAGTTCTATTCGCATTTTATCCGCCATGTTGCTTCTCATTTGATTAATATAAGGTTTCATTTTTGGTCTTTCGGCAATTATTACAGCATCTACATTCGTTATACCCCAACCATTTTTTTTAATTAAATCAACTACATTTTTTAAAAGAATTAAACTATCAGCTCCTTTCCACCTTGGGTCTTCTGGTGGGAAATATTTCCCTATATCTCCAAGTGCTAAAGCTCCAAGCAATGCATCTGTAATTGCATGTGCAAGTACATCAGCATCGCTATGACCTTCTAGCCCTAGACCGGCTGGATGCTTCAGTTTTACTCCTCCAATAATCAAAGGCCTATCAGGAACTAAGCGATGAATGTCATAACCGTTGCCGATGCGGAACTGAGGTTTTGCGTCAGTCATAGCAGAGGTTCTTGAGCAAAGAATAGGATCTGTACTTCAAAAAATACATTCTTTAGGTCATTCTTACTCATACACTCTATAAACATCGCAGTTGATTGAACTAAATTAGGCCTATGACATAGATAAGCAATCAAACTAGTCAGTTCAAATTTTTCCGACTTATCTAAATTCAACCTATAATCTTCTGCAAAGCAAAGGTTAAAATATGCAATCTTGTTTTAATCTTTGATTGATAAGGGTAAACACTTTATTATTTTTATTTGGATAAAATCTACTGAAATATTCACATTTTTTTTTAAATTAGCTCTTTTTCGAAAGCCAACTAGCATAAAGATCAGGCCTACGATTTTTCGTTCTTTCTTCTCTTTTTCTTTGTCTCCAATCAGCAATAGCCTTGTGGTTTCCACTCCGCAAAATATCAGGAACCTTCATCCCCCTATAGTTTTCTGGTCTCGTGTACTGAGGATAATCCAATAAAAAATTGTTGTGACTTTCTTCCAATAAAGAGTTCTTATCTCCCAACGAACCTGGTAAAAGTCTAATTAAGCCATTAATGATAACCATTGCTGGTAATTCGCCTCCGGTAAGAATAAAATCGCCTATAGAAATTTCTTCATCGACTAGGGTTCTAATCCTTTCATCAAAACCTTCATACTGGCCGCAGATAAGAATTAATTGGTCTTGCTCCAAAGACCAACGTTGTAAATCTTGCTGTTGAAGAGGTTTACCTTGGGGACACATCATTATCACCTTTCTTCGTTCTTTTAAAGGAATTGATTCAATTGCCGAAAAAATAGGCTCAGGCTTAAGAAGCATCCCAGGCCCACCTCCATAAGGCTCATCATCAACTTTTCTATATCTATCAAAGGCAAAATCACGCGGATTATGAAGAAATAACTCTGCAATATTTGTATCCAAAGCCCTTTTAATAATGCCAAGTCCACCTAAAGAAGAGAATGCATCAGGCGATAAGCTGACAACATCTAAGCGATAAGGAACCATAAAGAAACATCCAATTCTTTAACCATATCCCCAATCGGCGTAATATTTCTATCTGAAAATATCTTCTAATCAAATATTTCAAAAAATCTAGAGATTTTATAGATATGAGTTCTTAAATTCAAGAAAACTAGTTATTCAGTACTTCCATAACCTAATTCCAACAATCTTGCAGGCTTCCTTCTCCAATCAGGAACTACCTTTACAAAGCATTCCAAGTAGACAGGGCCATCAATCAATTTCTGCATTTGCAGTCTTGCCTCTTGGCCAATCAGCCGTAACATTCTCCCCCCTTTACCAATAAGAATAGCCTTTTGACTTTTCCGTTCAACAAGAATAGTTGCAAGAATTGCAGTCACACCAATACTCCCCAGTTTTTTGCTAGGTCTTTTAATATCTTCTATGCGATCGATATTGACTGCAACACTATGAGGAACTTCTTCTCTAGTATTAATCAAAACTTGTTCTCTAATTAATTCTGCGAGAAGTATTTTTTCAGGTTGGTCACAAACCATCTCTGGCGGATATAAAAGTGGGCCATTGGGTAATTGTATGGAAATCTTTTCGATTAATTCACTACATCCTTCTCCTTGAATTGCACTGCAACGATGAATAGACCAATTTGGATTATTTAAAAAATTAGAATATTCCTTTTCTGCGACTGCATAATTCTCCTCATTTAATAAATCTGATTTATTCAAGACCACTATTACCGGGACTTCGTATTTTTTTAGTAAATTTACGATAAATGCGTCCCCTTTCCCAGGTCGATTGTTAGCTTCAAGAATTAGTAGGACCACATCAACCTCACCAATAGATGACTTAGCAGTTTGCACTAAACGTTCACCTAGCAAATGATGAGGTTTATGAATTCCAGGAGTATCAACCAGAATCAATTGAGCAGTTTTTGTGGTCAGAATTGCTCTAAGGCGGTTTCTAGTTGTTTGAGCAACTGGAGATGTAATTGCGACCTTTTCACCAAGACATTGATTAAGCAAAGTAGATTTGCCTACATTGGGTCTTCCAATCAAGGCAACAAATCCTGAACGATAATCCTTGGCTATAGGCTCAGATAAGGACAAAGACTTGAAAACAAGGAATGATTTCCCATAGCGTGACTCCAAATGGACAGAAAAGCTATGACCAACAAGAAACTAAATTTTGAAAAATCTCTAAATGCCTCAATAGTTTGGTGCAATGCTTGGGAAAGAGGAGAAATAAGCGATGAAGTAATTGCAGAGCATGTTAATGATCTAATAAATAGTCAAGATGGTGCACGCGCTTTTTTTGCCGTCAGCCTTTCCAGTGATTGTCCTTTAATGGATAGATTGCCTGAGGCATTTGTAATTCAACTAAGAAGTCATGGCGAAATCGTTGTTGACTTAATTATCAAGAATCTAGCCATGAGTAGCGCTATGGCCTTACATCATGAACGTCATTCAAACAAAAAACAAAAAGCTGGCTCAGAAAGGATTAAATCAAGATGCATAGACCTTTTAAGATTATTAGAGCCAAATTCTGTCAAGAATAATTTAGGAATACTTCAAAACTCAATAACTGGAGATGGGGCCTATAAGGCATTTCTTGATAAGTGGAATTATGATCAAGAGCAAAAGGAAGCCATTCAAGAGAGTATTTATAAAATAGCCAAAAAAAATTAACTGATGAAAGGGGCAATAGAAATCCTTTCATCAGTTAATAGTTAATTCAAAAGGAAAAATCTGGAAGATCTAATCTCTTCTACCTCCTCCTTGAAGTGCAATCATTAGACGAAGAATAAAGATGAAGAGGTTGATATATGTGAGATACATTCCTAGAGCACCTGCTAAATATTGATCATCACGATATGTTCTTGGCATTGTATAGAAGTCAACAAAAGACATTCCTACAAAAAGTACTGTTCCAAAACCTGCAATCATTAATTCGAAGCTACTTCCCCCAAACATTCCTGGAGCAAATAATCCTCCAACTATTTGAACGAGCATTGCAATAATCAAACCAATCAAACCAAGTCCGACCACACCACTCAATGCCTGGCCAACACTGTCACTCATCCGACGACCAACAACTGAAGCTATTGCAAAAGTAATTCCAGTAGCGAGAGCTGCTGTTCCAACTGCACCCATACCTGCACTACCTATTGCTATTGCAACTATTCCACTCAAGGTATATCCAGTAATAAGGCTATAAGCACTTAGTAATGGCAAAGCTGTTGAGTTGTTTGCCTTCATGGCAACGTTTTGAGCCACAAAGAAAAGAATGAAATTTCCTACAAGAGCAACCCAAAAAAGAGGCATGAAAAGTCCTGGGTTAGTCACCTGTAAAGAGAGACCACCAATTACACCGCCTGCAGTTAAAACCATTCCGCCACCTACATAAGGCAGGGCTTTATTGACTACATTTGGGCCAACTAGAGCGCTGGACTGAGCTTCTCTAATGGCTTGCTGAAAATTACTGCTTGCTGGCATAACTAACCAGATGTCTGAACTAAGTTACTTTGACAGCAAAAAAACGTAATTGGGCGAATTATTTGTGCGGATCTCCCTATTCGTTGTATTTAGATGCATAAGCATTGACGACCTTCTGAACCAGAGGATGTCTAACGACATCTGCAGAGTTCAGATAACAAACTGCAACACCATCAACACTTTTCAATAAATCTGCAGCCTCAACAAGCCCACTTAATTGTCCATTAGGTAAATCAACCTGGGTGATATCTCCTGTCACTACCATCCGAGACCTCTCACCAAGTCTTGTCAATACCATTTGCATCTGAGCAGAAGTTGTGTTCTGCGCCTCATCAAGGATGACAAATGCTTCATCTAAAGTTCTACCTCTCATATAGGCAAGAGGAGCCACCTCGATTACACCTTTTTCAAGTAAAGAAATAGTTTTTTCTTGGCCTAGCAAAGTATGAAGGGCGTCATACAGAGGGCGAAGATATGGATCAACTTTTTGCTGCAAATCACCTGGAAGGAAGCCCAATCTTTCTCCAGCTTCAACGGCAGGGCGAGTTAATACAAGCCTTTCGACTTTTTTATCAGTAAGCATTTTCACAGCAAGAACAGTCGCCAAAAAAGTTTTTCCTGTACCAGCAGGGCCCAAAGCAAATGTCAAATCATGATTTTTCATTGCATCGACATAAGTCTTCTGTCGAAATGTTTTTGGTCTTAATAATCTGCCCCTTTGACTTCTTGCAAGAATTTGATTGCCTAATTCTTGATGGTCTTTTTTCCTGCCTGATTCCAAAGCATTAAGCGCCAAATGCAAATCAACTGAAGAAACAACCTGACCTTCTTGCCATAACGATTTAGTTAGCTCAACAAGTGCAATAGATCTTTCTAGTTGATCAGAATCCCCAAATATTTCAAGGCTTAGACCTCTCAATACCATAGAAGAACCTGTTAGCTCTTCTATTCTTTTTAGATTTTTATGATCCTGACCAGTTAAGGCCAAAGCAGAGTCATTATCGGGTAGATCTATTACGAAGCGACCTTCATTGGAAGCTTCTTTCATTTGAAAATTCAGCTATCTGATGAATCTGAAGCAGATGATTCTGCCTCTGATCCTTCAGCTTTTTTTTCTGCAGCTTTTTTTTCTGACTTCTTGGATTCTTGTTTACTTGCCTCAGCCATTTTGGCTTTTCCAATTATTTCAGCAGGCCTAATTTTTTTTTCAAGTAACCCTCCTTTTTCGAGTAAAGACCTAACTGCATCAGTTGGCTGAGCCCCTTGACTCAGTCTTAACCTCAATGCTTCTGTATCAAGCCTAGTTTCCTTAGTGCGAGGATTATAAAACCCTAATTCTTGAAGAGGCCGACCATCTCGTCTAGAGGTGCTATTACAAGCGACCAAACGGAAACTCGCTTCACGCTTCTTCCCGAAACGCTTCAGACGAAGCTTAATCATTTTGACTTTACTTATTGAACTGTTTTGTTTTGATGCTGCTTAAGAAACAGAATCAAATTACTACTTTAACCTGCTGAAGGATCAAAGGTCTCCAAAACCCTTCTTTTTCTTATGGGGTTTCTGACGTTTTGGAGAGCCGCTACCTAATCTTTTTCCTTTTTGATTAGCTCCAGGAAAATTTCCTGAGTCCATACCAGGCATTCCCATACCAGGCATTCCCATACCAGGCATTCCCATACCAGGCATTACTCCAGTAGACATTTGCTTCATAAAACCACGCATTTTTTGAAAATCAGCCAAAACCTTATCCACATCAGCAGATTTATAACCACTTCCTATTGCTACTCTTTTCCTACGAGAAGGTTGAGCTGCTAAAAGTTCAGGCTGAGTTCTTTCATCAGGAGTCATTGACCCAATCATTGCTTCAATTCTATGCAGCTGTTCCTCTCCACTTTTAAGCATTCCATCATCAATTTTACTCATTCCAGGAATCATCTTCATCAGGCCACCAAGTGATCCCATCCTTTTAATAAGTTTGAGTTGTTTTACAAAGTCAGAAAAATCAAAAGTAGCCTCTTGAAGCTTTTTCTGCATTTGCTCAGCATCTGCAATTTCAACTTCTTTTTGAGCTTTTTCTACAAGGGTTAATACGTCACCCATTCCAAGTATTCGACTCGCCATCCTTTCTGGATGAAATGGTTGGAGAGCTTCAACTTTTTCTCCAGTTCCAATAAACTTGATAGGCTGCCCGCTAATTTTTCGAATTGAAAGAGCTGCTCCACCTCTAGAATCTCCATCTAATTTTGTTAATACCGCTCCTGTAATTCCAACTTTCTCATGAAAGGTTCTAGTCAAATCTGCAGCTTCTTGACCAATCATTGAATCGACAACAAGTAAAACCTCATCTGGATTTACAGCTTTGCGAATTCGTACCATTTCTTCCATCATTTCAGCATCTATTTGTAATCTTCCTGCTGTATCAACTAATAACGTGTCATATTTTTCCTCACGCGCCTTTCTTAAACCTGCACTAGCAATTTCCTCTGGCTTAGCATCAGTTCCCAGACTAAAAACATCAACATCTATCTGAGAGCCAAGAGTATTTAATTGCTCAATAGCAGCTGGCCTATAGACATCTGCACCAACCAACAAAGCCTTCTTGCCTTTCTCTTTAAGATAAAGACCCAATTTTGCAGTAGCAGTTGTTTTACCTGCACCTTGAAGACCTGCCATAAGAACAACTGTTGGAGCCTCTTGAACATCAGCCAAAGGTGAGTTTGCACCTCCCATTACTTCAACTAATTGATCATTAACAACTTGAATAAACTTCTGTCCTGGATTTACTCCTCGAACAACTTCTGTACCAATTGCTTTTACTCGAACTTCCTCAACAAATTCCTTGACAACAGACAAACTCACATCAGCGTCAAGGAGAGCTCGTCTTACCTCTTTTAAAGCCTCTTCTATATTTGTCTCGCTAATTTTAGCCTCACCTCTGAAACTCTTAACCGCATCTTCAAAACGGGCTGAAAGATCATCAAACATAACGATTCAATTAAATAGAGAGGTTAATTTTAATAAAAAAAATTTTAAACTCCTTAAATATAATCTAAATCATTTACCGCTAATATAAGCCACTAGTTGCCAAATATTTTTATCCCTTCCAAGTATATAGGTTACTTTCAAATCAGGTATAAAGGTTTCTGAAATTGATTTTCCTGAAGAATCAAGTCGTTTTTCACTATATGAAAGTCTTGTTTTAACCTCTATTCTTTTTAGAGTTTGAGAAACAATTTTCATGGTAGAAATATTTGCTTTTATGATCTGCTTTTCGCCACCTTTCTTATCTTTATTTCTTTCTTTATAGACACGCTTAACAAGAGTATCTCTGGCAACATTCTTTAGCGATTCACTCTCTAACCCAGAAAGAATCCTAGATTTAGCATCCAGCCAAGCCTGTACAAGGCTACGAACCTGCTCTTCTGAAGGGACTTCAGATTTCAAAAGATCAAAAAGCAAAACTTCGCTTTCAATAGTTTCTTTTTCTAGATCACTTTCTCTTAATACAGAATTCTCATTCAAAAGGAATTCAGATTCTATTTGAGTTGGAGTTTCTATCTCTTGATCTAAATTCTTATTTCGAGATCCAACAAAATTAACAGTGAATCCTATGCAAAATATTGCGATTATAAAGTAATATAGTTTAGGTAAACTTTTAATTTTAGAAGTCAAGCTCAGAAAAATATGTCCAAATAAATTCAAACCAGAAACTATTGATCTGAAATAATTATTACTATCATCAAATTTTTCTTTATCAAGAGACTGATTATCTTCTAAATTTTCTTCCACATAACTGTTTTTATTAGCTTCATTACTTTCTTCTATAGCTTCCTCATGATTGGAATTAACTTCTAAATTTGTATCATCCGCTAGAGAAGTAAAGAAAGAGAAGCCAGCTCTTGCAATACCTAGCCCACTACTCCTATCAAGTTGGCCTATATAAGCTTGTACATCTCTGTCTGCAAACCAAGCCTCTAAATCTACTTCGTTAGGATTAACATCTCTATAACCAGGTAGAACATCAGTCCTTAACCAATCTCTACAGTAATCACATAATGCTCCAAGAATTTCGCCTGGGTAATTATCAAGCCATTGGGTTAAGTCATTATCGCTACTCTCTTTAAATCTATATATAGCTTTATCAATATCAGCCAACAACAAATCCATGCAACCTAGTAATGGCATTGAATCAAGCCCTTGAATATTTAAATTCTTTAGATACTTTCTTGCTTCATAAATTCTTTCCGGCTTTCTTCTTGAAAACCCTACTGCGACCAAAGCCATAACAGCGAGAAATCCTGCATCAGAAGAGCCACTTTTATTCCAAGTTTTAAAAAGATCGACCTGTTCTTGAACAGTAAGGAACTTTCTAATTTGTTGAAAGAAAAGTTCGAATTCAGATTGTTCTAAACAACTATTTGATTCTGAATTAGCCCCTTCTATTCCTCCCCTTTGCATTACAAAGTTGTCAAGTAATTCAATACCTTCTTGGTGAGCTAATTGGTCCCCAAGATCTCTGCTAAGTAAATCAAGTATTCGATAAGGAAGAAGTTCTACTAAATACATCTCAAGCTCTTCACGCTTATCTTTCAATTTCCCCATTCTTTGTAACAACTGAATACCTGTCTGCAGCAAAGATGCTGCAGACTCGTAATGACGCTCATCTTGTTCTTGTATGGCAGCAGCTTTGCAAGACAAAGCTGTCAAAAGGGTGAGGTCTGCTTCCCTGCCACTACCCAATGCAGGGGTTTGAGGAGGCTGCAAAGCCTTTATAGCTAGATGGAAAGCCTCGCTTGAGGCATCAGCTTCCCAAAGCAAAATCAAACCTGCTACTTCCCTATTAGACGAGAGCTCAAGTCCTAAAGCTCCATCTAACAAAGCAGCTTCATATTTTTCTCGTTGTACCTGATTACTAAGAAGGTCTGCAGAAAGCCTTAAGAGTTCTGCTCGCTGAATGAGAACCTCATCAGTAAACCCCTCTCGCGGATGCCTATCTAATCGCAATTCCAAGGCCCGAAGGACCTTCTCAGGCTCCGCCGAAGGGCTCACTCCTAGCAACCGGAAATGATCAATCGGCAATTCCACTAGCAATTAGGCCATTGGGATAAAACTCTAGGCATGAGAAGGGGTTTTGCCCATCGTTCTTCCTCATGCCCTTACAGTCGTATAAATAGTGTTAGTTATTTGCATGATTGATAGCACAGCCATGACATCCCAAAAGGGCCTAAATAACTCAAATCCAACGAGTGAACATGCCGAAAGAATTAGCAGAATGAGCTCTCAACAAAGAGCCTCGATAGACCGAAAAGCTGGTCTGGAGCTATTCAGAGACATGACTCTTGGCAGAAGATTTGAAGATAAATGTGCGGAAATGTATTACAGGGGGAAAATGTTTGGATTTGTGCATCTATATAACGGACAAGAAGCTGTGAGTTCTGGCGTAATAGGCGCCATGCAAAGAAAGCACGATTGGTTTTGCAGTACTTATAGAGATCACGTTCATGCTTTAAGTGCTGGAGTTCCTGCCAAAGAAGTAATGAGTGAACTCTTTGGCAAGGAAACTGGATGCAGCAAAGGTCGTGGTGGCTCTATGCACCTTTTTTCAAAAGAGCATCATCTCTTAGGAGGCTACGCATTTATAGGGGAAGGAATTCCAGTAGCGCTTGGATCCGCATTCACAAGTAGATACAAACGGGATGCACTAAATGAAAATAGCGATTCTGTTACCGCAGCTTTTTTTGGCGATGGCACATGTAATAACGGACAATTTTTTGAATGCCTAAATATGGCTCAACTATGGAAGCTGCCAATAATATTTGTAGTTGAGAATAATAAATGGGCTATAGGTATGGCTCATGACAGAGCTACCAGTGATCCAGAGATTTGGCGTAAAGCAGATGCATTTGGAATGAAAGGAGAAGAAGTTAATGGAATGGACGTATTAGCTGTTAGAGGAGCTGCTGAAAGAGCTATAAAACGAGCAAGAGCAGGAGAAGGTCCTACTGTGCTCGAATGCCTTACTTATAGATTTAGGGGGCACTCATTGGCTGACCCAGACGAGCTTCGTGCTGAAGAGGAAAAAGAATTTTGGGCAAAAAGAGACCCTCTAAAAACCTTTGAAAAAGACCTATCCGAGCAAAGCTTGGTATCAACTGATGAGCTAAGGATGATTGAGAAAGAAATTGATAAAGAAGTAAATGATGCTGTTGAATTTGCACTAGCAGCTGAGGAGCCAAATCCAAATGATTTAACTAAATATATTTGGGCAAATGATTAACAAAATAGAAACAAATAATATGATAGTTTTTAAACATATGCCTAGTCTAATTTAAATTCCACTAGGTAATTTCCTAGTTAAATTTCTCAACTTTCTAAGAGCCTTTAACTCAACTTGACGAACTCTTTCTCTTGATACTTCAAGTAATCTGCCTATCTCTGCAAGGGTATGTCTTTCATTACCTTCTAATCCAAACCGTAACTTCAAAACATGTTGCTCTTGCTCACTTAAATGAGTGATCCAACGGCCCAATTGTTCATGGTGAATACGCTGTTCAACTTTATCTAAAGGCTGTTCATGAGCAGAATCAGCGATGAGATCTCCTAAAAAACTTCTTCCATCTTCACCATTAACTGGAGCATCCAAGCTGCTTGTTGTGAGAGCTTGACGTAGCAAAGAATCAAGTTCACCTACTGGGATATCCATAGCTTCAGCTATTTCAGAACGACTAGGCATGGCTCCTAACTTATGAGCCAAGTCAAGACTTACCTTCCTAATAGTTGTCAACCTTTCACTTAAATGGACAGGAAGCCTAATAGTTCTTGACTGACAAGCAATTGCTCTGGTCATGCTTTGGCGAATCCACCAAAATGCATAAGTAGAAAATTTGTATCCTCGAGTTGGATCAAACTTTTCAACAGCCCTTTCCAAACCAAGAGAACCTTCCTGTATTAAATCCAATAATTCAAGACCTTTACCTTGATATTTT
This sequence comes from uncultured Prochlorococcus sp., assembly GCA_902589115.1. Taxonomy (GTDB): domain Bacteria; phylum Cyanobacteriota; class Cyanobacteriia; order PCC-6307; family Cyanobiaceae; genus CACIRS01. Next base: position 58,362 of record CACIRS010000004.1, read on the forward strand.
TTGGCGACGCTAACCACTAAACGAAGATTCGCTTTCATCATTCTCTCTTTAGCCCGTCTCCCTATACGAATTAAACGACGTTGATGATTAGTCAAATCCTTGCTTTGGCTATCTACAGAGCCATCCTCTGTAAGAGTCATCATCATCTGGACTTGATTGCCAAGTTCAATTTCCTCAGCAGGAGTTAAAAGAGGAATCCGACCAATAGTTGATAAATACCAACTAATTGGATCACTACTTCGACGTCTTTGAGATTCAGAGGTCTTGGGGGCCGAGGAAACCATTTCTTGTAATCACGTCATCAAATGTGAGAAGACTTTCCTATAGAAATCTCGAAACAGCTCAGGTTTTCAAGAACCCTTCAGATTCATGCATGCAAAAGTACACATTCGGACCAAAAAAGGCCCATTTAGAACGTTCTTATGTGTCAAATCAAACATTTTGAGATTGAGCAGTCGTAACTAAATACGCCAACTCTTCTGCAATAGAACCCGCATTACTCCCACTTCTAACCTTCAGGCCAGCCTCTGCATGAAATAAGGCTGCTGCTGCAAGTTGCAAAGCACTGCAATTATTTTGGGCTGCCAAATCAAGTGCACCTAAGCCAGTAGCAAATCCAGCCAAAACATCTCCTAAACCCGCTCTGGCTGTCCATGATGCAGTTTCTCCTAATTGCCATGCTTTCCCAAAAGGGTCTGCAATCACAGTATGAGCTCCTTTAAGTAAAACAGCTGCTCCACTAATGCTTGAAGCCTTTAAAGCTGAATCAACAGGTGATAACTGATCAAGATCAGGAAATAATCTCTGAAATTCACTTTGATGAGGAGTAATCCAAGTAGGCCCTATACGTGTTTTAAGCCATTTCCATCCTTTAGAAGACGCCGCCAACATATTTAAACCATCTGCATCCAGGACTAACAAACCCTTAAAGCCTGCCAATTGTTCTGAAAAAATCTTATCCGGGGCTTTTCTTAAACCTAATCCTGGCCCAATTAAAACCGAATCAAATCTAGAGAGGTTAATGCGATTCAAAAAATTACAAATCGATTGTGATTCATTTTCTCTCTCATCAATCAATCCTGAAAGAATTATTTCGGGCAAGGAATCAACTAAAACACTATAAACTTTTTCAGGCAAAGCGGCATGAATTATTCCTACTCCACTAGCCAAAACCCCTTTAAGACATAGAATCGCAGCACCTTTATAATTACGACTACCTGCAATAATTAAAGACCTTCCTCTTTGATATTTGCCAGAATTCAATGGAGGTTTTGGGAAAGAGTATGTATTAATATCTTTAGAAGTTAATCGAAGCAATTTAATATTAGAAGACTTATCTAAAAGATACTTTGGGATCCCAATTTCAATCCGTTTTAAATGGCCAACATTTGCCAAGGCTTTATCTTGAATTAATCCTCGTTTATAAAGTCCTACAGTCAATGTTGTGCAGGCATAGGCAGCTCCTCCTGGAAAAGAATTACCTGAATCCGAACAAACCCCAGCAGGAACATCGAGACTAACTAATTTACCTGAATTAAACTTTTCTCTCGATAACAAAATGCTTCCAAGATCAACAGGCAAGGGCCGTTTTTGGCCTAAGCCAAACAACGCTTCAATCCAAAGATTGTTCTCAGAAGGATCAGGTGGATTCGTAATCTCCTGAATACCTAGCCACCTTGCATAACAAAGTTGATTAAAGGTAATTTCTTTTTTTATTTCCAAGGGACACCAAATCTTTACTTCCACACCAGAAAGATATAATTCTCTTGCAACTACAAGGCCATCACCTCCATTATGGCCTGGACCCACTAGGACTAATACTCCATTAGTTAATAGATAAGAATGTTTTAAAAACCAGTTAGCCATATTCAGGCCAACTTTTTCCATTAATGAAGATATAGGCATCCCATGATCAAAAATTTTCCGCTCAACAGCTGCCATAGTCTTGGCATTAACAATTAAATGTTCAGAATCAGGTAAGGGCCAAGTCAAAGTAATTTCTCCTTATTGATTCAATATGTATGCATCAGCTCATTTGTGCCTAATCCATCCAACACTCACCATCAGGGATATATGAGATCAATTGAGCATCAAACAACTGCCTACCAAAAAACCCTAAATCAATTGAGAGAGGTTTCGGGAGATCAAAGAGTGGCTGTAGGCCTTTCTGGAGGAGTAGACAGCTCGCTCACAGCTGCATTATTAGTTGAGGCAGGATGGACAGTCGAAGGATTAACTCTATGGCTGATGAGCGGCAAAGGATCATGCTGTTCAGATGGACTAGTTGACGCAGCAGGTATATGTAAACAACTTGGGATCCCTCATCATGTTGTTGACAAAAGAGAAACTTTCAAAGAAGAAGTTATTGAAAGTGTAATAAATGGATATCAACAAGGTAGAACTCCTCTTCCATGTTCCAAATGTAATAGATCAGTCAAGTTTTCATCAATGTTGAACTGGGCTAAAGAAGAGCTTGGTGTAAATAGAATCGCAACAGGCCATTATGCAAGAATAATTGACAAAAATGATAAGCAAGATTCCATAATTACTCCTGGTGATTCATATGGTAAATATAAACTTCTTAGAGGCAAAGATAAAAACAAAGATCAAAGCTACTTCTTATATGATCTATCTCAAGAAGTACTGGCAAAAGTAATATTTCCTCTTGGCGAGCTTACAAAAAATGACACAAGGCATGAAGCTGCTAAGTATGAGCTCAGAACAGCCGAAAAACCAGAGAGTCAAGATCTATGTCTTGCTGAACATCATGGATCAATGAAAGCTTTTCTTGATGCTTATTTGCCACCTAGAAAAGGTAATATTATGCTAATGGATGGAACTATATTAGGAGAGCATGATGGTATTGAGCATTTTACAATTGGTCAAAGAAAAGGGTTAGGAGTCTCATGGAAAGAAGCCTTGCATGTTGTAAAGATTGAGCCAACTAAAAATGAAATATATGTTGCACCAAGATCTGAGGCAGGTAATTCAAGTTGTGTTATCGGTGAAGTTAATTGGGTTTCAATAGATCCACCGAAAAAAGATATAAGTGTAGAAGTCCAAATACGCTACCGATCAAATCCAATAAAAGCAAAACTTATTCCAATTGAACCTACTCAAAAAGATCTTGATAGCAAAAGACCTTATAGATGTAGGCTAGAATTTATGGAAAGTCAATTTTCCATTACCCCAGGACAAGCAGCGGTTTTCTATTTAGAAGATATTGTCCTTGGTGGAGGATTAATTGAAAGATTTTAAATTTCCAAGAAAATTCCTTTTCGATTCTACAATTAAAAAAAGTAAGCAACATAATATCAACAACTTCAAAGGAAGTTCACCCCATAATGTATAAAGAGTTATTTCCTTATTTAGACTAAGTTTCATTAGATCCATACTCTGCTTATTAGATTTTAAAGTCTTCGAAACCCTTCCATTTGATAATACTATGCCAGTTGGACCAGTATTTGAAACCATAACAACATTTCTGGATGTTTCAATACTTCTAATCTGAGCCAAAGCTAAAAATTGTTTTTGTAGTAATTTTGGATATGGGTCTAAATTTGCAATAGCCAAAATCCATTTAGAACCATCCTTTATAGATTGTCTTAATGCAATTCCGTTACTAATTTCATAACAAATAGCTCCTGCAATTTGAGGGCCACTCCAATGTAAACTTCTAGACGGTTCACCAGCTTCTAATCCTCCAACATAGGAAAGACCTTTAGAAGACATCTGCAATAGTTGTGGAACCCACTCGCCAATAGGTACCAATCGATGCTTATCAAGATATCTAGAAAATTTAGTTTCTCCTTTTTCAAAAACCAACAAAGAACTTCTCTGACGTCCCTTTTCCCAACGGAAGCCTCCTATAAGAACAGTCAGTGGAGATGGAGACAATAGCTCCTGATTTATTAAGAGCGAACCTTCAGGTGCTGCAAAAATATCTGCTCCTAATCTGTAAGCATTCTCAATTGAAGAGTTAAGTTTTTCAGGTAAAGCTTTTCTTTGAACTTCATTAAACTTTAATCTAGTAGGTATAGAGGGCTGCCAAAGTGCTACTGATAAAGATTGATTGTCATCTTCTGGAAAAGAAAGAAGCCATCCTAAACTATTAAAAAAAATTAATAATGAAGTACCTGCTACAAATACTCTTTTCCATTCAAATCCGGATTTAAAAATATAAAATAATTTATTTATCCACCAACCAATCATCAAATTTATTACTGCTAAGCCACCTGAACCAAACCATCTTGCAATTCCTGCCAAAAAAGTTTCTTCAGGAAGTACACTTTCCCCTATACCAATCCAAAACAAAGGTAATCTTGCAAGCTGTGTTTCTGTTAATGCCCATATAGCAGACATTAAAATTGCCCATAGGAGATTTACCTTTATTCCATTATCTTTTTTAAGATAAAGTACTAACTTATTCCCTAACCAAGCCCAAGTCATCACTAGCAACCCACCAAAGCATCCACATAAGACCCAAATAAAAATAGCAATCGGAAGACTTAATTTAGAAGGTACTCCTATCCAATCAAGAGGATGTAGAGCCAATAACCATCTATGACTAAAAAGTACCGCAATTGTTCCCCACAAGAATGCTGCATAAGGCGTTCTGCTAATTGACCAAAGTAATGCCAACCCAATAGGCATCCACCAAACCCCTAACTGAGAAAGGCTCAATCCCGCAAGCACGCCCCCGATGGAAGCTTCTATGAATAAAAATGTTTGATTTTTACTCATCTAGGATTTGGAAAGTCATGGTCTAAAGAAAATAAAGATAAAAAATGTCAACCCATCAAGTAAAAATCTACTTAAGTAACTATGCCAAGAAATGATATTGCTAATTGACAAGCTCCTGCAAGAATCAATGGAAGTTGCCCTACAGAGGATCTTTTCGTGAAAGAGGTATTTATTAGCTCAGCGATTTTTATTACTTGCCTTCTTATTGCGATAGTAAGCCAAATAATTTCCCCAACAAACGTTGCAGCCTCTACATTTGAGCATCCTCTGCAAACAGAGGTAAGAAATATCGAAAAACCAAGCCTGAACAAACAACTTTTTGAATTGGATCCCAATGATCCAAATCCATCACTGTTCATGATGGCTACAGATAAAGTTGAATCTCCATTAGGTGGAAAATTAGAAATGAAAAATTCAATTCGCACAGCCAGTGGACTTAAGTACACAGATTTAGTAGTCGGACAAGGAGCAGAAGCAACTGCAGGGCAAAGAGTATCGGTTAATTATCGAGGCAAATTAGAAAATGGGGAGGAATTTGATAGCAGCTATGGTCGCAAACCATTTAGCTTTGCTCTTGGGGCTGGTCAAGTAATCAAGGGCTGGGATGAAGGAGTCGCAGGGATGAAAGAAGGTGGCAAGAGAGAATTAATCATTCCTCCAGATCTGGGATACGGAGAGAGGGGAGCAGGAGGAGTTATTCCGCCTAATGCGACCTTGATATTTGAAGTTGAGTTACTAGGAGTTAATTAATCTGATCATCAACTAAGCAAACATCCCTCCACTTAGCAATCTGCCAAGTTAAGGTAATAAAACGCTTTTTATTTATTGCCAGATGTTGAACAAGGCACTTTCACGAATCCTTAATCTCATAGCTGCGACAAAGGTCCATGCACATTGTGATGGACCTTGTGGAGTTTATGACCCTGCTTCGGCAAGAGTGGCAGCTGAGGCTGTCCTATCAATGACAAAAAAACTAACGACAATGGCTCCTCCATCAGGCAATACGCCAGAAGAATGGAGCACCTATAACAACACCTTCTCCAGATATGTGGCAATCAAGGAGGAGCAAGCTCAAGAGGCAAAAAAAGAATTGCTCATTCTTTGGACAGATTATTTCAAGCCAGAACATTTAGCGACTTTCCCAGAACTTCATGACACTTTTTGGAAAGCAGCAAAACTGTGTAGTGCATGCAAAGTAAATATTGATCAAGGTAAAGCTGAAGAACTAATGCAAGCAGTAGAAAAGATTCATCATATGTTTTGGAAATCTAAAGGCAGAGCAGACGCCTGGATTACTGCAAGCTAGTAGAAATTTTTTTAAGAAATGGAATCTCTTTCTAGGGTCAATTACCTTAGTAATTCTAGGCATTAGAAAATACTGCAAAGTAGAAGGTGACTCTATGTTGCCTTCTATTCAACACGGAGATTTTATAATTTATAAGCCATTACATAAAAATCATTTTCCATTAAATATAGGGGAAATAATAGTTTGCTTAAATCCAACTAAAAAATCACAATTAATGGTTAAAAGAGTTCACAAAGTATATCAGTACGGGATTGAAATAAGAGGAGATAATATAGAAAAAAGTATTGATAGCAGACAATTTGGAATTATCCAGAACAATTCAATTATTGGAATAGTTGATAGGATAATTAGCAGAGAAATAAATAATTAACCTAGAAATTAAAAGAAGTTCTATGAATCCAGAAAAAACCAGTTACTAAAGAAAGACCTCCCGTAAATCCAAATATTAAAGGCAATGCTTTTCTACCAGCTCTGAATGTGGCCAGAGATATCACCAAAACAACTGTGGACATAGCAACCATAGAGCCAAGTAAATAGGCAGCCAAATATGCAATACCACCTAGAGGAGGAAGCGCTAATGCAGGTATTGCTGCTACAAGATGACTTGCACCTGCCAAACCATGCAAAAGGCCGAGGCTCGTTGCAGCGTGATGATGGCGACTATGTTGAGCCCTACCCCATAGATGCAAATGCAAGTGGGTATGCTCATCATCTCCATGTCCATGAGAATGAACATGAATGCTTAGACCTAAAGCTGTTCTTATAGCTAATGCTCCTACTACCAATAAAGCTATACCTACACTGAGTTCAGCGAAATAAGAAAACTTCTCCAAAGGCGCCAAGTCTTTAATCAAAATAGCCAGTAAAGAAAGAACTAAAACACCAGTTGAATGTCCTAATCCCCAAGCCCAACCATTCTTTAAAGCTGAACGAGGATGGCCCATTGAGGATGGAGCAATAGCGACAAGATGATCAGCCCCACTTACCACATGCAAGGCTCCCGCAATCAGACCAGTAAGAGTACTAATCAACATGAGCAAGAAGCCATAAGGTTAATTTCCCTATTTAATTGTCTACTGAAAAACCTTACTTGTTTATAGAGAGATGATTGTGCAACAAACAGCATGTGTTCTCAAATACTCAATAACCTATAAGTTTTTGCAAGCTAGTTTTTGTATTTGCCTGACGCATCAATGATTCTCCAACTAAAACAGCCTCTGCTCCAGCATTAAATACTCTTGTTAAATCACTATGACTAAAAAGTCCAGATTCACTGACTATAAGTATGGATTTTTCTCTGATTTCATTACTAAATTGTTGAATAAGTGTCTCAGTAGTTTTCAAATCAGTCTCAAAAGTTGTCAAATCACGATTATTTATCCCAATCAACTTAAAAATTCCTAGATCAATCACTCTTTGTAACTCTTCTG
>CACIRS010000005.1 GCA_902589115.1 uncultured Prochlorococcus sp.
CCCTGCAAAGATCTACACACGTTGGTTCTCTGATCTGGCTAAATCTGGAGGCCCAAAGATTAATTACCAAGCTATTGGTTCGGGTGCTGGACGCAAAGCTTTTATTGATGAAACAGTGGATTTTGGCGCCTCGGACGATCCGATGAATACCACAGATATCGCCAAAGTAACTCGTGGCTTAGTTCAAATTCCTATGGTGGGAGGCACAATTGCCTTTGGCTACAACAATCCGGATTGTGATATCAAGTTAACTCAAAAGCAAGCAGTTAGCGTCGCAATGGGCAGCATCACAGATTGGAATGAACTGGGTTGTCCAGCTAAAAAACTCACTTGGGTCCATCGTGCTGATGGTTCGGGAACTACCAAAGCCTTCACCAATTCCATGGAAGCTTTTTCAAAGGAATGGACTTTAGGCACAGGAAAGTCAGTTAAATGGCCTGCTGGAATTGCCGGGAAGGGAAATGCTGGTGTAGCAGGTTATATCCGCAATACACCTGGTGCTATTGGCTATGTCAATCAGTCATATATAAAAGGCGTAATCAAGGCTGCTGCGCTTCAAAACTTAGCTGGAGAGTATTTAATGCCAACAAGAGCTACAGGTACTGCCGCACTTAACGGTATTCGGCTAGATCAAAACTTAGCTGGCCAAAACCCTAATCCATCTGCAAAAGGGGCTTATCCTATTGCCACGTTAACCTGGATCTTGGCCTATGAAACAGGAAATGCCTCTAATACAGTAGCTATTAAAGAAGCCTTAAACTATTTGTTAAGTGATCAAGCTCAAAACAAAGCTTCTGGCCTCGGATTTATTCCTCTTGAAGGTGACATCCTTAGCAAAGCAAGAGCTGCTGTTCAACAAATTAAGCAGTGATTCTCAAAGAATCGGTTTATTAGGTATTACTCATCTAATTAACAATTATCAGAAATGCAGAGGAGATCATTTCATTCATTTAAATATTTATCTCTTATCTTTAAGATTTAGGAAATAAAAGGTGAAGGCATTATATAAATACATATAGAAGACAATACAAGGATAAGCAGAAATCATAAATAAGACTAAGATAAGAGTCAAACAAATTAAAAAGAGAGTGTGGCAAGAGTAAAATTAAATCCTGAGACAGAAAAAGTTGGAACAACCTTCAAAATCATTGCAATCTCGCTTACGGTTAGCCTAAATACAATTGTCTTTACATGGTTTTTTTTCTTCTCAGGACTAACTAAATAAGCAACATGTAAAGAACTTATCAATAGGGAAGCAATCTTTCAATTATATTTATCTAAAGCTTTGGCACTTTAAAAGCTTTATTAGATACAAAATTGATATCTAAGTGAACTATTTTGAACCATTAACAAAGCCCATAGCTTCCTGGACTATGGGCAAGAAAGATCATATGAAAAAGTTGGCCTTATTATTTCAGAAACGGAATGTCACTCCTGTTCCAATATGATGTTGCCAACCTTGTCCCCAATTAGAACCATCCTTATCACTATAGGTAGGTTGCCAATGAAAAAATAACGCCGCATTTTCGCCTACAGGTCGACTAATCTCAATCTCACTAGCGAAATCTGTGCGCTCGCTTACGCCTGAATTACTAGCTGGTACATAGAATCGAGGGCCTCCTTCAATTCTGATAGAAATCAGATCATAATTAAATTCGACACCTAAACGAGGGTCAGTGTAATTCCCTTGCCATTTCCCAACAGAATTCCAACCCTGACGATGCTCCAGACTAAGGTAAGTACCATCAATGAGATCGCTAAATTGATCACCTAATGCAAAATTGACGTCGCCTTCACCAAGGGCATAGAGCACTTTGGCACCAATAGAATTTTTAGTTCCTTTCTTTTCCTCTCCTTGATTTTTCGTGACTATATATGGCTTGGTATCTACTGCAAAGCTAAGTCGATCATTTGGAGCATATTTAACTTTTAAGATCCCTCGGAAATCTTCACGTTTGTAATCAGTTGTATGGGCTGCATGTCCTTCATGCTCTTCTTCATGCCCTTCTTCATGCTCTTCTTCATGCTCTTCTTCATGCTCTTCTTCATGCTCATCCGCATGAACAGCTCCATAAAAATGTTCAGCTTCTCCCCAAACTCCAACAGGTCCAAACCCTGCCTCAATAGAAAAATTCCCATCATTTTCTAGCCCCCACTCCATCAAAACTCCAAAGAGACCATCAAGGCCGTAATGTTCTGGCTTACCATTAAGATTATTTTCAAATCCACCATGACCTTCAATTGTCAACTGTGGGGTTAATCTGAATTCGCCTGCTGCTAAGGGTTCTTCTTCCATTCCTCCATGTGCAAATCCCATTCGAGGCAATCCACAATCAACACTCATTAGGGCAAAGCCCAACATAAAGACGACTTTAAAACGGTGTAGGTTATGAAAAAAATTAGTAGACATAGAATTAAAAAGGTAGGTTTTTTAAAGAGAAAAGAGACGAGTTACTGAATGCTGTCCCAACGATTAGCAATGCCATCGGCTGTTGCTTCATCACAAGTACTTCCTTGATTTTTTGCAATCACACAAATATTCGAGATTGCAGTTTCAATCGTCGATAAGCCACCGGGTGCGAGGCCATCTGGATATAAAGGAGAATTACTGATAGGGAGGCCCGAAGCACGGCTGATACGCCTAAGGGTCTTATTTACTGGGAGAGATTCAGTAAACAAAACACGACTACCCGATGCTTGAACTTCAGAAACAATCTTGGCAAGACTGGATGGGCGAAGGGTCCCACCCGTTGCAAAAGAATCGATTATGGGGAGTTCACGCAGATCGTATCTTTTAGTCAAGTGACTAAAAGCACGATGCTGAGTTAGAAGAACTCTATTTTTAGTAGGTATTGATTTTAATTGCGAGCCTATCCAGTTACTTAACTCATTGAGAACAGACTTTGTTTTTGCAGTTCGTGAGTTCAATCCAGGAACTTCAGATTCAGGCAAGATATTAATTAGACTTTGTTGGATGGTTGATACCATTGCAGAGACATTATTTGGATTATGCCAAACATGAGGATCTTTGCCCTTGTATTTAGGCATTGCTTTCTCAGCGACGGCTACCACTGGAGCTTGGGTAGATAAACGAAGAGCTGCTGGAGTTAAATAAAAACCATTATGAAAAACGATATCTGCATTTGCTATAGCTTTTAGATCTTTGGGCTTCAAACGATAAAAGTGTGGGTCTCCAGTTGGTGGAATTACGCAAAAAACATCCGCAGAGTTAGAGGCCACTGTGTGAACGAGATCACAAAGCACTCCATCGAATGCAACTACTTGGGGCTTGACTTCACTAGCTTTTGCAGGCTTTAAACCAAAGAAAAAGCTACAAACAAAAGCAACACCTGTGAGTGCGAATTGACCCTTCACAAAACTAAATTCGATATCTAAGGAAAAATCTTATGCATTGCGAATCAATTTGATGAGCCAATATCTGCAAATGAAAACCATTTTCGTTTTGCCGTTCTTTATACTAGTTTCTAATAGTGAGCCTTTTATTCATTCTCCTTGAATAACCTCATTGCGAACAGCCTTTCATTTTCCTATGGGAAAGAGTACGTTCTAAAGGATATTTCTCTTGAAATTCAGCCAGGGACACTGAGTGCTCTTGTTGGGCCAAATGGAGCAGGAAAATCAACCTTGCTTAGGCTATTGCAAGGGCAAAGCTTGCCCAATAAAGGAGAAATTTTTTTAGGCCAGACCCCTTTAAAAAAAGTTCGAAATAAAGTTGCATTAATGCCTCAAAGAAGTTCTATAAATTGGCACTTCCCGATAACTGTTGAAGCATTAGTTGCGCTAGGTCAAGTTAATATTCCCAATCAATCTTGTTGCGAGATAGAAGCTTCCCTGCAAAGGGTGGGCTTATCTACTTTGGCGAACAAACGATTAGATGAGTTATCTGGAGGACAGCAACAAAGAGCTCTACTTGCAAAAACGCTGGCACAAAATGCATCGATTTTTCTTTTAGATGAACCCTGTGCAGCCCTTGACCCTCCATCCAGACTTCAATTTTTGCGCATTGTTCGTCAGCTTGCAGAAGCTGGCCTAACGATAGTAGTTAGCAGTCATGACTGGGGGCAAGCATTAAATGCATATGACCAAGTCATCACTCTTGACCAAACTGTTTTGGCCTTTGGAACTCCACAAGAAGTTAGAAGCAAGCTTGAATCAATTAGCAGTATGGGTAATCACTGTTGTGGCTGACCAATATTCGAAAAATCAAAGAACTTTCTATTGCTGGTTACAATTTTTGCAGAGGCCAAAGAATTCAAGCGTATGAAACAGCATCTCAAAGCCTTTACTTTGCTCCTTAGACAATTCAAGATTTTTTATTGGGCATGTCTTCAAAACAAAAGTTTGTCCACAATCAACACAAGTCAAATGATGGTGATCCCTACTAACAGGACTATACAAGGCCTCACCCGTTGGGAGATTTCGACATCTCACCAACCCTTTCTGCTGCAAAGTACGAAGATGTCGATAAACAGTCGTCAAGCCCATATTGATAGAACCTTCAAGCAAGGTGCGATGAAGTTGTTGTCCACTGATCTCATCGGCACAATTATTCAACTCTTCCAATATCATGTTTTGGCGGGCAGTCAAACCAGCACTTGGGTGGGCCATTATCGGACGTTGGGATCTAATACATTTTTGAATATTATTAGTTTAAAGCCTTGATAGAAGCAGTTTTTGCAAATTGGTGGGCATTGCCATTTCTGATGGCTCTTTTAATAGGAATGCTTTGTCCAGCAACTGGTGCTCTCTTGATAACACATCGTCGTCTTCTGCAAGCTAATTTAATATCACATGCAGTGGTTCCGGGACTAGTTTTAGCACTTGCTATTGGAGTTGACCCTTCTTTAGGTGGCGTCCTTAGTGGCGTAATCGGGGCTGTGATTGCCGAAAGACTGACTTCAAAAAAAACCACAGATAATGAGGCAATTATTAATACGGTTCTCGCAGGCACACTTGGTTTAGGGGTTTTATTAATTCCTCTTTTAGAAATTAGAGTCGATCTGGAATCTATTTTATTTGGTGACCTTCTTGCAGTGGGACCGGCTGATTTAATTAGAACCTTACTAGCGACAATTACATTGTTATTACTATTAAAAACCTCATATCAAAAATTAGTTTATTTAGGTTTAGATCCTGATGGTGCGGCAGCGAGTGGGCTAAGAGTTTCTTCTTTGCGATTAGCCCTTGGGTTTGTAACTTCTTTAGTTGTTGTTAGCTCAATGTCTGCTGTAGGTGTTGTTTTAGTTATAGGGTTACTTTCAGCACCAGCGCTTTTTGGTTTAAATCAAGCGCCTAGTTTGCATACTGCAATGCTGAGGTCTGCTTGTTATGGACTTTTACTATCTCTTTTAGGTTTTCTACTTGCGATTGCTTTTAATCTTTCTCCAGGACCTTTAATAGGAGTACTGTGCTTACTTTCTTTACTTTTTTTCAAAAGAGAGTTGCCTTAAAGTCCCACTCCTTTAAGGATAAATCTCATCAAGGATCTCATATAAATGACACAATCAACACAAATAATCACAAGAAATGATGATTCAGGGAACTATCCATGTATTCCCGTAACTATCATCACTGGTTTTCTCGGTTCAGGTAAAACGACACTTTTGAATCACATCTTAGCCAACCAAGAAGGGTTAAAAACGGCTGTCTTGGTTAATGAATTTGGCAAAATTGGTATAGACAATGAATTGATTATAAAGACAGGAGAAGATATGATTGAACTTACTAATGGATGTGTCTGTTGCACCATTAATGGAGAACTACTTGAAGCTATAAATAAAATCCTAGCAACAAACAAAGGTATTGAATATTTAATAATTGAAACCACAGGCTTGGCCGATCCATTACCAGTTGCAATGACAATTACTGGCTTTAGAGAACGATTAAGACTCGATTCCATTATTACCTTAGTAGATGCAGAAAACTTTAATGATGATACTCTTCATAGTCGAATAGCAAAGTCCCAGATATTATATGGAGATATATTATTACTGAACAAATGCGATCTGGTTTCGAAAAATAGATTGATAGATATTGAGTCAAAATTATCTGAGATCAAACGAGACCCAAGAATATTAAAAAGCATAAAAGGCAATATTCCACTAGCTCTATTACTCAGCGTGGGATTATTTCAAACGGACCTTATAGCAAAGAAAAACATTAACCATGGTCATGACCATGAGCATGACCATGAGCATGAGCATGACCATGAGCATGAGCATGAGCATGAGCATGAGCATGAGCAAATATCTATAGAAGGATTTACGTCATTTTCGTTTACAAGTACGAGGCCTTTATTGCTAAGAAAATTTCAGTTTTTTTTAGACAACCAAATACCATCATCTGTATTTAGAGCAAAAGGTATTGTCTGGTTTGTTGAAAGTGAAATAACGCATATTTTCCATTTAGCTGGTAAAAGATTCACAATTGATGATAGCGAAATAAGTCGCACAAGAAAAAACCAAATTGTATTGATTGGGAAAAATCTAGATCAAAATGCACTAACAAAACAATTAGAAGAATGTACATTAAAGGATCCAGACAAGGAATAAATAATGAGTTTTTAATTAAAAAAGGTAACTATTCCTTCTTAGGAATATAAGCCATTATCCCAATTTGAATATAAGAGAACATCTAGAATAGATAAAATAATCGAAAATTTTCTCTACACTCAGAAATATATTAATAATATCTTTTACTTAGAAAAATGTTTTAATAATTCTTGCCAACAGTAGATTGTTGCCTAACTAGTTCAAAAAATTCTTGCTTTAGATTAGGATCATGACGAAAATCCCCTCTAACTACTGAATTAATCATACTTGTATCTGGTTCTTTAACTCCTCGCCATTTCATACAATAATGTTGTGCTTTGATTATTATTCCTAACCCTTTAGGATTACATAAGTTCTCTATCTCATCAGCAAGGATCATTACAGCTTCCTCTTGAATGTGAGGCCTAGAAAAAACCCAATCAGCAACCCTTGCAAATTTTGAGAGGCCTATAACTTTCTCGCCAGGCTTAATTCCTATCCAACAATCACCGAGTATGGGGACTAGGTGGTGAGAGCAAGCAGATCTAACAGTTATTGGTCCTACTGTATAAATTTCATCTAGATTTTTTTCATTTGGAAAGCTGGTAACTTTTGGCTGTTTGTGATAACGACCCTTAAAAACTTCATTTATATACATTCTTGAAACTCTTTCTGCTGTTTCTTGAGTGTTGTGATCATTATCTACATCAATTAAAAGAGTTTTAAGTAAATCTCTTACCCTCGTTGCAACCTCTTTTTCAAGAGTTTCTAATTCGCCTGGATGAATATATTCTGAAATATTATCATTAGCATGAAATCTGGCCTTGTCAGCTTCAATCCTTGATCTAATGATTTCCGAAACTAATTTACAAGAAATAGTATCTTCATTACCATCGTTGATATTTTTAGTTGGGTTTGTGCTAGTCATAATGAACTGATGGATCAATTAGGAATAATTGCTATTCAGCTAATGCATCAAAAAAGCAGCAACACAATAGCATATCGATTGAGAGCCCTTCTCAATAAAGAGGTCTAATGGAGAAATCACTCTAATACATTCCACTCGACTAATGCGTAATGAGGTCTAAGGAACAAGTATGCTTCAAAAATTATTGGACTTATGGCCAGGGATCATTCATTAAAGTCTTTTAAAGGTCGTTAAAGGGATAGCTCCATATAAAGCTCATCGCGGCTGCTTTGACTCTTATGCAGGTAAATACTGTCTAGTTCCAATCATTTATCTTCTTATAAGGCCCTTAATGTTTAGATAGGAAGACAGTTCAAGCAAAGTTATAAGATAAACAAAATGCTCGAAATCAAAGTATAAATTTTAAAAATAGTAATTAATTGTCTATCATTTTTACCTAAGAATAGTCTTGTGACTATAAGGTTCGCAAAGAATAATATGTAATACTAATAATTGTACTAACGTTTTAAATACAGTCATCCTTGATTCTCCCAATAATTTTTAGCTGAATCAATCATTTTGACTATCTCGCTATTAGGACAACCAGTTCTATCCTGAAAAATTTTGCACTGTGAGTTGATATCCCTCCAGATTTCCCTGATTTCTATAAATTGCTCATCAGAAAATTTAAATTCACTCATGTTCACAAATTTGCTTTTTATTCGATTCAAATAATGAGAGAATAAAAAGCAATATCCAACAAAATCTCAAATTTACTAACATGATGCGAGTATAAATCAATAAATGAGAGCTAAGTATGTTCGCTTATCTCTCTTCATGAGCATTCACTTGATACTGTAAACAATGATAACGGTAAAGACCTTCTTTACCATAAAATCTCTGAATAAAAATTTAATGCACCTCCAAGCAAGCCTCTTTCAACTATTTGCGTTAGGTCTTTTAGTCGCTTCGACTGTGGCGGTAGGACAAAAAGTTTTCGAGCTATACAACGAGTCACAAAAACATGAATCTGACAATAAAGAGTAAAATGAGAACAACTAAATGGCTACCATCAGAAGAAGAGCAAGAGATAATGGAAGTTGTGTGGATGCAACTCAAAGGTGCTTGCGAAAAGCTCAAAGAAGAAACAAATGCTCAAAATGAGCACATTCGAAAAATGCTTTTAGAAATGGCTGAGCGCTATTACACATAAAAAAAGTGAGTGAAGAACGTATTCGTTTTCCCTTTAATGAATCTAATTATCAATTCTCGTTTAATTATTCCCTCCAAAGAACTAAAATGGCGTTTTTCTAAAGCATCAGGGC
The DNA here is from genome assembly GCA_902589115.1 of uncultured Prochlorococcus sp. Taxonomy (GTDB): domain Bacteria; phylum Cyanobacteriota; class Cyanobacteriia; order PCC-6307; family Cyanobiaceae; genus CACIRS01. The sequence continues at coordinate 8,784 of CACIRS010000005.1, forward strand.
CTGGTGGACAAGGAGTAAATACCACTGATAGTCGAGTTGAATTAGTTTTTGATATAAAGAATTCATCGGCAATTGATCTTTTTATGAAACAAATATTGCTTAAGAAACTTGATAATCGATGTATCAAAGGATGTCTAAATATTATTGCAGCAGAAGAGCGTTCCCAATATCAAAATCGCCAATTAGCATTAGCCCGTTTAAAAGAAATATTACGAGAGGGTTTGGCACTACCTCCAAAGCCAAGAAAAGCAACTAAGCCAACTCGCTCATCACAAAAACGTAGAGTTAACGCTAAGAAGTATCGTGGAGCTCTGAAGAGAAAACGTCAAAGCAAACCTTCTATAAATGATTAAATTTTAATGAAAGCTAAAACTTGAAAAATCAACCCAACTTTTAAAAAGAACAATTAATGAATTCTCCAAAAAGTAAATTTTATTTTTCAACAGTTGATTTTTTCTACGCCAAGTAAAGCTCTTCCTAGCAATTCTCTTAATGTTAAGAGCTCTTTTTTACTGCCCAAGGCAATTAGAGCTTGGCCAGGTCCAATTTCTATATTTGGTGAAGGATTAGCAATTAATTCTTTCCCATCACGAATAGCAAGAATCATGGCTCCACTTTTCTTTCCTAATTCAAGACCAAGCAAACTTCGACATGCGAAATGGTCAAATTTACTAGAGTCATTTATCAAAAAGAATTCTTCAATTTCACATTCAGATCCTGCTAATAAGTCTAAAAAGTCGACTGCAATTGGTCTTAGAGCTGTTGCAGCCATTGTTCTTCCTGCAGCAACATAAGGGCTCACTACTACACTCGCTCCAGCCAACTTAAGTTTATTAGAAGCTTCTTCACTCTCTGCTCTTGCAATTAAACGACACGAAGGATTCAGCCCTCTTCCACTTAAAACAACGTATAAGTTCGCCGCATCATTAGATAAAGCAACTACAAGGCTTCTACATTGCTTTATCCCTGCAAGAAGCAATGTCTCATCTTTAGTAGCATCAGCATGTAAAACATTAAAACCTTTTTCTTCAGCACAAGCCTTGCGAGAAAGATCCAATTCAACAATAAGGGTCTGAACTCTCTCATATTGAAGTTGCTCAGCTATTTCTTTCCCAATGCGACCATAACCACAGAGAACAACGTGATCTTGCATACTTCGCAATCTACGACGGAACCTTAATTCACTCATTTTCCTGAAATAACCCGATTCAGCAAGACGCAGCAAACGTTGAAGTGTTAATTGAACAACAACCAAGCCGCCGCCAATTATCAAAACAGTTACGATTCTGCCTGCCGCACTAAGAGGTTCAACTTCACTAAAACCAATCGTGCTGATCGTAATAAGAACCATCCATAGACAGTCTCCCCAATCCCATCCTTCAGTAAGCCTGTAACCCAAAGCGCCTAATAGAAGCAATCCTAATAATGAAAAAATAGGGCCAAGCCAAGGCTTAGCCAAGTCCCGAATGAAGGCTCCCCTTATAGGAGATCTCAACATAATGCTTGTATAAAATTACGACTACAGCAATAGTTGCACAAAAAATAAGATTAAACACTTGTTTAGGAAAGGAGGCAATAATAAAAAGCAATTAATAAACTATTCATATCTTCTAAATCAAAACTTGAATTCAGATATCTCAAAAGTCATCTTACGTCAATTGAATAATTATAAACCTTCAAAAGATCTAAAGTAATTTTATTACTTTAATAGAAAATTACTTTTAGAAGAATAATTTATATGATGTTATATTTCAGATAAATCAAGGATTCTCTCTTTTACAGAAAAGATGAATTTAATATCATTAATAAGCTCTTCCATTGTATATGACTTGGTCACTTAGCGATATTCAAGAGCTTGGTGCAAAGGGTGTAAGCCCTCACTTAGAAGAGGATGGAGCAATATATCAACTCTATTACAGCTCTATTGAAAGAGGTGGTTTAGCAATAGATGGAATGACAAATAATCTTCAATTAACACAACAAGGAACAATTGCTCATATACAAGATCTCACAATCATTACTACTAGCGAAGGGAATCGTAGAGCCTATTACGTAGAGAAGGATCCTAATACTGGCACACATGAAATTTACACAGCATTAATTTCAGCGGATGGATTAAGTCTATCTGGAGTCTCATCGACGGGTATTACAGACAAAAACAGTGATCAGGCTTGGGGCGTACCAGATGCAGTTGTTCTTCCAAATGGGAAAGTTAGAATTTACTGGGTTGAAACAGACCCTAACGCTTCAACACTAGCCAATGAAGTTATCCTCAGTGCAACGTCAACAACTACGAGGGGTATAAACTTTATCGCCGACGCGGGGAGGAGAGTAGAAGGTGGATATGTCGACTTTGAGATTTTGAAAGCAAAGGATAATGATTGGATAGCCATAATGTCTTCTTCCCCCGTCACAATTCCAGATCAACCACAGGGGATTTTTGTAGGGGTCTCGAAAGATGGAATGAGCTGGGAAATAAATGAAAACAATCTAGCCCCTACTGAAAAAAGTTATCTTGACCCAACTGGCTTACTATTGCCTAACTATGATAATAAATGGCGAATAGTGATGAGCTCATCACTATCAATTCTCGGAGACCGAGAATATTCATTAGTAGCATCCGAGCTTACTTTAACAAGTAGTTCAAGTACTAAGAATCTAACTCTAAATGGTACAAGTAGTTCGGATAATTTAATAGCAAATTCTGGAGAAGATTTTGGGTCGGACTTGTTGAATGGTGAAGCTGGAGATGATCAATTAACGGCTTATAGAGGAGCCGACACTCTTAATGGTGGATCCGGCTCAGATATTCTTCGCGCTGGAAATGGCAAGGATTTAATTAATGGAGGGGTTGGAGCCGACACCCTTTATGGTGGCTTTGGTACCAACACCTTTCAAGATTCCAACGATGGAGAGGCTGACAAGCTTTATCTAAAAAGTGATCAGTTGGCTTACAACTGGATCTATACCAAAGCAGGTAATAGCCCTAATGGAGAAAAAGCTGACAACATTGGCAAACTGGATGCTAATGATCAAATCTATATCCAGGGTGCAACTACAGCTCAATTAACCTTTGGCTCAGCTACACATACGACTCCTTTTGGTGAGACATGGAGCGGTATCGGTATCTACGCCGCTGGAACCTTAGAAGCAGTTTTTACCGGTGGGAACCTTACACAAGCTCAACTACAAGCCATTACTTTTGGTACTCCAGCTTGATGGGCTGAATTCTAAGAAATTAAAATTTTTTAGTCTTTTTCACAACAAAACCTTTCTTTGTAACAAGTGTCTCTTCCTGAATGTCAATCCCTTTAACTATTGATATTTCGCCTTTAAGGCCAAAGGAAGCTAGATCAGAACCCATTTGTTTAATAACTTCTGATTCAACAAGATTTTCATCAATCTTTTCTGGAGTTACCTTTGCAAAAAGCTTGTGGGTTTTAGAAGCCACGACTTCTGTCGAATTGGTGATTTTTACGAGGATCATTGAGATCAAAACACTCGCAATAATCTAAACAGCTTTTGTAGCAGCTTTCCATCTAGGCATCATTTTGTGGTGAATCGAATCCTATGGGACAAGAGCAACCCAAGAGAAGGCAAGACCTATTCCTATCCAGATGCCAGCAAACAAAGTTCGGCCATTCATACCAAATCTATTGATTACTTTTTGAGATGAAGCTGTTGCTAAAAGGAGTAAGGATCCTTGTGCAAGTAGAAGGCCAAAAAAGTAACCTATTAGAGGTGAAGGTTCAGCTCCAACAATTGTGCTCCCGAGCAAGTAACCGTGACAAGTAAACATTGGTAGAAGCCATTTCGAACTCAAAAGATTGAGAGCAATTAAGCCTTCTATTGCTAAAGACAAAGAGACAAATGCTTCTGCCCAAGGGGCCAATGAATCAGGCAAGGGATAATATTGAACAAATGCACTTCCCACTAAACCAATAGCCAAAAGAGGTAATATCCAATTTTTGGTTTTTTTGAGTCCTATAAGCGTGATACCTAGCAAAAACAACAGATGATCAGGACCAAGCAATGGATGTCCAATACCACTTGCTAGAGCTTGCAAAACTGATAACTCAGAACTGTTCCCCATTCCAAAGGGATGATGGGCTAAAGATGCCCCCCCCAAGAAAGAAAACAACAAAAACAAAGGCACCAATACTTGAAAGGAGTACTTGCGCATCAATCTGATGAAGGGCATGATTCGATCCTCGTCGAATTATTGAGCATTGAGGCGGGCATTCTGACTAATATCGATAGATCTCGATACTTCACAGCTGCGGGACAGCCGCGGATTTACACCGCTTTTCCCCGTCACCTCCAATGGCTGGCCTCCATTGGAACCTCTAAGTGATTATTCTAAGTACTCGGGATTCAACTAGAGCAAACTCAGAAAGAGAATATCTTGTTTTCGAACTTAATTAAGGTTTGGCAGCAGAAATGCTACTTTCAATTGATTCCTATCATTGAAATTGTGGACCAAAAGATTATTTGACCTAAGAAATCTTATTGGCTTTAATCGAAAGATATTTCTTTTCAGCTGGTTTTTTTAATTAAAATTCTATTCCAATAGGACAATTCTTGTTAAATACAAAACCAGATAATTACCTTTTAATTGCTAGAAGAATCTGGGCCAACACCTACCCATCTAATTTGACGAGAAATATTTAATTCCGCTAAAGCATCTGAATTGATTGATTCTAGATCTTTTTTAGGAATTGACGTCTGAATCATTCTAATAAAGGACTCCAAAGACCTCCCTTTTAAAGATGCTCCTCTTTCTCTTTGGAGTTGCATTTCTTGTTGAGTTTTCCATTCTCTAGTTGCCATAAAGTCAATAGCTTTTAGATGCCAGACTCGATCAAGTTTCTTCCAAATTGGCTGATATTTCTTCAGCGCTGATTGAACAACAAATTGATAATCCTTTTCATTTGAGGTAAGTGGAATTGTATTTTTCATCGAATTAATTTTGTTATCAGCGGTAGAACATCCCAAAAACCAACCTTCTAAAACAAGAATTTTTGGTTGCGAATTACTCCATCCGCATCTATCTCCGAGTCCGTTGCGCAAAGCTTTGTCGAATTTGGGAGCCTTTAAATGCCCAGTTCTCTTCCAGCTTTCTATTGCTTCTTCTAAGAGATCAATTGAATGACTTCCAGGTAGACCTCTAGGGACGCTCCAAGGATTACCAGAGATTGCATTGTCCAATTCGTCCGAATCCAGATAAAAATCATCCATAGATACAACTTTTAAAGGCCAGTTCAACTCAGAGGCTGCGGCCTCTAGCCATCTGCCAAAACTCGTTTTACCGCATCCAGGGAGTCCAGAAATACCAAAAAGAATTAACTCTTCTTTAAAAATAAAGCGTTCAACATCAGAAAGAAAAGGTAAGCCTAGGCCCCAAATCCAATCATTTTTTGTGCCTAAGGGCCATGAAGAAGCAGCAAGATTAACTCCACCTCGTATTAACCAGTGATTAAGCCATTGATTCGGTTCAGGCCAACTTAAACTATCTAAAAGTTTGTTATATGGCGCAATTGGATAAAAGATCTGTGGATCTATTGGAACAGACCAAGGAGAGTTAAGACTCATTGGAGATATCTAGCAGAGAAAAGTAAATTCCAAGGAATTATATTAATAATAGTTCGAATAAATTTCCTACAGGCTTAGTGGGTCCTTAAGAAAGATTAGATTTTAGAAATTAGGGTCTGCGATCTTCTTCTTTGATCTCTTCAACTGCTTTCCTGCCTTCTTTAAGAGTTGTACTTATCCACCATATGGATATAACAATAATGAGAAAAGCGAATAAAGCCATAGAGGATTGGGCTGAATTCATTGCAAGTCTGGATGAAAAAAATCATCAACTATTAATTTTCCATAGTAGTTAAATGAAGTGATGTCTCTTTCATAATCATTTAGACACGTAAGTAATAAGCAACGCATGATTAATGCTGGAAAATCCAGTGCAGAGTCAAAGTAGCGCTAACTCCTACCACAAAACCGAATACCCAACTCAGATTGAGCATTTGATAGTTGCTCAAAGCCAAACGCTTCTGTATTTCTTTTGCAACTCTTTTGTCTAACTCAATCAAATTCATTGAATTTTCTATTCCTATTTGCGTAGATCACATTAGAAAGCCAACTGATAAAGGACAGTGCACTAGATCCAAAGGACGTCCCGCTGAGAATTAGCAGTCACCATTTTAATTAAAATGAGTTGAACTTTCCTGTTCCACTATCTCGGTGATTATCTGGCAAGAAAGGGAAAATGTCTTCTGGACCTAAGAGCTCATCCAACGTTTGACCTTCCTGCTTCGGTTTTTGAGTTAATTCTTCGTTAATTGCAACCTTTTCATTTGTTAAAGGGAAATCAGGGGTTAAGAGATCATCAATACTTATATCTTCTGCATTAGCTGTACTTAAGAAAGGGAAAAGGGAAAGAGCCAAAACAAGCCAAAAAGCAAGGAAAAACCTCATAGTTAATTAATTTGTTAGAAGAATTCCCAACAAGCCTGCAAAGGCAGACAGCAAAAATATTGCAATAATACTGATAGTAATTACTCTTGACAATCGGTTCATTAATAAAATCCGGGATTAGAGGCAATCACTTAGTACTCTATCGACAAAAAAAGCTTTTTAAAGCTTATTAATATCACTGCAAGTATAGAAAGGACCAAGGGTTCACTCCTGCTTGCTAGTTAATCGATCTGAGAGATAGAAGGACCAAATTCAATATAACTGTTAGCTAAGTTCCTCTGCAATTATTTTTCCCAAAGCCTGCTATTCTTAAGCAGGTCCTCTAGATTTGGCCAAGCGTCAATAAGTTCTTTCAAAGCTTTCCTATTAGGTGCATACAAAACACAAGAGAAAGCACTAATTAAATAGAGAAAAAACCACCAACGATTTTCGGTATAGATAGAAGATAAGGAAACTATAAAACTTGCGATGAATATAAAAAACAATGAACGATTAAAAATTTCAAGAGGTGGTTTTCTTAATCGACGAAACTGTTTATTTATAGACTTTCTTTCCTTCTCTTCTTTTATTTCCTCTTTAAGCATCCTCTCTTCTTTATCTAAAGCATCATTTGATTTCACTAATTCTGATAATTCTTCGTCTGTGAGACTTTCTAAAGGATCAGAGTTTTCTTTAATAGATGACATAAGAGTAAGGAGTCGACATTTCAAGGGGAAACCCCTTCATCGACAAAATAAACTTGCTTCAATCTAATAAATATCACTAAAGCGTCCAGCAATGAAAGAGAAATTACAGTTGCTTTTCTGTGTAAAAATTTGATTGGTCTCTATGATTGCGGTCCAATATGTTTGAATCATGGATTTTTCTGGACCTGATGCAATTGATAAAGCTATCGAGATCGGTCTAGATCTTGATGGAAGTCCAATCCCTATGGAGATGCTCAACCTTTACCAAGAAGTTATGGATAAAGAAGGAGCAAGAAAAAGAACTGGGGTAAAAAAATCAATGCGTAATCGAATTGTGCGAACTGGAGCAAAGCATTTCGATCAAGAAATCCTTAATCAAAGACTTATTGATGCTGGTTGGGAAGGGTTAAAGCCCAAGGAGATTGAATTCTTCTTTGAATGATTTCTTTCTTTCTGTATATTCAAGGCAACTTAACTATGAGAACTCATATCAGCGTTAGACGTCGAAGGAACAGCTTAAATGAGTGTTCAAATAGCAATAGTTTGTAGTTGAGTTTGACTGAGATTCCAACCCGTAAAGACAGCTTCTAACGTTCCAAAAGTATAGGTAGCAATACCACTCAATGTCTTTCCAAAAGGACTAATATTGCTTTCTAGGACAAAATCTAAAGATGTTGAAGAACTAAAAACCAAATCGGAACCGAAACAAGAGCAATCAAAGTGCTCCAAGCTACTAAAGAAGCAGCAACTTTTTGTTCGTCCCCATTGGCTTCAGCCAACAACAGAACAGAAATAGCAGTAGGAGTTGCTGCTTGCAATACAAGCGCATTACACATCAAAGTTGATAGGCTGAAAGTCTTGGCGAGGGAAAGCATTAAGGCAGGAAGAAAAACTAGCTTTATGAGCAAACTGGGCGGAAGTAAAAGACGTAAGCTTTTGTAAGCCGGATTTTTTACAGAGTCAAAAGACCCCAAACGCATCCCAACAATCATTAACGCCAAAACAATTACGATTCTCGATGGGATCCAAAGAGCTGAAGTAATTTGATCGCTCCATGGAGTCCACTGAATAAGCACTGCACCAACCAATCCCTTACTCGCAGGACTACTAATAAGAATATTGAAAAGATTTTTCCAAGGAGATACTCCTGTAAATTCGAATGAGGAATTTGCTAAAAGCATCGGACCTAAGCTCCATATAAGCAACGTCGCGCCCAGGTCATAACCAATACTGAAACTGAGTGACTGGCTTGGGAGAAGAGCTAATGAAACAGGTATTCCGAAATAGCCAGAATTTCCAAAAACGCTACTCAACAGCAAAATTCGACTGCCAAAATGTCTTCTAAGGTTGGGGAGAATCCTAATTACTGCTATCAGCAATCCAATAGCAAGCAAGGCCATAGCCAAAGCCTGAAAGAGTAGCCAATCCAACCCACTCTTTAAAAGAAGACCCAGCAAACCAATCGGAACTCCAAAATTAATAAGTGGTGGGGCTATTTGCGATGACAATCCCGGTTTAAAACGACCAATCAAATAACCAACTGCAAGCAAGGGCAATACTTCACTAAAAAGTCGCAGAATCAGCATTTGATGAATTAGGAGTAAAACTTATGCATCTTGATTTGAGGCCTATCTGGTTAAGCTAATCATCAAGAGGCCGCTAAACGCAAAAGATAATCCTCTCTACTACCTGCATTAATCCACCCAGTAACAATCGTTTTAGTCCCTTTATCATTCACCCGCCCACGATGAATATGAGACGGACCTGCAGGAAAAATTACGAGTTTCCCTCTCTCTGCTGATTCATGATGTTTTTGCCAATAAAACTCAGTCCCAGCCGAGTCAATATCATTGCAATAAAGAATCCATGCAAGGACTCTATGAACTGGTTCAGTTGCCTCATCACTAATAGTCCAATCACAATGCCAACGCTTAAAACCCTCACCGGGACCATAGCGTTGAATATTAAAAATTGGGATTACAAACAAAGACTGCTCTGGAGAACACTCTCTAAATAAAGGTCGATCTTGAAGATATTTCTTGAGAGCAGCAGTAACACCGCGAACTATTACCTCTGAAAGAGCAAATGCCTCTGGATCTGAACGATCAATTGAAATAAGGCTTATATCAGTTGAAACCTTCGCGGGTTCGGCATCACTTAACGATGAACCATTGCCGAATGCAATACCACTATGTTGAAGGTCATGACGCCGATCAAAGAATGACATCACTCCATCGGCAACAGATTCGAAACCAGGGTTGCGGTAACAAGCAATCAATTTCAAAGCACACCTTTTATATCGGGATCAATATCAAGTTAAATAATTTTTCATATGGGAGCATCTCTAATACGCCAATTTCTAAGTCCATAACAAAAGGCTAGCAATTTCTTCCTCAATTACCCTAGTGATTTAGTTTCTACTGTGACGAGATAAACAGTGGCTTAAAAAGGTTGGAGACATCGATATATCTACTATGTTTGAAAAATGAAAATACTTAGCTGGGAAGAATTCAACTCCTGTATCAATAAGATTACTATTGAATGTAAAGACAAGCAATTTTCTGGAGTATATGGCTTCCCCAGAGGGGGGCTTTGTTTAGCAGTAGCTTTAAGTCATTCACTTAATATACCTTACCTAAATAAATTAACGCCTGGTTGCTTGGTAGTTGATGATATTTATGAAACAGGAAAAACACTAAATACGGTTTTAGGTGTTCCAGATATAACTACTTTTGTTTGGTATAGCAAAGTAACACCTAAATGGTGGAATACAATTGAATTAACCAATACAGATGAATGGCTTGTTTTCCCTTGGGAGAACAAAGAAAATGCCAAGGAAGATATGAAGTTGTATCTAGTTTCGAGAGGAAGTCTAAATGACTAAGAAAACAATCTATTTAGCTTCTCCATATGGTTTCTCGAAACAATGGAAAGAGAAACTTCTACCCGAATTCATTGCTTGTCTAGAGACTTTAGGAGCTAATGTCTGGGAACCCTTCCAAAGGAATAGTCAAGTTGATTTTTCCCAACCGGGATGGGCGAACAAAGTAGCAAGGTCTGATTTGCAAGATGTCAAAAATTCTGATGCCATCTTTGCCATCGTAAATGGCACACCACCAGATGAAGGTGTGATGGTTGAACTTGGTGCCGCAATTGCTTTAGGTAAGCCGACGTTTCTCTTTCGTGACGACTTCAGAAAATGCACAGATTCAGAAGATTATCCTCTGAATTTGATGCTTTTTGCTGGATTGCCTGCTTCTAATTGGGAGGATTATTTCTATACATCTATTGAGGAAATTAAAAACCCCAAGAAAGCACTAGCAAAATGGATAAATAATTAATCTAAGAAAAACATTACAAAATTATTCAAAAATTGCTGCAATGAAATAAATATCATTATAATTAGTAATTTTGATTTCATTATATGTAAAAATCATGCTTTTATATGCGTTTGCCGTCGCAAACCCATCAAATGGAGTGGATCCATCATCTCCACTTGGTCTCTCGATTATCTCTATTGGAATTGTGTTTACAGTAGGCTTACCTCTTTTGCTAATACTTAAAGGTAGAAAGGACTAATTAGCCAAAACCTAAAAGGCTAGATGAGTAATGTTTTAGTTTGACTTTTGCTTAGATCAATTGTTATTATAAAATATAGCTAGTCAATAAATCAAATACTATTAGTGAAGAGATAAGTATGACTAAGATCTGCAAAATATTATGAGCTTAGTCTAAGTTTTTGAGCCATTAATCCAAAGTGCGAGTCCACCACCTCGGCCTCTAGCTGACAACCAATAACCTTTTTCTTCCATTGAGATCAATGCAAAAAAAGGCCTATCCTTTTCATCTGGGATTTCTAATAACCTACTAAATACAACATTTGAACCTAATTTAAGCTCTATAACTTCAAAAAAGAAAGGTAACAATGGTTGATTCCCTTTTAAGCTTCCAGCACCAGTAAATCGTAGTGATAGCAATCCAAATTGAATAGAATTAGCAATCCCAAACTGATTAAATTCTTTTTTCTTTAGCTCTAAGCTTGCATCAAAAAGCCGAAGTAATTTACTGGCTATCAAATTTTCCTTATCAGTTCCTTCCTTCCATACCGAAATAAATTTCCAACGCCCAACTAAAGAGTCAAATGCAATTCCACTGCCATTTTTACGAGCAATTTTCTCAAGATCTAGCAATTCTTGCTGAACAGGAAGATTTATAGAAGTTTGATTGGCTAATTCATTGCCTTGGGAAATTCCTGAAAGAAATGCTTTGGCTTGGCCAGCTTGAAAGGACAAAAAGAAAATCAGTCCTAAAATTATCAAAGCGAAATCTATAAGTAGAAACTTGGTTAAATTCATTCCTTCGGTTTTATTTTGGGTGAATGCATAAGTTAGCTTTACACAAATGAATCGCTGAAATCCATTTTGGCTTTGTTATTAATAAGGTACCTAAGCGAAGCTTGTTATAGCCGCTTAGAGTTCTAATTACTTTGAGCTTTATCAAATGACCAAAGAGAAACTAAACAAAAGTCTTCTAAGGAAAGGCAGCAAATGGGGCGCAATCATTGGCACTGCCTGGGTAGGGCTGAATATTATCGTACCTTTAGCCCTTTTGCGGAGTCCAGCAATTCAAAAGTATTTGGTCGCAATAGAAAATGCACTCCCATTTGATATTCCAGGAGTTGGTTAATGAAGATGAAGCTCATTTGCTTTTTCTTGCTTAGCTTCTAAAAATTACTTCTACATACTTAATTATCTGCTGACCCTCTTTCATTTTTTTGGTTAGTTCTTTTATTCATTGGCAAAATCAGAATCGAAACCATTAGAAAGAAAGCTGCAAAAAACCTAAAAAGGACTGCAACCCTAATGAAGAAAATTATTGAATGGCACAAATCATTTATTGAAAGTGCTCAAAAGCAACTGGAGCTTTCCAACTATACTTTGTATATCTTTGGAATAATTGAAGGTGCATTTTATATGTGGTTATTCCTTAAAGTCATACCTTGGTTCTTTAAGAGCGAAGGACTCTTTCCTGATTTTTGATCCTTTTTCTTCTCAAATTTCTAAGTCTTTATGATACAAAATAAAAGCAGCTTTAGAGATAAAGCTTCTTATTTGAAAGTAATTTGAACTGGGTATTAAAGACTTAAAAGCTTATTTAAGGGTCGTAGTCGAGAAACCGGTAAATTATATTTAGAGACTCCACGAAATTTCAATCAAAATTAAACTACTTACAATGCACATGAACTACTCTAGATATTTCTATAGTTTTAGAACAAATCTATGGCGATATGTGTGGTTAAATAGAAAAAAGGCAAGAATATGCAAGTATTATTTATAAGTATAGGCAAATATTAGTATTTTAAATTAACAAGAAAATAAAAATTACTAGCAAAATTTAAAACCATTTATTTTATAAATCACTCCAATCACAGGGATTAAGAGAAAATAACTTATTATTTATGCAAATACGGCAAGCCGAACCGTCACATTCCGTAACAAATATGTTATAGTTCTTTACAGATCGATCAACGCGGTCTCTTCCCTCTTTAAGGCACTATTCAATCCTTCGAATCATGAAACAGTTTTCTCAAGGCACACCGGTTGAACCTGAAAAGGTTATTGCTGAGCGCATCAATGGATGGGCTGCAATGTTGGGCTTCTTTGCTGCAGTAGGCGCATACCTAACTACAGGTCAAATTATTCCTGGTGTTGTTTAACAAATCTCTCACTAAACTATCAACAAAACAATGAACGAAAAAGCTGAACTTCAAAACGGTAGATGGGCAATGATCGGCATACTTGCTGCGATTGGTGCCTACATTTTTACTGGACAAATCATCCCTGGAGTCATTTAAGACATGGAATTAAATCCTTTCAAGCCCTTAAAACAAATGATCAAGAAAATCTACAAAAGATCTACAACTTTTTCTTATTAAGGTCTCTAAGAATGGCTATGGGCAAATTATTTCTATCCAGCATCTCAAGCGGAATTGTCACCCAAGAGGAATTACAATGGGTAGCAATTAATCAATTGAATTTCTCAAGATGTGAACAGGCTGCGGCGTTAAGGCTTGGGCAACTGGTTGATTCAGGCCAAATACAACTTGGTTGTAGGATATAGCTAATTGACTCTATTTTTTATCTAAATTTACATTTAAATCCAATTTCTCATGGCAAAATCTATTTTTGTTCCAAACCAAAAGTTTATTAACAATAGACATTTTTTACTTGTCGGATTTTTATTTAGTAGCTCATTACTATTTTCAATGCTTGTCTTAGAATTTAAATATCAATATCTTCATAATCCCTCTATACATATTTTTTTCCAATCAAAAGGTATTTTCCTTTTTTAAAATAATTTAGACCTTATTTTTTCAATTAAATACGTGGTTAGACTAAAGTCTTAACTAAAAGAATCTAATTGCTAATTATCTATTTTATTTATTAGTTTTGACTTTCTTCTTTTAATCTAATTTAGGTATTATTTCTATGATGATGTTATGAATTTCTACTCAATCATTTCTTTGACTTCATTCGCTGCTTTATTTTATATCGGGGCTTCTCTATGGAGAGGAATCCTAAGGAGAAGATCAAATAAATAATTGCTTTTGCTCCTCAAATTCCACAAAATTTACCTTAATTTCCTTCTATTTAGTATTATGTCTTTACCTGAACTTCAAGCAACTGTAGATAGTTTTTCAATATGGAAAGCAATAGCTTGGTGCTTTTATCCAATAGGAGTTCTTATCACACTTGAGCTTATTGCTAGAACTTTTGATGACGACGATGATCAAGATGGAGGGAAGATGATTCCAGCTATGGTAAGTGCTCAATAATTTTTTTTTAATAGATATTACTCCTAAGTCATTCAACCTTTGGTTAATAAAGTCGAGGGCTTATGCATTACTTTATTTTAAAGACTTTGAAGCCAAAATGTTTCTGATAATTAATTTATTCAACCAAATTATCTCCTGGCGAATTCCTCATAGCTTGATATCCAATGTTAATTTTTGATTTATTCCTGAGATCTCACTAAAAGGGTTAAAGGTTACTCTCACAATTGCTGGGCTTTTCTAGCATTAATCCATAAAACAGTGATTCCAGCTAAGAAAGCTATATAAACCTATAATAACGTTCAAAATTAAAAATTAATTCATAATTAGAACCGATTCATATTGCTTATTCCAGCTAAAAAGAGAATACGGCGTTCGGGAGCCACTTAATCATGGGATTTCCACACTGTCCTATATGCGTTGCACTAGCTTGTTTAGCCATTCTGCTATTTATTAGCCGAAGTCTCTTAAGTTGGTTGATCATCAAAAATACTTTAAAACTAAAATCTCTATTCCAAATTCCTTATATGAGCTACATCTCATATAAGCTCAAGGGAACTTTCTATTGAGTAAAAATAATTTTTAGACAAGCGTGCATTTCTATTCAAACTTTATTCAAACTTGCATTGAAAAAGTATACACAATTCAAGCTGGCTCTTCTTTTCTCACTTCCTCTACCACTAATTGCTCAAGTTAACTGGAGCGCTCCAGAGAATGTTGATGCAAAAAAAAACAGAGTTTCAAGTGCTATCGGACAAGCTGTAGTTGTGACTGCAAATCCATTAGCAAGTGATGCAGCTCTTAAGGCTTTAGAGAAAGGCGGTACCGCCATGGATGCTGTGATCACAGCCCAAACAGTGCTTGCTGTTGTTGAACCACAAAGTTCAGGCTTAGGAGGTGGTTCTTTCCTCTTGTATTGGGACCAGGCCAAAAAATCTTTACTCGCACTTGATGGCAGAGAAACTGCCTCAGCTCAAGTCGAAGAAGATATGTGGATAACATCTGATGGGAAAGCAGTTCCATGGCTGCAGGCAACTAAAAGTCTCTCAGCTATAGGAGTTCCTGGTACAACCGCCTTGCTTTGGGAAGGCCACAAACGATTTGGACGGTTACCTTGGGCAGCTAATTTTACAAAAAGTATTGATCTTGCCAAGGAGGGGTTCATTCCAAGTCCTCGCTTCCTTAGATCAATTTCTTTAGCAAAGAGATTAGGA
The DNA here is from genome assembly GCA_902589115.1 of uncultured Prochlorococcus sp. Lineage (GTDB taxonomy): Bacteria > Cyanobacteriota > Cyanobacteriia > PCC-6307 > Cyanobiaceae > CACIRS01. The sequence goes on from CACIRS010000005.1 coordinate 23,993, forward strand.
ATTAACCATAGTCGCAATTTTAAATCGCTCTACCTACCTAATGGTTCTCTACCCTCGGACAAGATTCTATTTCGCAATCAGAAATTAGCCTCAACCTTAAATACTCTTGCTAAAGGAGGTGCTAAGGAATTTTATCGTGGGGAAATAGCTAATGCACTTATTAATGATCTAAAATTGCGTCAGGGCTTCGACAAAACAGTACAAACCATCACTCATGATGATTTAGCAAATTATAAAGTTCAAACGCGTAAGCCTATTTGTCGGAAATACAAGTCTTGGAAAATCTGTTCTTTCCCTCCACCAAGTGGTGGTGGAGTTGCTTTATTACAAGCTCTTGGAACATATGAGCTTCTTTCAAAGAGAAGTTGGCCAGAAACAAAATTCAACCGTTGGCATCTTCTAGCAGAATCTATGAGATTTGCAGATGCTGATCGTTCTCACTGGATAGGCGATCCTATTGATTGGCCAGTGCCTCTTGATGGGTTATTAGAAGACGAATATATTGAAAAACGAGCAAACGTTATAAAGCTCAAAACTACAAAATTTCACCCTTTACCAGGAGACCCAAAAGGTAGTGAATCATTAAATTTAGCAAGTCAGCCGCGAACAGCCGGTGGAGGCACTACTCACCTTGTAGTAGTTGATTTGGATGGCAATGTCGCTTCCTACACAAGTTCAGTTGAAAGCGTCTTTGGGAGTAGGCATGTATCTGGAGGAATGATCTTAAATAACCAACTCACTGACTTCTCCTTTTTATCAAACGTCTCAGGTAAACCAATTGCCAATCGAATTAAGCCAAACAAACGTCCTATGAGTTCAATGTCTCCGGTCATAGTTTTTCGTAATCAACGTCCTGTTTTGGCAATTGGTTCACCAGGTGGCTGGCTTATTCCCCATTACATAACTAATGCATTAATTGGGGCTCTAGATTTACAACTTTCACCCAAAGAAGTAGTTAGCGAAAAATTGCTATCAGTCCGACCTCATTACACAGTGCTTGAAAAAAGTGGCGTTTGGTCAAAGGGCAGTGACAATATCCTCAAACGGCTAAAAGATCTTGGTCATCAAATTAAATACAGTTCTTTTAGTAGTGGACTAGCCGTAATCAAATGGCATGAAGGTACTTGGCACGGTGCAGCCGATCCAAGAAGAGAAGGGAAAGCAGTTAGCCTACCTAAAAAAACGGAAATCGAAGATCTCACCAGCATTGATTAAAACCTGAACCGTTCGCTGAGAATATTTAACAAGTTAAGAAATTTGGTGCTGCCTATAAACACATAAAAGCTTCTACAAAAAACAAAACTGACCTTTCTTACTTTGTAGTAAAGAAAGGTTAGTTTTCTTCTAAAAAAAGCCTGATTTACTATTTATTCTATTCATTAATTAAGGATAAAAATAAATAAATAAATACTCATAAAATTCAATCAATTCTAATTTGATCAACTAATTTAAGAGGTGCAAATTATGACAGAAAAGAACTTTAGTTCAATACATAAACTTGATATCGAACATGATGCTATTGACGAATATTTTGAATGTATTAGCGCCTGTTCTCTAAGTGATGAAGGTATACATTGCTTAACTCAATGTATCGAAGTACATCTAAAAAAAGAGGTGAAACAATGATAAGCCAAAGCCCTTTATTTATAACATCTGAAGGCGGTTCAATTACATGCTTTCACAGTGATGCTGGTCGAATCTTTCGTTCTTGCTCAAAACACCGTTGCATCTTTTCAAGTGACCTGCATTCCGCAAAATCGTATTTAGAAGATCTAGAAAAAAGAGATAACTTAATTACAGGAACAAAGGAGAACATCTATACTCAACGTAAAACCACACTTAAATGGTCTAGCAATGGAGAACTTTCAGCAATAGACATGGCAAGAATTCTTGAAAGTCTTGCGAACCCAAAACTCACCGAATGTGATCTAGCTTGCAATATTCACAACGATATAATGACTACACCTCAATACGACTCATGTCATCCTCACACACAAGAAGATACAAAATAATAATATATATATTATTAGGGATCTTTTCTCCATTTCTATTTTTTATAGCATTCATTCTTTTCCCTTTGATATTTAAATTAATTTTAGGAATGACAGGTAAATTTATTGGTTTAATTATTTCATTCATTTTAGTGCTTGCAATTATCTTCTCTATTTTCGGTAGTCAAAGGGCTCTACGAAAATGGAGTCTTATTTCATATTCAATTACCCAAAAAATATTTATTTATGGAGCTGCATGTATTTGGTGGTTACTTACACTTAGCTTATCTGCTGGTTTAGCAGGTGCAGCTATAAATACTAACCGAGCAAAGAGCCGACTTGTTCACTTGATTCGTTCATGCTGGATCCTTGGAAGATTGGAATTCAACGAAAATCCAGATTTTGGAACCTTGGTAAAGAATCAAAAAATAATTAATACATTCAAATTTTATGAATTCATTGATCCATCTACTGGAGTTCAAATTACATCTGAAAAGGCGTCAAAATCATCATGTCTTGATATCTCCGCAATTAGCAGTAATACCTTCATGCCATCTCTAAGGGTGACACTTCCTAAAACAAATGATAATTCTATGATCCCTCCACAAAATTTCACTGAATCTCTTATGCTTAACTTTCCTGAATTTAATAAAAAAGCTTGGTCAATCAAAAAGCCTGATCAGAATAATTTAAAAACTACCTGCAAGCAGTCTAATTCATTTTTGATCTTTGGTTGCGATCCATCAAAGAATGATGTTGGCAAGGCATGGTAAAGAATTTTCAAAGAAGAAATTACTCATCAACCAAGTCGTAAAAAGAACTGGCAAATTGGCTAAGCCAGCAAGATAACCAATAACAAATAAATAACCCACACTACTACTTTTTAACGCATTCACTACATATTCCATCGTTATATCCAGGCATAGTTGAACCGTCCCTCAAATGTTTTACTTAGCACTCGAGGTATTAACAATTATGTATAAGCGAATCTCCCCTCATTCCTCTCTTATATCTAGCATGAATTCTCTGTCTAACTTTGCGGTCTAAAGATCTCCAAAATCCAAAATCTATTCCCATTTTCTGAGCAGATCGCTTCATAGTCATAAAGGACTTTCTTTCTTGCACTGACATTGCGGCGTATTCATCTAGAGAGATTCCAAATTCCTCTGACTTGACTATCTTTGTGCGATAACGCTCCCACTCTCGCCTTCTTTCAGAAGTCGTCAAAGCATTCCATTGAGACAAAGTCTTTCCATATTTTGCAGCCACCTGTTCAGGTTGGTGACTTGAATCTTTCAGCGCAAACAGTTCATCTCCAAACTTACCTGCTCGAAATCGAGCTTTTAGTCGTTGACGCTCTTTACGTGAAAGTTTTTGCCAAACTATTGGATCAATTCCTATATCTTGAGCAGATTTCTCAAGCCTAAAATAATTTCCATCTTGATCATCTAAGAGCGCTTCTCCACGTTTGCCGGAAGCATATCGAGCAGCAATTAAAGTCTTCTTTTTTGGGTCCCAATTTTTGTACTCTTCCATGGAAATTCCATATTTTGAAATTGCTTGATTGGCTCTTGTTGTTCCACTACGTTTTCCTCTCTCTGTACAAGATATTGATTCTCGGAATAATTCATCTCCTTGTCTTCCAGCTTTAAATCGTTTCGTAAAACGATTTTTTTGATCTCTACTCAAGGAATTCCACTTCTCAATAGTTAAACCATATTTTTCTGCCATTTTTGATGCAAGCAAGTCACCGGTTTTAACCCTTAAAAACTTTCCCCTAAAACCATATCGATAACGAGCAGCTATGGCCGCTCGCCTAGCACAGGAAAGATTTTTCCATTCATCGTATTCATATCCAAATTTCTTAGCTGCAGCGGCCATATCAGACCCACCGGTTCTTCCTTCTCCTCCTTCAGTCATATTGCGGAGGATCCCCGTCCCAAGATCTTTCCTGCCGTAATGAGCTATATAAAAGACCTCCCAATCTTGTGCCTCTTCCAAAGTCAATCCAGAACGCAATATTCGAATTCGCGCTCTATCTCTTGGAACAGCACAAGAATGACTTTTACTTATTGGCCGATTCGGATCTATTGCTATACCTACGTAATAAGGAGTTAGAGTGTTTGATCTCAAATAGCAGTAAACGAAAGCGCCTTCCTTAGCTATTTCTTTAAAATTAGGTTTTGTGAGATTTCTCAAAGGCCTATATAGGCTTAAGTCGATGCCTAAGTTTATACAGCAATAGTAAAACTTTTATATCAAAAGTTTTACTTAAACGGTTCATTGGATTGCTAACGAGCAGTCTCAGCGAATCATCCAGAATTACTGAAACTTTGCCCAAACTCCTATGATTTCAAACGAAAAGAAGTTATTTACCAAAAAAAGAGGTGCAATCAATACTATAGAACTAGTCAATCTAGATAGCCTAGTCGCAATAGTCAGTGACGAAACTATTTTAAAAAAGGTAGTATTGATATAAATGAAGTATAGACATGGTGCAAGAAAGAACTCAGCTGAATATCAACATTGATCCAGAGTTACTTGTAAAGATCAAGTCTGAAGCAATGAAGGAGGGAAAAACATTATCGGCATTTGTGATTGAAAAACTGTCCAATATTCAATCATCATCTACGAATAATATACTTGAGGAAAGGCTAGCAAGAATAGAAAAACATCTTAATCTAGATCAGAATCCTACGAATGAAAAAAAAGGCATAGGAAAGATTTTTACTGATGAGGGAGCCAAAAACTATGGTGAAGTCGCCAAGAAATTATTTGAATTACACCTTAAGAAGAAAGGGATTTCTAAAGAAGGTGGATTGCAAGAACTAGCTACATATCTCGAGAAACTCCCTCATAGCTCTCCCGAACTAGTCTTCCAAATCCTATTAGGTAATCATGATTTAACAGGTTTAGAAATGACAAAGGCATATAGGCATGGATCTTGTGCAATGAGAACTGCTCTAGTGGAATGGTCCAATGACAATTTAGAAGATTTAAATAAGGCTTTCCTAGACGCCGTGATTACGAAAAGTCTTGCTTAAAGAGTAAAGATATCTATTTAACTTGAGCTTCTTCAAAAAATTCGATCTGTATCTTATAAATTTAATATTTTCCATAAAAGGATCATTCTAGCAAGTCTTAAAAATAAGCATTGTTGGAAAAGATAAATTTTCGAGTTTCAAATACTTTTTTACATTTCCCAGGCAATATTTTATCAATTGTAAATAGACCTCTTCCCTTCATAAAGAGTGTTCTTTGAGCATTCATTGTTGAAAGGTCAACCTTGAATTTTATATCGGTTAAGCCAATATCAGATAAATTCTGATTATATGTATTCGAAATAATATGAGCTTCGTAAATAAATTTATTAATTGTAGATTTTTTTATTTGTGTAATAGTTTTTTCTGCTCCAGATGTTTCAATTAATTCTTGAGGGTTTAAAGTGCATATTCTCTTGCCTAGGCTACATGAATAGCTTTCTCCTGATCCAATAGAAAAGTAAATTCTTGCATATGGATTCACCTTTTCACCTTGATAGGTACAGTTGAGTCCAATAATTTTGTCAAATAATTTTTCATACACAAACCAACTACACAACAAAGATATGAGCAAGGCAATCTGCCTAACCCTTAAAGACATTTTCATTATTGTGAAATGTCATAATTATAGCATTTATTAATTTATAATCCTTTTCTTTAAGATAAAGATAAAATCTCTAATTAAAATCACTGGTGAAAGAACTATAAGTATAAATAAAGAAATAAAACCAGAAATAATGGTGATGTTTGTCTTTAAAACTCTTGCTTTAATCCATGATCTAGGCAAAGGTTTTATTCCAAGGTTAAATTCTAGTTTTTTCCATATTTCATTTGGAACTATAGATTTCTTAGATTTGCGTAGATATTTCATTCTCCCATTTATTTGAACCTTCTCTTTGGAAATACGAATACCCTTCCAAAATTCGAATTCCTGTGTTCTAATACTATCGCCAAGATAATAACATTTGATCAAATAATATTCAGTGCCTAAAGGAAGTGAGAATCGATGACATATATCCGCACCATAGATTTCTGGAACAATACTTTCAGAAAAGTTTTTCCCTGGTATACCCTTCCCCCCACCATCAAGATAATAAAGATGTGTGCCTTTATAATCATAAAAATTATATTTAGCTGTCCCATCAAATAATTTAACACCATACAAGTTAGTAGCTATAAAAACTAGGTTTAAAATAATAATTAAGTATCTTAATTTAACTACATAACAAATTGCTCTTCCAAAAATAGATTTTTTCCAAGGAAGCTTTTTATCTTCTTCAAATGAATCTTTTTGAGGGCAGGTATTCTTTCTATTACTCCTAAATGAATTCTGCATTGAATTAGCTTTTGGAATTCTTGGTAGATTCGACTTAATCTGAATTACACCAAATCCAACCATCAAAAAATAAAGGAAAGTACCTGCCCCAATAAATGAATATGGTCCAAAGATACTCTCATAAGAATAAAGCGAGATTGATACTAAATAAGAAAGAAAAGACGTTAAGAATATAGTTATTGAAAGATTATTTGCTTGTAACTTACGATTAAGCCCCTTAGGAGAAATATAAGAAAAAAAAGACAGCCAAATTAACGAGAAAATAAAAGAACCTAGCTTTGGAATTATTTTTTCGATTGATTCTTCGGATAAAAGAGAAGCAACTTTAACCAACCATATAACACCATTATAAAGAAAAAATATTGCGCAAAATCTAACAAAAAATCGTACTAATCCTCGGATTTTTCTAAGAAATAAGATGCGGCTACTTTTAGTCATCTTTCCCACTTATTCTCCTTATTGAAATCAAGCATAATTGATTTGAAAATTAATACTCAACAGATACAAAGCAAATTCACACCCTGTGATTCGCCCAAATCCCTTGCTGTGAATAACATCTCCTATTGGCTAATGAAAAGCGGTCTTCCAATGACTCAAAGAAATTATAAGAGATTTATAAAATCGATTCACACCATTATTCTTGAATAAGTAATGATTGATGAATAGGTGAAAATGGAAGAAGAAAAGTTACTCCCCAATAAAGAAGAGAAAAAAGAAAAAGATGAGAACCCTCTACTGAATTATGAATGTGACCAAGATGACGATGGTGTCGACTGGGAGACCTAATGAAATGACCATGAAAAAGTCTTTTGAGTTGCGGGAATATGAAACGGTTTCACCTATACCATTTGGTCAAGTCGCTACCTATGATCAAATAGCTGAATTAATTGGTGCATATGGGTGTGCATGGCAAATTGGATGGTCCTTAAAGAGATTACGCTTGCCTTCAAAAATCCATTGGCATCGAGTCATTAATACCAAAGGGGAAGTATCAATGAGTATTGGTCGAGAGGGAACTGACTGGGTCCAAATAGATTTATTGAAAAGCGAAGGTGTCTTTATAAATCACGAATTAAAGATTCAACTACGCAGGTATTTATGGAAACCAGATCTAATGAAAGATTCGTAATAAAAAGTCGATATGGCAGTTCAAGAGAGCAATGAAAAAAGGAAAGAACGCTTCAAGGCGATGTCTAGTGCTGAGAGAAAAGCATTAATAAGGGCAAAGATGAAAGCCGAGGGGTTACAAGAAGGGAGTGGAGTCCCAGGAAAAGACTTGTTTTCTTATGACCAAGATGAGATCTGGGATCTAATCCAAGTGACTAGTTGTTTCCCTGAGATGCAAACCAAACCAAGGACAATGCAAAAAAAGGCTCCTAGTAAAAAGAGATCTTTAATTGCTTGGATAATGGTTTCACTTGCTCTGACTGGTGGAATGGTCTTGTATTACAGGCAATATCCATCGCTAGAGATAAGAAGAGAACTATCAGTAGATGGAATGTTTGCTGATTAAGTTCTAAGACTCGTGGACTAGTCAACTAACTACAACTGTCGACACTCTCGATTTGGAATTCTTGAGAAGGTTCTTCAAGGTTGGGAAAAACTTAGGGAAGGTCTATCGGGACGTTGTAAGGTGATATCTCTAACCCTCATACCCCTAAAAGTCAATAACAGTAGTTGTTTTGAAGGGGTATATTACAACAGAATAAGATGTTTAGGTAATGCTTAGGTAACCGGTTGTATTTTAATAAGAGTTTTTTTAAGTAATTCTAAATTAATAATGGAAGTTAAAAAAATATATCCGCCACTTATTCCTGTTTTGCAAGTGAAGCTGGATAAAATAATTATAGATTATTTATGGAATATAATTGATATTGCTAAATCTAAAAATATAAATTTCAATAAACAATTAGCAGGTAATATTTCTGAAAGCCTTTTGCTTGACGATAAGGATTCGTATTTTTATAAATCAGTTTGTTTGCCTTTGGTACAATATTATCGGGAGAATAATTACAGCGAGAACGATCCTGTTTCTCAGAACACATTATTAGGGCCAAATCCTAAAATTTCATTAAATCAATTTTGGGTTAATTATCAATATCAGGCTGAATTTAACCCTTATCATGATCACAGTGGTGTTTACTCATTTGCCATTTGGATGAAGATTCCTTATTCCTGGGAAGAGCAGAAACAATTAGCACAGTTTTGCAATATGAGTGAGAAATGTATAAAGGTTGGAACTTTTGAATTTGAGTATACTGATATGCTTGGTTCTATTAGGCAATTATCTTATCATTTATCACCGAAATATGAAGGTTACATGGTTTTCTTCCCTGCAAAATTAAGACATTGTGTTTATCCATTCTATGAAACAAAGGAGCCAAGAATTTCAATAGCAGGAAATTTATCTTATTTACCTCACTAATAATAAATTTGAGCTTAAAGGCAATCTCTAATTCTAACTCTAATCATTAAGTCAGGTACCCAAAGTATTAGGCATAGCAATGTAGAAGCAAAAATCCACCAAAACAAGGCAAGATAATCAATCTTCTTAGGTGGTTTATAATTTAGAAGAGTACTGAAATTAAGTATTGGCTAATCAAAAGAGGTATTTGAGTGATAGGAAGCACTCACGGCTAATTATCGAGATTTACTCAGACTTTCATTAAGAACCATCTAGAACTAATAAATCACTAGCAGACAAAACAACTAGCTTTTTAATTAATGAGGCTCTAAGAATGACAGGTATTACAGGATTACTTTTTTTATTATTCAAGCCCATGCTGTTCTTAACCCTTAAAAAACTATTTAAGAAACAAATGAAGGCTTGGATCGTTTCTGCTTTGGAGTGGTTAGCCCTTCAAACGGACAACGATATTGATGATGCAATAGTCAGGAAGGTTAAGGGAGCCATGAAATTAGGAGTCGTGTGAAGCATGCAATTGAGATCTATATCGAAAGAGGTCAAAATGCTAGTAAGTAGAGATACTGAGAGAGAGGTTTTACCCAAGCTTGACTCAAACCGTCCATTTTCGCCCAAACCCCTTGACATGACTGACATTTCTTACTGGCTAATGAAAAGCGGCATTTCAGTAGTGGAAAGCGATTACAAGGAATTTGAAAAATCCATTCACACAAAATTCACACCAATCACTCAAACAACAACAACAAGTCCTTTTCTATTTACTAGGAGGTCTAACAATCATTTCTCTAATCTTTTGAAACTGCTTTTGCCAAAAGCGAATAACAGAATCTGGAATTGGTTTGTTGATGACTTAAAGTTCCAAAATAAATCGAAACCACTAACCACTCAAAACAATTATCAGTATGGTTTCGACTCCATAAGAGAAATTCATGAGTAGTGCGTATACATCAAATGAAGTTTCAATTCTTAAGAGCTATTTCAATCAAGTTCTCGATGTATTTGGTACTACAATTGTTGCGACTACGGGCGTAACTAGTGAGAATTTAAATCACACTAAAGCAATATTAAGTGAGTATCTAGATAATAATGAAGATGGAATTGTAGATAATCAGGTAGTCGCATCTACACTAAAAAATGAAAAAGCAGTTTTAGCATTATTCGCCTCTGAAGAGGCGTACGAAAATGATTTTCTAGTTGTAGAGAATATTTTCCGTAACCAAGTAGGTGGTAATTATCAAACACTTTATAATTATGAAATTAGACCAGCTGGATCAAGTGAAAGCGGAGGTTTTGACGCCTCTATAGAAGAAATATTGCACCTAATAACTTTCAAAGGCTATGCAAAAACTTATCCTTCAGTATTTGGTGCAACCAAAGGCTCTGAACTTGCTAACTCAATGGATATTGCAAGAGGTGGGTACTTTGAGGATGTTCCTTCAAGTTATCCAGAGAGTGCATGGTACACGTATTACGACAAAACCTGTAATTATGATTGCCAAACACAAGAATATATCTATTGGGGGTTGACATCTCTATTAGGTGGTCAAAGTTATAATGGACGAATAGATCAAATTAAACATGAATGGAGACTGAATACTCCTTATTTGTTTAAATTAAATGACACTTCACTTTATAATTTAATTGCAAACCCAATATATGGATTTGCAACTCAGCTTCCTGATGGTAAATATCTAACTACAACAAAGAGTGCAAACAATAAATCAATTGTAGGAACAGCAAGTAATGATAATTTAGAAGGTGAATCTGGAGATTCGTTTGGCAATGATACTTTAAGCGGAGGATTAGGAGACGATACTCTTACTGGATTTCGTGGTGCTGATGATTTAAAAGGAGAAGCAGGTGATGATGTTCTTAGAGCAGGAAATGGCAAAGACACTCTTACCGGCGGATCAGGAAGTGACACTCTGTATGGCGGCTTTGGTACCAACACTTTCCAAGATTCCAATGATGGAGAGGCTGACAAGCTTTATCTAAAAAGTGATCAGTTGGCTTACAACTGGATCTATACCAAAGCAGGTAATAGTCCTAATGGGGAAAAAGCTGACAACATTGGCAAACTGGATGCTAATGATCAAATCTATATCCAGGGTGCAACTACAGCTCAATTAACCTTTGGCTCAGCTACACATACGACTCCTTTTGGTGAGACATGGAGCGGTATCGGTATCTACGCCGCTGGAACCTTAGAAGCTGTTTTTACCGGTGGGACTCTTACACAAGCTCAACTACAAGCCATTACTTTTGGTGCTGACGCTTAATTTCAGGCATTACAAACTAGAAATAAGTGGAGAATTGATCCACAACTATTCATAGGAAGGTCTCAATTCTGCATCTTCAAAGCTTTTCTGAGGCAGAATAAAGGCAGGCTTAAGAACTGCTCATTTTCCAAAAGTTCACACAAGATTCACACACTGCAATTCTCGCAAATCCCTTGCTATGACTGAGATAAACTACTGGCTAATGAAAAGTTCCCTTTAGGTGATAGCAACCGATCTCAGCGAATCAGAAATTTCTATCCAAACTTTATCCAAACTAGAGAAATGGCAGAAATGGAAGAAGAGAAAATCAGGGTTACATGATGAAAATGGTTATCGTTCTCATCTTCTGATATTTTCGTAGGGCGATTGTCATTGTCTAAAGAATGAACCAGACATGGCTGATCTCGGGTTCGCCAGGCTGCGGCAAAACCAGCTGGATACTCAAAACAATGCGAAGCCATCAAGGCAAATGCGGATATTTACGACTAGATGGCTATCCCTCTAACGGGCTAGAGCAGGTGTCTGACTCAGGAATCGATAAGACATTTCTCAAGGATCAATTCCCTGAACTAATAGATCTATCGGATTCCCATCATGCCTCCAGATCGCAACAAGGTGACCTGCTCACATTGATTGAGCTCCCCCAGTTCCAGTCTCCTCAGCAGGCAGGCCTAATGGGTATGGATCCTCGCGTCAAAAATCAGCTTGAAGCCTTGCAACTTCATCCTGACAGGCATCTCCACTTTGGTCGGGATCCTGAATTACCAAACAAAGACACATTGGAATTCAAAAAACTTGAATCTTTCAGCCTCAGTCTTAATGCCAGCGTCTGGGATCCACCCAGTCTGAATACCTTGTGGTTCGAGCTAGTGAACGGAGCATATGGCGACGTCTATCGAGCTAAGGCCTTGATGAACTTGCCAGATGGGCGCTCTATGTTCTTCAACTGGATCGTGAGTCAAGAAAGCTCACAGTTCATTCCACTTGAAGAAATTTCAGCTCCAAATGGCAGGCCTGCCAGCTTGTCTGAGCTTGTCGTGCAAGGAAAACATCTTGATGGCTTACGTATTCAATCAACGATCGACCTCTGCCTACTAAACGATGCCGTACTTGAGATGCATCAAATGCCTCTTAGGGATCGACAAAAAGAAGCTATTCCCTCAACTTAATCGCCATGAATCACGCAATTATCTCCTGTCTACACGCCAATCTCCCTGCAGCGGAAGCTGTCTTGAATGACATTGATAGGCAAGGGATTGACACCATTACCTGTCTTGGTGATCTAGTGGGCTATGGCCCCCAGCCCAACGAAGTAGTTGAGCTGATACGAAAGCGTGGTATAGCAACCTGCCAGGGCTGCTGGGATGAAGATATCATCGATGGTCTTAATGCCTGCGAGTGCAGCTACCCTTCTCAGCTAGCAGAAAGACGTGGGCACCTGGCCCACCAATGGACAGATGATCAGCTAACGGACGAAAACAAAAGTTTTTTGGCCAGCCTCCCAACATCATTACGTCGTGATCGACTCCTCTTCGTGCATGGCAGTCCCAACAGTCAGCATGAGTATCTTCTTCCGGACATGGATGCATTTGCAGCTCTCGAGCGAGTAGAAACAGCGGGTGCCGATATCCTGTTTTGCGGGCATACTCACCAGCCTTATGTACGTGAATTGAGAGATGGATCTATTCGTGTGCGTTTACAAAACGCCGACCATGGCAACGATCAGGGTGAAGAACTAACCCTGCCGATGCGCAAAATCGTCAATGCTGGATCAGTGGGCGAGCCACGTCATGGAAGTACAAATGCCACCTATGTAATTCACAACGATGCAACTGATGAAGTTGAGATAAAAGAGGTGGCCTATGACGTTGGTCGAACGTGTCAAGCGATTGTCGAGGCGGGGCTACCGAAAGTCTTCGCATGGCGACTGAGTCATGGGTTTGAATTCGCCGAGCAGGCCGAAGATGCAAGTCATGTGTGTGAACGATGATTGAAAGATGGGCACTAGTAAGTGGTCTACGCGGAGATCTCGAGACCTATGACCTAATTCAACGGGATCTAAAGAAGACTCGTGGAGTTACAGCCTTATTTGTCCTTGGAGACCTCGTCGGGCCCGAACGCAACTGTGACGCACTGTTGGATCGACTAAGGAATCCCCATCGCGGCGATTTAAAACCAGATTGCATCTATGGCTGGTGGGAAGAGCAACTACTTGCAGAGCGTGGGTTTCGTGGTGAACGCAAAGCTGATGCTCTGCGGCTCAGCCAAGGTGAAGACGCAGTCAGCGCACTGCTGAATACGGTTAATCCTTCTCACCTGAAATGGCTGGCATCACTGCAATTTGGCTTCATTGAACTTGACTGTGCACTCATTCATGGGAGCTCTTCAGACGTGGCTGACAACCTCACATCTGAAACATCTCCACTGATCCTCCTTGATCGACTCACCCGTCTCAATGTGAACAGACTGTTCACAGCGCGCAGTACTAAACAATTTCATCTTGAACTGACTGGAGGAGGGATCAATTCACAAGTAAAGGATCTGAACGGTAAACGTGAACAACAACAGGAAGTTCCCAAGCGAAGCGTGATTGGAATTGGAGCTGGCTTGAATTACACCCTTTATGACATTGGTAGCGATAAAACGCACTTCCTTACCGCCGGCAGCAAAACAAATCCCAAAGGGAAGGGTTTCGCATAAACCTCGTCATTATTTTGAGAGAGAGATTGATAGCCACAAATATTGCTCAGTAGGATCAAAAGCTCTATGAATAGAGAAGAAAACTTAGGCATTTGATGGGTTTGAACGCCCAAAAAAGCCTAAAAACAACAACTTTTATCCCCCGAATCCCTTGCTATGGCTGACATCCAGTGGTGGCTAATGAAAAGCATATCAACTGTCTAAAAGATAGTTATAGTAAGAATCTAGGAGAAAACCTGGTTAATTTATTCTAACCTTTATTCTAACCAGTCTCTAAGTATTTATGCCTAAGATCCTAGGTCGAAGGACCGTCTTGGGCGATCGCCGGATGGTTGCTACATCTGCATCCATCAACAAAACTTGATTAAATCAATATTATTTGATTAATGTAACTAGGCCAATGCTTCTAGGTCAATGATCTTCGCAAAGAAGGCTTTCATTTTCTCTTCTGTCCTTGCCGCTAGCACAGGACTAATTGCTTGTGGGCCTTCTGATTCAACCTCCACTGTTCGCCTAAGTGGTGCAGGTGCAACCTTCCCCGCAAAGGTTTACACACGCTGGTTTTCTGATCTAGCTAAATCTGGCGGGCTAAAGGTTAATTATCAAGCAGTTGGTTCGGGCTCTGGACGCAAAGCTTTTATTGATGAAACCGTGGATTTTGGTGCCTCGGATGATCCAATGAAAGCGAAAGACATCGCCAAAGTCACTCGTGGCCTAGTTCAAATTCCTATGGTGGGAGGCACCATCGCCTTTGGCTACAACAAGCCAGATTGTGATCTCAAGTTAACTCAGAAGCAAGCAGTCAGGATCGCAATGGGCAACATCAAAGACTGGAGTGAACTGGGTTGTCCTGCTGAAAAACTCACTTGGGTCCATCGTTCTGATGGTTCAGGTACTACCAAAGCCTTCACCAATTCAATGCAAGCTTTCTCAAATGACTCCAGTGAATGGTCTCTAGGTACTGGAAAATCAGTTAAATGGCCTGCTGGAATTGGCGGCAAAGGGAATGCTGGTGTGGCGGGTTATATCCGCAACACACCTGGTGCCATTGGCTATGTCAACCAGTCATATATCAAAGGTGTGGTCAAGGCTGCTGCTCTTCAAAACTTGTCTGGCGAGTATTTGAAGCCAACCACAGCTACAGGTGCTACCGCACTCAACGGCATTCGACTAGACCAAAACTTGGCTGGTCAAAATCCCAATCCAACTGCAAAAGGTGCTTATCCAATTGCTACGTTGACCTGGATCTTAGCCTATGAGACAGGTAATGGCTCTAAGACGGAAGCCATTAAAGAAGCTTTAAACTACCTATTAAGCGATAAGGCTCAAAATAAAGCCCCTTCACTTGGCTTTGTTCCTCTGAAGGGTGACATCCTTAATAAGGCACGCGCTGCCGTAAATAGGATTGGAAACTGAGTTTTAGGGTCAATTTAATAGGAGCTTTGATCGACTCCAAAATTTTTAAGAGGGGTATTTTTTAACCCCTCTTTTTATTGGCTATATAAAGATTTGAAATCATTTAATTATGGACTTATAGCGAACTTCCTTTAAGCGATACAGAGTTAATTAATGATGGTAGACGTAAGCTACTTAACCATGAAAAGAGCACGAGTATACTGGAACACCATAAACAAAGTTGCATCCCTATAGTTGCATTCTCTCCAAGCATAAATAAAGCTCCTGAAAGTAATGTTCCTAGAAGCCTGCCGGCTGCATTCGCCATGTAATAGAAACCAACATTCAGGCTCACGCTATCTGCATCGGTATAAGCCAACACCATGTAGGAATGGATAGATGAGTTCATTGCAAAAACCACTCCAAAAGCGATTAAGCCAGCGGTGATAGCAATGCCTGGATCACTCTGCCTCCACAATGCAATAGCGATGAGTCCAGGAATTGCAGTAAGAACAGCACTCCAAAACTTAATTGTAGAAACTCCTGGGCTGGATTTTTTGCCCCAGACATTCCTTAAAGTAGGCGCTAACGCCTGCACAAAGCCGTAACCAATCACCCATAGTCCTAGAAAAGCTCCAATCTCTGAAAAGTTCCAGTTAAGAGATGTCTCTAGAAAAACAGGTAATGCAACGACAAACCACACATCTCTAGCTCCAAAGAGAAAAAAACGTGCCATAGAAAGTGCGTTGATCCCTTTGGATTTTGAAAATAGATCTTTAAACATCGGCTTCTCCTTCATACGCCCCATATCACCAGGCAAGACCAGAGTCAAAACAAAAGACAGAGCCAGGCCAAATGCCATTAGCTCAACGGCCTTATTGAAACCAAAACCAATCAGCAAAACTCCACCCAGAAAAAATCCCACACCCTTGAGAGCATTTTTGGAACCTGTTAGAACCGCAACCCATTTAAATAATTGCTTTTTACCTTTCTGTTCTTCTTCCGGCGTTTCAGGAACAACTGTTTTGATTGCACTCTTTGCACTCATTTTGTTGAGGTCTTTGGCGATGCCACTGATTGCTTGCGCAACCATGACATAACTAACGCTTAACAACTTTGGCCAACTAGCAGCAACAGGAACCAACATCAGTAGAGCACCTATCTGCAGAAGAGTTCCTGCCCATAGGGTTAGTCGTAAGCCATAGCGAGCACCAATCCAGCCGCCATACAAATTGGTAATGATGCCAAAGAACTCATAAAAGAGAAAAAGAAAGGCAATTTCTAAAGCTGTATATCCAAGCTGATGGAAATGAAAGACCACCAACATACGCAGAGCGCCATCAGTAAGAGTGAACGCCCAATAGTTGGCTGTGACGATCCCGTATTGCTGCAGAGACGACAATTTCATTTGGTTATCTTTTAACCTTTGCTATCTAGATTCACGACATAAGAAGTTAGGTCTGCCATACGACAGCTGTAACCCCATTCATTGTCATACCAGGCAAAAACTTTTAATTGATTCCCATCTATAACCATTGTGGACAAAGCATCAATAATTGAACTGCGTGAATCATTGACGTAGTCAATGGAGACTAAGGGCCTTTCTTCATAGCCAAGAATGCCTTTCAAATCTCCTTCGGAGGCACTTTTAAAAGCTTGGTTCGCTTCTTCTACGGAGATTTTGCGATTTAATTCAAAGACAGCATCCGTGAGAGAAGCATTAAGGAGTGGAACACGAACAGCATGTCCGTTTAATTTGCCTTGAAGCTCGGGGAAAATCATTCCTATAGCTTTAGCCGAACCAGTTGTAGTGGGGATAAGGCTTTGAATACTGCTGCGTGCTCGCCTTAAGTCGCTTTTAAAAGAGTCAATTGGAACCTGTGTATTGGTGATGTCATGAAGAGTGGTAATGGCTCCATGCATGATTCCAAAGTTTTCATTGACGACTTTTACGATTGGCGCCAAGCAGTTAGTTGTGCAAGAAGCAGCTGTGAGAACACGATGAATATTTGGGTCATACAGATTGTGATTAATTCCATAGACGATGTTGAGTGCTTCTTCTCCTGCAACTTGTCCTGTTACTGGACAAGCAACGATGACCTTACTTAGCCCGAGTTTGTCGAAATACGGGCTAAGGGCTTCTGGAGTTTTGTTCTTACCCGAGCAATCCAAGACAATATCTACCCCTGCATCTCTCCATGGGCAAAGGGTGAAATCACTTTCCTGGGCGTAGCTCAAAACATGTTCATCAATCAGTATTTGAGACAGGTCAGATCGAATCGAATGAGTCCAACGCCCATGAACAGAATCAAACTCAAGCAAATGCGCAGCAACTTTTGCATCACCAGCAGGATCATTAATCTGAACTAACTCAATATTTGGTCGACCCCATAAAGCACGAAAAACAAGACGACCTATGCGCCCAAATCCATTGATTCCAATTCGCATGCAAGACAATTGCAGAAAAACCGAAGAGCCCCAAGAAGCAACTCATCAACTTATTTTGATGTATCAAATCCACTTGATGAAACCGAATTCTCAAATTCTTATAAAATGAAATCGATATTTCTTTGGCTGCTTCGTTAATGGGTTCAGTCGTAGCCCAATCACAGGCGAGAGACCTGCTTAAAGCTTTGGCGGATCCTCTGAGATTGCAAATCATTGAATCCTTGTCTAGCGGAGAAAAATGTGTCTGCGATCTCATTCAAGAGATAGGTCTTGCTCAATCCAAGATTTCCTTTCACCTTAAGGTCCTTAAAGAATCTGGCCTTATCACTGATAGGCAAAGTGGGCGCTGGGTTTACTACAAACTCGATATAGGCGCATTAACTGAATTACAACTTTGGCTAAAACAACTCACACAAGACTGTCAGAAATCATCAGCTAGCTGTGAAAACAATGCGTAATGCTGAGGCACAATGAAGGCAGGCTTAAGAACTGCTAGCCGGTTCCATACACACCAAATACACACCCTGTAATCCACTAAAAATCCTTGCTATGACTGAGAATATCTCCTACTGGCTAATGAAAAGTGAGCCAGATGCTTATGGAATAAATCAATTGCAAGAGGAAAAAAAAACTCTTTGGGATGGAATTAGAAATTACCAAGCTAGAAACTTTATGCGCAAAATGTCCATTAATGACCATGTATTTTTTTACCATTCAAACTGTAAGCCGCCTGGTATTGTTGGTTTAATGAAAGTAACGCAAATAAAATTAATTGACCCAACTCAATTTGACCCGAAATCTAAATATTTTGATCCTAAATCCTCTCAAAGAAATCCTAAGTGGGATTGTGTAGAAGTAAATTATATAGGTAAATTCAAGAATCCATTAACACTTAATGATCTTAAAGAAATATACTCCTCAGAAGAATTACTAGTAGTAAAAAAAGGCAATAGACTCTCAATAATACCGGTACCAAATGAAACCGCAAAAGATTTACTTCATCGTCTCGGAGATATTCTTTAAAATTTCTAAATTTAATACTATCTTTGAACACATTAGGAATTAACTTATCAATCTATATATCCTTATCCATTTAATAAAGATTGGGATCCAAACATGTTGCCTATATATAAACGTGTAATGTTTCTCGAATCAACTCCATTTTGCACAAGGAAGCCTGCCAATGCTGCCTGGATCAATCTATATTGATCCCAATTTGGATGTTTTTCAATAAAGCTCCTCATGGATTCTTGTAAAGCGCATGGGAGCTCTGTCTGGAAGCTCACTAGCCCATCCTCAGGATCTTGAGTTGGCTCCACCTTGCAAGAAGGAGTTGATTGAGCCTTAAAAGTTAAAACTTCCATTTTTGGCCTTAATTCCTCTGCATTCATCGTTTGAATATTTGCTTAGGTCGACTAGTTTTAAATAGTAAAAACCAATCGTCAAGCGACTGATATCAAGCAGGTCTCACCTAGTATCAACTCAAGATTCTAGTCATCGCAAATATTTCCGACCATTACCTTGTTCACCCTTATAGCTAAAAAAAGTCCAAAGTCAACCAATCAATCTAGATATAGCAGGTTCTCCACAACTTGAAGTTTTTAAAGACTTTTAAGGATCAAGGCTGTGGAAAACCTGTTGATAATCTCTTTAAAAACAGTGGAAATCAATTAGTCCCTAATGATTAGGCTCGCTAATCATTGGAATGAATCCCAGATCCTTCTCATCTCAGTTGTAATTTTTTGAGCAGCAGGCATAGGCCAAAACAACTCTGCCCCCCGCTCATGGTTGGCCTGTCCATAGAGAATTAACTGCAAACTCCACGAATCCTTATACCCTTCTAAACACCCCCACCAAGGCTTTCTCTCTATCTCAAGAGCAATCATCTCTTCTGGCATTAATACTGATTGCATCTGCTGATGCTGAGATATCAAGTCATCAATTAAAGGAATGAGCGTTTCCCATTCATTTTTTGTCAATTCAATAGCCCAATCGTCTCCTCCAATCATGAAAGGGAAAAATCCCCTAGAAGAATCCATGGCAATCTGCCATCCAGGACCTTCCTTTTGAATCATTCATCTAGCCAGGTAACAAGTCAGGTTGATCCTGCTCATCACTAAGTTCTACGATTGCCCGTTGAACAGGCTTAATACTTGATTCTTCTAGTAATCCATCAAAATCATCAAATCGACGCTGCTTTGCTCTAAAAGCTATTCGAACAGTAGTTAAATAACGATTAGGAGAATGACGTATCAAGCTCTCCCCTCTTTTTGATAGATCTTTGGCATTTAATCCTGAATTAACCACAGAAAGAATTTCTTGATTTTTTCTATTCTAAAGCAAAACGGGAAAACTCATGCCATCAGATCTCTATTAGAGGTTATTTGAATAGGGAAAATACGTTTCTTCAAGTCCGGGACTAAAACTACAATCCTTTTACCAATTCGAAGTTGAGCAAGGGGAGGTTCTAAAAATTTTATTAATGTACAAATCTTTTCCATATGTGAAATATCTAAGCATTCGATACAAACACTCCCTCTATTACGAAACATTCTGCAAGCAACCAACGGCTCCAAAGCAATTCGCATTAGAGGCTCTTCTCTATAAAAAGAAAAAATCAAGATTTGAAGTCTATCCATCTTCTAATACCCCTTAACCTCATATAGCAACAAACTTGGCAATGGATATACAACTCTCCTCCGAAGACGAAAAGCAGAGTAAAAATACTCATTCATTTGGAACTCTGGCTATAGATTTAGGAAATTCAACGACTGTGGTTGCTTTTCAAGATGAATTAGATCAAGTCCCAAAATTGTTGGATATGCCACCGATTAGCCGAACAGCGGGAGAAATACCAAGTCTTGTTTGGTCTAGCAATAAAGAAGAAAAAAAATTGTTGGTAGGTCAAGAAGTAATCGAATTATCCTTAAATGAAAGTTTGGAAGGGAATTTAAGTAGTGACTTCAAACGTTGGATAGGGTCAGCAAATAAATCTTTTGCGAATCAATCAAATATATTGCCAGAAAAAGCTGGTGAGATATTAATAATGCAAATTTGGCAAAATTTGCCCAAAAATATAAAAGTTGAAAGATTAGTTCTAACTGCGCCAGTAGAAACATATCGTTCATATCGTTCTTGGCTTCATGATATTTGTAGCTCTCTACCAGTTAAAGAAATTGCCTTGGTAGATGAACCTACAGCTGCAGCTATTGGGGCAGGTCTTCCTTCAGGATCCAAGCTTCTAGTTGTAGATATTGGAGGAAGTACAATCGATATGTCCTTAGTTGCGATAGAAGGAGGAGAGGGCAAAGCTGATCCTGTTGCTCAACTAATAAGATTTGATGGTAAAGATCTTGAAGGGAAAAGTAAACAGATCCTCAGATCAGCAAAAGTACTTGGGAAAGCTGGACAACGAATTGGGGGGAGAGATATAGATAGATGGATCGCAAATCATTTCTTTCCAGATAACTTGCCCAGTGAACTCCTACTAAATGCTGCTGAAAGATTAAAATGCCGACTTAGCGATATTAGTTTAAATAGTTCTGATACTCTTACTGAAAATATAGAAGATCAAACTTTAGGTAATGTTTCAATAAATTTATCTAGATTAAGCCTTGAAGAAATACTTTTAGAGAAAGGATTACTGAATGTATTATCTGATCTTCTTAAACAAACCTTAGCTAGTGGACGTGCTAATAGTTGTGAACTTGAGAATTTAAAAGGAGTTGTGATAGTAGGTGGAGGTGCAAATATTCCTCTTGTTAAAAACTGGCTGGAAGAAAATATAAAACCAGTTTCTTTAATCACTCCACCACCTATTGAAGCAGTTGCAATAGGAGCGTTAAAACTCACACCTGGAGTAAAGATAAAAGACATTCTCAATAAAGGTGTTGCATTACGATGCTGGGAAAAAAGAACTAACCAGCATCATTGGCATCCTCTATTCATGGCAGGCCAACCATGGCCAACTTCAAATGCCCTTGAAATTATTCTTTCATCAAGTAAAGAAAACCAATTTGATATCGAGTTGATTTTAGGCGAGCCAGAGTTTGAAGGTTCTTATGAAATAAGATATTTAAATGGCATACCAACTATTAAAGAAAAAACTTCAGAAAAAATTTTCATTCCATGGGAAGAATCATCAACATTAATAAGATTAGATCCTCCCGGAAGAATAGAAGAAGATTGTTTAAAACTAAGATTTAAAATTAATGATTCTTGTCAGCTTACAGTAGAGGGAGAAGATCTTAGAAGTAATAAAAAAATCAAAACACTTGTATTAGGTTCAGTGCAATAATCACCAAAAATTATTGATCTGTTTAATAAAGAACTTTATGAATTTCTAATAAATACACCCTCTTCATGATCAATATCGTTCAATCTTAATTCAATTGCCTCAGTTCTACGAGTGGGTACTTTGCGCCCACAAAAATCAGGTTGAATTGGCAGCTCTCTATGACCTCGATCAACCATAACTAGCAGCATCACTCTTTTAGCTCTGCCCCAAGTCTGTAGAGCCTCTAAAGCCGCGCGAACAGTCCTCCCAGTAAAAATCACATCATCAATCAAAACCACTTGTCTTCCATCTAATGATGTTGGCAGATCAGTAGCTTCAACCATTCTGGTTCCAATCCTCTCCAAATCATCCCTATGAAATGTTGGATCAAGTGTGCCTTGATCAATTTGATGGCCTGTAACTGCCTCTAATTCGCTTGCTAAAACTCTCGCAAGATGAACTCCACGAGTTGGTATGCCAAGCAACAAAAGGGAGTGACTATCAGGGACAGTTTCTAGAATTTGCGATGCAAGTCTGCTCAAAGTCAAACTTAATTCTTTTTTTGACAGTATTTCCACCCTTTTATTGTCCTGGGTGTCGGTCATTGATGTTTTTACATTTATAGAACTGATTTTATGATTCTCAATCAATTGTGCATAATTTTTTCAATACGCAAAAGCTGACGGAACTCATTAGAAAAACTACCCTAGAGCTTTAAGGAAGTAATTTGATATTGAGGCATACAAAAAAAGGAATCAACCCTGTCAAGATGCCGAACAATCGTTCCGCAGACTCAATATTTACTTCTCAAGTATCGCCTGTTGTATTGGCGATACTTGATGGATGGGGGCACCGGCAAGAAAGTGTCCACAATGCTATTAACAATGCAAAAACTCCTGTAATGGATGCCTTATGGCATGCATATCCTCATACCTTGATAGAAGCAAGTGGAGCTGATGTCGGGTTACCTGACAGCCAAATGGGTAATTCCGAAGTGGGCCATCTAACAATTGGTGCAGGACGAGTAATTCAACAAGAATTAGTTCGGATCAGTAATACCGTGAAAACTGGCAAAATCGGACAAACTCCTGCGCTGAAAGAACTTGCAAAAAATATTCAAAATAAAGAAGGAACTCTTCATTTATTAGGGCTTTGCTCAGATGGCGGAGTCCATAGTCATATAGATCATCTTTGCGGGCTATTAGAATGGGCTGCATCAAAAAATTTTGCAAAAGTTGTTCTTCATGCCATCACTGATGGGAGAGATACTCCTGCTAAAAGCGCATTAAGTTATTTAACGTTGATCCAGGAAAAACTTAAAGACTGCGGAATAGGTGAAATTGGAAGTATTTGTGGCAGATATTGGGCAATGGATCGAGACAACCGTTGGGAAAGGACTAGTAAAGCTTATGAATTGCTTACCAACCCCAATATCAAAGTTGCGACCTCAAGTCCCAAAGAAATTCTAAATACAAGTTACGTAGAAGAAATAACTGATGAATTTCTCGAACCAATAAGACTTTCTCCTGAATATTTGAAAGAAGGAGATGGATTAATAGTTTTCAATTTTCGACCAGATCGAGCTAGACAGCTAGTTCAGGCACTAACAATTGATAGCTTTAATAACTTCAAACGTACAAATAGGCCCAAAATAGATTTAGTTACATTCACTCAATACGAAGCGAGTCTTCCTGTATCTGTAGCTTTTCCTCCTGAGCCATTAGATCATTTGCTTGGGCATGTAATCGCTGAACATGGCCTAAAACAATACAGAACAGCAGAAACAGAAAAATATCCTCATGTCACTTATTTTTTAAATGGTGGACAAGAAAAGCCACTTCCAGGAGAAGATCGGCATTTAGTTCCCTCTCCAAGAGTTGCAACATATGATTTATCTCCTTCTATGTCTGCAGACTCATTAACTGAGAGCTGTGTAAATGCAATTAAAACTGGAACTTATTCCTTAATAGTTATTAACTATGCAAACCCAGATATGGTTGGACATACAGGAATCATGGAAGCAACTGTTGAAGCTATTGAAAAGGTAGACAGCTGTATTGGCAGAATCCTTTCGGCCACTGGGCAAATGAGCGGAACTTTAATGATTACTGCAGACCATGGGAATGCTGAACTCATGCAAGGTCCAGATGGAGAAGCTTGGACTGCACATACAACTAATCCTGTTCCAGTTATTCTGATCGAGGGCGAAAAAAGAAAGATCTCTGGCCAAGGCAATGGAGTTGAACTAAGAGAAGGTGGAGGTCTCGCAGATATTGCTCCAACACTTCTTGAAATTCTTAATTTGCCTAAGCCAGATGCAATGACAGGGGCTTCATTAATTAAATCAATTAGATCAAAGCCAACTCCTAGCCGAATGGCTCAGCCAGTTTGATAGTCCAGAGCGACTGATTTCAGAGAATCAACTTTTTAATGATTAAAATATAGGAATGGTTATTTCAATACTCTCCTGGGCTTGGATTGGGTCAGGATTAATTCTGATCTTGCTGGTTCTCCTTCATAGTCCAAAAGGAGATGGAATGGGAGGGATAGCTGCCAGCGGGAGCTCCATGTTCACTAGTGCTAGCAGTGCAGAAGCCACCCTCAACAAAACTACTTGGACCTTCCTTGCAATTTTTCTTTCTCTTGCTGTAATCCTTAGTGCAGGATGGCTTAATTAACTTAATTAAAAAAGTACATTGCACTAATCAAAATTGCCTAGATCTCCAGAACTTGTAGAAAACTTTTGGAAAGTCAAATCTTCGCATCATAATAATTTCATCTAAGAAATTAAATTTTATGCCCTTAGATAAAGCGCCCCAATTAATCTGGGGAAATAAAAATAATCATCATAATCAAGTAATACTTCCATTTACGAAAGAAGAAATCGTCAATACCTATGCCCATACTTTTTTTAATGACCCACAACTAAATCTGGAAACAAAAACAAATAATGATTTAACCTGGAGAAACAAACTTTTCTATGGTGACAACAAGTTTCTCCTATCATCAATAACATGCAGACTCTTAAAGGAAGAAATAGATAATGCTGGAGGAATAAAATTAATTTATATAGACCCCCCATTTGATGTGGGTTCTAATTTTTATATCGACAGAAATGCAAAGGATATAAATGATCCAATAAAATCATCTATACCTAGACAATTAGCCTATAGCGATATATGGGGGCAAGGAAATTCCTCCTTTATATCAATGATCTATGAAAGGATTAGACTCGCTAGAGATGTCTTAGATGAGGATGGTATTATATTTATACATTGTGACTACAGAATTGATGCATATATAAGACTATTAATGGATGAAGTATTTGGAAGAAACTGTTTTATTAATCAGATTATATTGAGAAGGAAAGGTGGGGCAGCGCTTAAAAATATGGGCAATTTATCGAATGCACATGATTTAATACTCTGTTACGGGAAGAAGCAAGGGAAAAAGTTAAATAAACTTTATACAAAACCTTCTAAAGAATATATCAACAAACAATTTAGATACGAAGAAAAAGATGGCAGAAGATTTATGCTAAATGTAATCAGAAGTCCTTCCCCAAGACCAAATTTAAAATATAGTTACAAAGGTTATCAAACTCCACCAAATGGTTGGTCGATCCCTTTAGAAACCATGCAAAAACTAGATTCTGAGGGAAGACTTTATTTTCCTGAATCTAAAACAAAGCAAATATATAAGAAAATCTATTTAGATGAATATCCTGGTCAACCCATAAATACTTTGTGGACAGACATTCCCTTATTAAAAGGAAATAACAAAGAAATTCTTTCTTATCCAACTCAAAAGCCAGAAGCATTATTAAGAAGAATAATCCTTTTAGGTTCAAACCCAGGAGATATAGTTTTAGATTTCTTTTGTGGATCAGGAACTACACTTTCAGTTGCAGAGCAATTAGAAAGAAAGTGGATTGGTGTAGATAATGGTAAGCATGCAATTCATACGACAAAAAAAAGGATATTGAATATTCATCAATTATTGATAGGAAAGCAAAATAAAAGATATTCATTTGAAATTTTGGATTTTAGCAAGTATGAACTCGAGCATTTATTAGAACAAAACAAGGAGACGTCCAAAGAAAGAACCTTACAAGAATATATATTGAGTTTATACAAAGCTAAGCATATAGAAACTTTTAACTATTTCAAAGGAGAAAAAAACGGCCAGTACATTGTTATATGTGAAAGGAATAATAGCTGTTCAAAGATTTTTTTTGAAAAAGTAATCAATGAAGCCATTAAAAATAAAATTCAAAGTTTCGAAATTCTTGCATTTAAATATGATTTGAATCTATTGCCTGAAATAATTCATCTCGCTCAAAGTAAGGAATTGAGAGTCAAATTCAAATATATCCCTAAAAACATATTTTATTATAATCAAACAAAATATATTGAGGCAGAATTTCCCGATGTTAATTTTCTAGATGTCGATATCTTGTATCAAGAAGATTACATTCAAATAAAACTGAAAAATTTCTATTGCCATAGTGACTATATTTTCGATATCAATACAAATGAAATAGATTCGCCATCTGTTGATAAGGATACTTCAATAAATCATTGGCTTGATTATTGGGAAATCGATTTTAATTATGAAGACATCCACATACGAGATAATATCCCCAGATCAAAAAATCCTAGTAGAGATAAACCTTCAAAAGTGCATTTTATAAGTTCTTGGCAAGCAATCAGAGACGAAAAAAAACAAGCAATCAATCTACTTACTCCACCCATAAGAAAAAACAAATTTGGTTCAAAAATAGGGATAAAAGCGGTTGATATCTTAGGCAATCCAACATTACGAGTAATCAAATTAAGATAAAATATATAGACGACATAAAAAAGGGACTGCTTTTTAGGCAGTCCCTCATCGAAAGTGATGTTAGTTGGTCCTGAAATCAATCAGTTAGCCCAGTCGATTCATCAATAATCAAAGTCACCACCCATTCCAGCGCCAGCGCCAGCAGGAGCTACTTCTTTTTTCTCTGGCAAATCAGCAACTATGCATTCAGTTGTTAAGACCATACCTGCAATAGAAGCGGCATTTTGTAAACCAGATCTAGTAACTTTCGCAGGATCAACTATCCCTGCAGCAAGCATATCTACATATTCACCTGTAGCTGCATTATAGCCCTCAATAATGGGCTTGTTTTTCACATTTTCAGCAACCACAGCGCCATTTGCTCCTGCATTTTCAGCGATACGCATTAAAGGAGAAGTCAAAGCAGCTTCAACTATGTTTGCACCAATTAGCTCTTCACCATCTAGTGATTTAGACGCCCAACTTTGCAGTTCTGGTGCTAAATGAGCCAGAGTAGTTCCTCCTCCTGGGACTATGCCTTCTTCAACTGCAGCCTTAGTTGCATTAATCGCATCTTCTAATCTTAATTTCTTATCCTTCATTTCAGTTTCTGTTGCAGCTCCAACTTTGACAACTGCCACTCCACCTGCAAGTTTTGCTAATCGTTCTTGGAGCTTTTCTTTGTCATAAGTAGATTCAGTTTCATCCATCTGTTTCTTTATTTGTTCACAACGTGCCTTAACTGCAACCTCGTTGCCCTCAGCAACGATTGTACTAGTGTCTTTATTAATAGTTACTCGTCTAGCTGTACCTAGCATTTCCAACTTTGCATTTTCTAATTTCAAACCTGCATCTTCGGTTATCAGCTGACCATTAGTCAAAACGGCCATATCTTCCAACATTGCTTTACGTCTATCTCCAAAGCCAGGAGCTTTAACTGCTGCAACATTAAGCACTCCTCGTAGACGATTAACCACCAATGTTGCTAATGCTTCCTTCTCAATGTCTTCAGCAATAATCAAAAGAGGCTTCCCAGTACGAGCCACCTGCTCTAAAACTGGAACTAAGTCCTGAACAAGACCAATTTTTTTATCAGTTAAAAGAATAT
>CACIRS010000006.1 GCA_902589115.1 uncultured Prochlorococcus sp.
AGGCTCTTCCATCTTCTTCCATTTTTTGAATGCATTTAATCTAAATTGAAGGAGGAATTCCGGTTCATTTTTCTTTTTGGAAATCAATCTAATAACATCTTCATTAAGCCCTTTGTCAATTTTTTCAGTTTCTATATCTGTAACAAAACCATATTTATAGGGCTGCGAAACAATCTCTTCAACAGTATTAGTATTAGTCATGACTTTAACCAAACCAATTAATAACTAAAATTTCACAATCTCGCGAAAGCAAATCTTTTTTCTTCATGCAGAAAAGTTGTTTTTGTTTTAGGCATTGCTGAGATATTTTTTTGGAAATCATGCTCACCTCTTTCATTAGTTGGTTTAGTTTTGGTTTGACCTCAATATTGAGGCTATAAGCTTCGCTGTATTTGAACTCATATAGGAGTTATAGAGCTCAGATACCTTTAGCTGATGAGCAGGATACGAAACTTATCCGTTTCCTATTCGTTAGCTTAAAGCACAACCCGATGAATCTTATGACCTTGTCAGCGAGCTAAAAATTAATGCATAGCATTAATACTCCTATGCTTACGTTTATTTAGTGCATTGGGCATAATAAAGCCAGGACATATCTAGGTAATCCTTATTTCCCACTTTTTAAGTTTGGAACTAGATTAAGCTTAAAGGAAGCTTTTCAAGCAATTAGGCTTAGTTGAGATGACTGTAGAGCTTTCAACTACTACCAAAGATTCAATTTTAGAATTGCTTTTGCGGCAAGGAGAAAATAGTGCTTCAACCCTGGCAGAAAAAATAGGAATTTCTGTACAGGCAATGAGAAGGCACTTAAGAAATCTGGAAGAAAATGGCTTGGTTGGCTCTAGCAGCCTTTCATTAGGTCCTGGAAGGCCATCTAATCTTTGGCATTTAACTACACAAGGACAAAATTATTTTCATAATGGCAGTGAAAATTTTGCATTAGAGTTAATTTCTTCAATACAAGCCAGTTTATCGGAGGAAGAAGTTATTTCCTTGTTGCATAATCAGGTTCAAAATAAGGCAAGTCTTTATAGAAAAAAAATTGGAATTGGTGCCATTCAAGACAGATTGGAAAAGCTTGTTTCAATAAGAATTAAAGAAGGATACATTTCAGAACTTAATCGGACACAAGATGGAACAAAATGGTATTTAAATGAAATGAGTTGTTCGATTGCAGCAATTGCAGAAAAGCACCCCTTTGTTTGTGATCAAGAATTACAACTTTTACAGCAAACTTTTCCTGATTGTGAAGTTAAAAGGGTTCATTGGCGTATCGAATCTGGGCATACTTGTGGATTTTTTATAACTCCTATAGATATCAAATGAATTGCGATACAAGCCGGGACAATAGTCCTTTGAGCATTGAAGATATACAAAAAATTGATTCTACAAAACTTTCTAAATTTGAAAGACATCATTTAAGAGTAATTGCACATTGTCTTGCAGTGTTTAAATCTATGGATGGCAATCCATCGGAATTTGGAGCATTGCCTAGTCCAGCCGTCAGATTGCAATGGTGTCTTAATCAGCCAGACTTGGCTGAATCAAATGATTTCATTAATGTTCTTTTAGAGCAATTTGAATTAGCTGCTATTCAATTGAACAAGATTGCCGAAGACTGCGGAATCAGCCCACTTGAACTGACTTTGAATGATCTAATACTCGATGCAAACGAAAGAGGTATCGATAAATAATAAAAGCTTATCTATTGGGTCATGCTGATATGTAAAACATATATAGGCATGATTTTTTTTGAGATTGAATTTGAATCTTAGTCAGATTTTTAAAGGGATTGAATAAGAATATTTTTTTAAAGTCTTAAATTTCTACTTCCCTGCATCTCCTTAAATCCCTTGGCATTCCAGACTTTTGATTGGATGCAGAACCCTTGCCTATCGAGGCTTGGAGTCAGTAGATCCTGACCACTTTGCGTTTTGACGCTCGAAATGCAGCATTTGCGCACATACTGATCCCAAACAAAAACGGAGTTTTTTAGACGGTGACCCAAGCGCAAGATTCTCTGTCACGTCTAACTCTGCGTCAGCTTCGCTATAAAGCAAGTGACTTAGGCGTCCCTCTTTATAGCCGTAAAACCAAAGCAGCATTAATTAGTGAGATATCTAAATATCAAGCACGTAGAGATAATCAGCCAAGGACTGCAAAACCATTTTGGAAATCCTTTGAAAATTCATCCTCTAGTAATTCTTTATCTGATTCCAATAGTGATACACGAGTGGTTTTCCTTCCTAGAGATCCCGAGTGGGCATATGTGTTTTGGGAAATTACTGAATCTGATCGTAAGAAAGCTTTATCTCAAGGGGCCAATAGGCTCAGTTTGAGATTGGCAGATGTAACCGGAGGTTTAGGTACATCTCCGTATAAACAAGCCCTTCAAGAAGTGCAACTTGATAGCCATAGCACAGAATGGTATTTACCGATCCCTCTTAGCGATAGGGATTATCGTGTTGAACTTGGATATCGTTCTGGTTCTCGATGGATTTCTTTAGCAGTTTCTTCAGTAGCAAGAGTTCCAGCTTTGCATCCTAGTGATCAAATATTAGATCAGTTTGTTCCTTTTAGTTTAGAAGGTAATCCAGATACTCAAATGCTTGAAAATAATATTGGAGTTGATAATAAAGATATTGGTTTGCATGAAAGGCTTTATCAAACAGCAACGAGTCATTTTAGAAAAACACGTGTTGGCTCTGAAGAGTTTCAAGAGGGTTTCAAAGACAATTTAGATTTCAATCAATCTGGTATAGGTTTATGGGCGAGTGGTAGAAATGAATCTGGAATAGGAGGAGTGGCTACAAGGCAAAGATCATTTTGGCTAGCAGCTGATGCAGAGTTAATTGTTTATGGCTCGACAGATCCTTCTGCTCATGTAACTATTGCAGGTGAAGATGTTCCATTAGCGAGTGATGGAACTTTTACTTTGCAGGTCCCATTTAGAGATGGTATTCAAAATTATCCAATTGAGGCAAAGCTTGGTTCAGGCGAACAAACAAGAAACATCACCATGAAATTTCAACGTGATACACCCGAGGACAATACAAATCCCAAAGATCAATCTACTCAGGAGTGGTTTTAGATTTAATAGTTAAGTATGTTGCGTTCATTTGTTGCTTTTACTCCTTTGTTAGGGGCAATATCATTGCCAATTTTAGTTCCTTTAACCATTTCTCGAGTTGGCCTGGCTGAAGGGGTTGCATTGGCTTTAATACTGAGCACAGTTTGGTTTGTAGCTATGCTACGCACTGCCGAAATGCCTCATTAAAACCATCTTTACAATCAAGACTTAACTTTCTTCTTTTGATAGTTATTTTGGCTTGTTAATTCATCACTATTTAATTTAGAGCATGCCTGAAAAATCTGAATCTAACCCAGTCACTGTTCATCTTTCTCAACCATTTACAGATCAGAAGCCAGGTACTTCTGGTTTGAGAAAAAGTAGTAAGCAATTTCAAGAAAAAAATTATTTGGAAAGTTTTATAGAAGCAACTTTAAGAACTTTGCAGGGTGTTAGTGGCGGGACTTTGATTGTTGGTGGTGATGGCCGCTATGGAAATTTGAGAGCCATAGATATTATTCTTCGAATGGCTGCAGCGCATGGTGTGAGTAAAGTAATTACAACCACGAATGGAATTCTATCTACACCAGCCGCTTCAAATTTGATTCGAAGAAATAATGCAATTGGTGGAATTATTCTTTCTGCTAGTCATAATCCAGGGGGAGAAAATGGAGATTTTGGTGTAAAGATAAATGCTGATAATGGAGGACCAGCTTCTGAGTCTTTAACAAATTCTATTTATTCTTGTACTAAGAAGTTAATGAATTATAAAATCATAGAAAATTCCACAATATCTCTTGATAAATCAGGCACATATTATATTGGAGCGATGATAATTGAGATCATAGATGGAGTAGATGATTATATCCAGTTAATGCAGGATATTTTTGATTTTGATCGTATAAGAGATTTAATAAAAGATGAATTTTCAATTGCTTTTGATGCATTAAATGCAGTTACTGGTCCATATGCAAAAAGGTTATTTGAAGATCTCTTAGGTGCTCCTAATGGAACTGTTAGAAATGGCATTCCTAAGGAGGACTTTGGTGGTTGTCATCCTGATCCAAATCTTACTTATGCGCCAGAATTATCGAATTTACTATTGAAATCCAAATCATTTTCTTTTGGCGCTGCTTGTGATGGTGATGGAGATAGAAATATGATTCTTGGCAAAGGTTGTTTTGTTAATCCAAGCGACAGTTTGGCTATTTTAGCTGCTAATGCTTCAATTGTTCCAGCTTATTCTGATGGACTTTTTGGTGTTGCTAGATCAATGCCTACTAGTGCTGCTGTAGATGTAGTTGCTCAAAAGTTGGGTATTGATTGCTTTGAGACACCTACTGGATGGAAATATTTTGGGAACCTTTTAGATGCTAAAAGAATAACCATTTGTGGTGAAGAAAGTTTTGGTACAGGTAGTAACCACGTTAGAGAAAAGGATGGTTTATGGGCTGTCTTATTTTGGTTGCAAATACTTGCACAAAAAAGATGCTCAGTATCTGATCTAATGAGACAGCATTGGTCTGAATATGGGCGACACTATTATTCAAGACATGATTATGAAGAGATTCCTACTCAAATTGCAAACAGTGTTTATAGGAGCATGGAAGATAGACTCCCAAAACTATCTGGAGAATCTTTTGCTGGTCAACAAATTAGATTTGCAGACAATTTTAGTTATAAGGATCCAATCGATAACTCAATCACTCAATCTCAAGGTTTAAGAATTGTCTTAGAAGATAATAGTAGAGTAATTTTACGTCTTTCTGGCACAGGTACTAAAGGAGCGACATTAAGAGTTTATTTGGAACGTTTTGTTCATTCAAACGGAAAGTTGAACCAGGATCCTCAATTAGCATTAGAAGATTTAATTAATGAAATTGACTCTTTAGCACAAATTAAATTGAAAACAGGTTTTACAAAACCTACTGTTATTACTTAGTTAATAGAATTAAATTTATTTTTTTTTATAGACGGTTTATTAGCTATATCATTACTTTTTAACAATTAGTGTTGATCAGCTCATGATTTCTAAAACTAATTTTCTAATGCGTAAGAATGAGTTTACGGGAGTACGAGTCCTTGAATCAGGATCTCTTTTCATTTAATGCCGATATCGAACTACAGCGGAATGCACCGTTGGCAGATCGAATGCGGCCAAAAGATATAAATGAATTTGTTGGTCAAGGGTCAATTATTGCTGAAGGTCGACTTTTGCGAAGAGCTATTGCCTCTGATCGAATTGGAAATTTAATTTTTTATGGCCCGCCAGGAGTAGGAAAGACAACACTTGCAAAGATTATTGCGTCTCATACTCGTGCGCACTTTAGTATCCTTAATGCTGTTTTGGCAGGAGTAAAAGATCTAAGAGTAGAAGTTAATGCAGCTAAAGAACGTTTATCCAGACATGGCCTAAGAACTATTTTGTTTGTAGATGAAGTGCATCGATTTAATAGTAGTCAACAGGACGCTTTGTTGCCTTGGGTGGAAAATGGAACTCTTATACTGATAGGAGCAACAACAGAAAATCCATATTTTGAGGTCAATAAAGCACTGGTAAGCAGGTCAAGAATTTTTCGTTTAAAAGCACTTGAGTCTGAAGATCTTTACGCAATACTTAATCGGGCTTTGAGTGATCCGGAAAGAGGTTTTGGTAATCGCAATGTGCAGTTAACTTCTTCAGCTGCGAATCATTTAGTAGATATTTCAAATGGAGATGCACGAAGCTTACTTAATGCTTTGGAATTAGCTGTTGAAAGTACTATTCCTAATAAAAAAGGTCAAATTTATATTGATCTTGAAATTGCGGAAGAATCTATTCAAGAAAGAGCTGTACTTTATGACAAACAAGGCGACGCACATTTTGACACTATAAGTGCTTTTATTAAGTCTCTTAGAGGGTCAGATCCTGATGCAGCTTTGTTTTGGCTCGCTCGCATGGTAGAGGCTGGCGAGAATCCAAGATATATTTTTCGGCGAATGCTGATTGCAGCGGCAGAAGATATTGGTTTGGCAGATCCACAAGCGATTGTGGTTGTAGAAGCTTGTGCAGCAGCCTTTGAAAGAGTTGGATTACCAGAAGGTTTATATCACCTTTCTCAGGCATCGCTTTATTTAGCTTCTGCAGACAAAAGTAATTCTTTGTCAGGGTTTTTTGCCGCGCAAAAAGCTATTAAATCTTCCCAAAATCAATTGATTCCAAGCCATTTAAGAGATTCGCATCGTGATGGCAATGCCTTTGGTGATGGTCTTGATTATCTCTATCCACATGCTTATGCAGATAACTGGGTTGCACAACAATATCTTCCTGATGAGATGCAAGGAGAAATTTTTTGGCGACCAGGCGATAAGGGTTGGGAAGGCGAAAGGAAGACTCAAATGTTGTCACGTCGAGCAGCACAATTTGCTGCAATAAGTGAATCATGCAAAGAAAATCCTTTTTTAATGACTACTGGTCCAGCACTACCATTAGTAGAAAGTTGGATACAACGTCAACTTGTACAAGAAGAAGAAAGATTGCATCAACTTCTTGAAAGATTATGGAAGGATATTTGTTGGCAGAGGCATCATCGTGTAATTATGATTGAATGCTCTTCTCTTTTTTGGGCAATTAGGCCATTGAAAGAAGTGCCAGAAGGAGGCGTCACTATATTAGCTAAATCAAAGAGTGATTGTGAGCATTTTTCGGCTCAAGTTGAAATTTTAGATCCGCTTTTGCGCCCAAATATCATTTGTAATAATCCAGAGCTTTCTAAGGAACTATCTGAAAATTATAAATTTGAATTGATTGGAGGTAGACTTTATAGTGATGATTTAATCAAAGATAATATTAGTGAATTATGGAAATTAATTACTAATAAATGCTTGCCTGATACAACCCTGAGACTTTTGATCACTCATATAGGTTTAGCACCGGTAATGTCTATTAGCAAATTCATGAAAGATCATAAAATTGATGTTAAAGGCCAAGAATTGCTAAGAGAAATAATCGAGCTTGAAAAAAGTTGGCTTTACTCTAGAAGAAAAGAAGTTGAGTTTGGGGAATTACTTCAATCATTGGGTTGGGAATTGCAATGGGAAGAATGGGAAGAGAATCTTTCTCTGAAGATAGATAAGGAGCTTGAAAAGCGTTGGCTTTCCGAAACTAGTCCATACTATATGATGATTTTGAAGGATGCTCCAAAAGGCTCAAAAAAATATTTACAAGATCTAATTATAAATTTGAATGGTCAAAAACTTCCTCAAGTTTTAATTCATCAAAGAATTTCAGCTAAAAGAATTTTATGATTGCCTACAAGTTTTAATTGTCTTTATATAACTGGTTTAAGCATATGATTGGAAATGAAATACTAGATTGCTCATCAAGTGCAATTGCTATAGACCAAGAACTATAAATAAAGTGGTGAATTTTTATTTTATAACCTAGTGTTTGATGATATATAAAATTGGAATTTCGTTCATATTGCCACTTAGAAAAATCTGATCCAATTTTACCTCTTTGCCATTTTATAGCTGCTTCTCTGATTACCCATTGCTTTAGTATGGAATTTTTGAGTTCCTTTTCCGGTAACTTCTTAAAATAAGAAAATTCATTTGACTTGAAGTATCTATTAACGAGTTTTTTGCAAGCAAAGTCTCTATCTTGTCTTTCGATATCTACACCAATCTTTGTTTGTGACCATCCAATAAGTAATGCGTCATGACAATGGCTGAAACTTACATATCCCCAGCCATCTGGAAGCTCAGGAGCTTTTCCTGGTGATGTGTTTAGTGGAATATCTAATGCAGGAATATTCCATAAATTGGACAAAGCGTATCTTACATTTCCTCTGGAATGATGATATTCAAAGGATCGACGCTTCGATAGTCCTTGCATCCATTTTGTTTCTTTAAGACTAATAGGTTTAAGTGAAGTTGTTTTTGGGAATAGCCAAAGTGCCAGTAATCTTGAATTAAGAACACTGTTTTTTTTGATTTGCAATGGCTTTACAGATTGGTGATCCTGCACCAGATTTCATCCTCCCTAATCAGGATGGCACTCCTTTGAAGCTTTCATCATTAAGAGGTCAACGAGTGGTGATTTACTTTTACCCAAAAGATGACACTCCTGGTTGCACAAAAGAAGCTTGCAATTTTCGAGATCAATGGAACGTCCTACAGGCTAATGGAATCGAGGTACTAGGGGTTAGTAAAGATGGAGCAGCTTCTCATAGCAAGTTTATTAGTAAGCATCAACTTCCTTTTACACTTCTTACGGATCTGGAGCCTTGTCCTGTAGCAAGCTCTTATGAAAGTTATGGTTTGAAAAAGTTTATGGGTAGAGAATATATGGGAATGATTCGACAGACTTTTGTTGTAGATACTCAAGGAAATATTGAGTTGATTTATAAGAAGGTTAAGGCTGCAACTATGGCAGATCAAATCCTTTCTGATTTAGGTTTGAATTAGTATTTTTGTAGTTTTATCATTCCTTCTAAAACCAAGTTTGGATGGTGATATATTTCTATTTGATTGTTTAAGTAATATTTTTTTATCTCGTTCATCAATAGTGGTGCATCTCCTCCACAAAGGCATATTGGCATATTGCTCTCTTCATATGCTGCTAAAATTGCTCCGATAATTGATTGAATACTTCCTCTTCTCATAGCAGAACTGGTTGATAAGGGAAATTTTTCTTCTGGTATTGGATTCAGCCCAGGATTAATTAAATTTTTTGTGCCATTTTCCATAGCTTTAAGTTGAAGCATCAGCCCAGCGATTAATTGACCTCCAGCAAATTCTCCTTTTGAAGTAACCTTTGTGATACTAAAAACAGTACCTGCATCTGCAATTAAAATTCCTTTAGAAAACTGATCAGAATTTTGATATTTCATATATGCACTCCAGCCTCCTAATGCACGATCAATTCCAACCCAAGAAGGTAAGTTAATCAAAGGGATATCTTTGATATTTATTCGTCTACTGCTATTTAAAATATCATTCTGCGGTATTTCACCAACTGCAGCCCATCTTAAGGATTTTTTGTCTATAGATTTTAATTTTTTTAAGTTAGGTTCCTCATGTAAAAACTCCCAACCATCTTTATTTTGTAATGCCCAATGCCACCTACTATTACCAATTAAGAGGTGGACTTCGTTATTTTGCACTTTTAAATACCATCCCCTGATAGACCCGGTAAATGAATACCACATTCTTGTTTTAGGCCCCCAAATCTTGTATCTCTTCCTTTGGAATCTGAGCCTTCTGGTGCGCTAGAATGCCAATCCCCAACAGTTGAATATCCTTTTTCAAAAAGAGGATGTTGAGGTAGAGAATTATCTTGCATATAATAGAAAATATCTTTTTTACTCCAATTTAAAAGAGGTCTTAAGGACAATTTATCACGTATTAAGTCCAATAATGTCATTGAACTACGATGCGTTGTCTGATCACCTCTTACACCACTTGCCCAACATAAGATCTCCATTTTCTCCAATGCATTTTCCAAAGGTTGTACTTTCCTGATTTGGTGATATTTATCTAAATCTTCAATTTTTTGGGTTTCCCAAAGCTTTCCATGTAAGGCTTCCATTCTTGCTGGAGATATAGGACTTTGTATTACTTTTATATTGAGATTAAATTTATTGATTAAGTCTTCAGCGTAGCGATATGTTTCAGGTGGCAGATAACCTGTATCAACCCAAATTACTGGAATTGTTGAGTCAACTTCAATTTTATGAAGCATATTCAGCAATACTGCAGATTGAATGCCGAAACTTGTTGTAATAGCAAAATTTGTCTTGAATTGGTTGTATGCCCATTGCAGTCGCTCTTCAGCTTTTAAAGGTTCGAGATGAGATCTTGTTTCATCTAAAGAAAAATCAATTTTTGAGTTGATGCCCATTGTCTTAACGGTTTTTGGAGTATCTAGAGCCAAAATTTGCTCTATTGGCCATTGTTGTGCTGTGGTCTCACTTCCATAGCAAGTTTGCTTAGGCTTGAAAGATCATCTCAGACCTTGTATCAATGGTCTCTCATCCTGAATCATCTCATCCTGTCATTGTTGCAGGGGGAGGCTTTGCAGGACTCTCTACAGCACTAGCTTTAAGCCGTTCAAAACCACGACCATCAATTCTTTTAATTGAACCTAATAAAACATTTGTTTTTTCGCCTTTGTTGTATGAGTTCCTAAGTGGAGAGTTGCGATCCTGGGAAGTAACTCCTCCATATAGTGCTTTTCTCAATGGAAGAGGAATTGCATTACTCCAAGACAAAGTTATTAGTGTCGATGCTTGTAAGCAAAATTTATTGACCACCTCAGGAGTAACTTTTACCTACTCACAACTGATTTTGGCGACTGGTTCAGAAACTAATCATTTTGATATACCTGGGGTTCTTGAGCATGCCTTAATGTTTAAGAGCACTCGCGATGTAGAGGTCTTAAAAGAACGTATTAACTACTTAAATCAGTCTCATGGAAGTCAAAAATGTTGTGTGATTGTGGGCGCAGGTTCTACTGGAGTTGAGCTTGCTTGCAAGGTATCTGATCTTTTAAATGATCAAATAGCAGTTCATTTAATTGATTTATCGAATACTATTTTGCCAAATTGTCATTTATTTAATCAACAACAATCTCAATTAGCTTTAAGGAAAAGACATGTCCATATTCATTTACAAACAGAGGTAGAATCACTAAGTGCAAAAAGCATAAATCTTATTAATCATAATTTGCTTTCGCATTTCACTCTGACACATGATTGTTTGATTTGGACTGCAGGTACTAAGCAAGTTATTCCTAGCATATTTGCTGAAAAGATTGACGTAGGTCAAGAGCTACTTGTTGATAGGTTTTTACAAGTGACAGGATGTAAAAATCTTTTTGCAATAGGCGATGCTGCATCTCACCGTGAAGATCTTTGGCCAGCCAATGCTCAAGTGGCCGTGCAGCAAGCTCAGCTTGTTGCACGGAATATAATTGCTCTCCGCAACGATAGATCTTTACAGCATTTTGAATTTAAAGATTGGGGAGAAATGCTTAGTTTGGGTATCGGCGATGCAACTATTTCTGCGCTAGGACTCTCGTTAGCAGGTCCTTTAGCCTTTCAAATTAGGCGAATGATTTATTTAGCAAGGTTTCCTGTTAAAAGTATCGGGATTAAATCAGCTAGTGCTTGGGTCCTAGGCAATTGAAACAAGCTCATCTTACCGGGAGAATAAAGGGCTTAAGGCCCTCTCAAAAACGGCGTTTAGAAGTTGTGAGTCATAATCGGTATCCTGCAAATGAATCGGCTGATCTCATTGTTTTTGATCGAATTGCTCATGAAGCACTATCTTTAAAACTTCCGCTTCATATAGTTGTTGATAGTAGAGGCGTATGTCGTTTGATTTGGGTGGGTCCTTTAGAAGGCAGCAGGTTTAAAGATGAATTCTACAAAATACCTTATCGACGAATTAATGGTTGGCGTTTAATCAGTTGTCTTTTGCATAACAATTACAAACTAAAGCCTGAATTAAAAGAAGCTGGCCTGATTTTTGAACTGAATCCTGTGTCTTGGTTGAGATTTTCAGCATTCAAAGATGCTCATGGAGTCAGAATTGCAGCTTTTTGGCAACCTGATCGTCTCGATCCAACTGGTTGGAGTGATATTGAAACTGATCAACTAGATGATCTGTGCTATCGATCTAAACCATCATCTATACTAAAAAAAAATGATGATTTCACGAACAAAAAGGTTGAGGAACGTGTTTTACTTTTAACTTTAATCGGTAACGATCGCTCTAAAAGTGAGCGAGAATTAGCTGAGCTAGAGGGATTAGTGCGAAGTGCTGGAGCACAACCTGTAGGAGTAATTTCTCAAAAAAAAGCTGGTTTTCAGCCTCAAACTATTTGGGGAACTGGCAAACTTCAACAAGCAGCATTGGAAGTGCGTAGATATAGCGCCTCAAAAGTGATTACTGACTGTGAATTAACTCCCGCACAAGCTAGGAACTTAGAAAATTGTTTGAATTGTCCAGTTATGGATCGCAGTGAGTTAATTCTTGATATCTTTGCTCAAAGAGCTTCAACTGCAACTGGACGTCTTCAAGTAGAGCTTGCTCAACTTCGCTATCGCTTGCCTAGATTAGTAGGTAGAGGGATGACTCTTTCTCGCCAAGGAGGAGGGATTGGGACTCGCGGACCAGGAGAAACTCAACTAGAAAAAGATCGACGTGCGATTGCTAGAAGAATTGAAAAATTAATGAGAGATTTAAAACATGTAAAGCGGCATCGTGCTCAATTAAAGAGTCATCGCGAGTCTTTACCTCGTGTTGCATTGATTGGATACACGAATGTTGGAAAGTCCACCTTATTGAATGCTCTATGCAAGCTAACAGCGTCCCGAAAAGTGAATGTTGAAGACAAGCTTTTTGCGACATTAGATCTCACAACTCGACGCATGTCATTACCTCGAAGTGGGGCTTCTCCAAATGAATTACTCATTACAGATACAGTAGGTTTTATTAGGGAATTACCTTCGCCTCTAGTTGAAGCATTTAAAGCAACTCTTGAAGAAACTTTTGAGGCTGATTTATTATTACTTATTGTAGATCTCTCCAATCCTGACT
The DNA here is from genome assembly GCA_902589115.1 of uncultured Prochlorococcus sp. Lineage (GTDB taxonomy): Bacteria > Cyanobacteriota > Cyanobacteriia > PCC-6307 > Cyanobiaceae > CACIRS01. The sequence goes on from CACIRS010000006.1 coordinate 12,656, forward strand.
GGCATTATCAATTGAACACAGTTAATCAACTTCTTGATTCACTTGGCGCCCAATCTAAGCGACAACTTGTTGCGAATCAGATTGATTGTTGTGAAAGCTCCTCTCTTGAATTAATTAGCAAAATAGACCCTACAGTGATTTATATATCTGCTACTTCTGGGGCTGGTCTCCAAGGTCTGAAAAAATGGCTTCAAGATCAGTTCTGGGGAACTCACTCTCTTAAAAATCAGCTCATGGCACAAGTCTCAGAAGATGTATGAGCTAAGTCTTGTCTTTCAAAATCCACAGGCATTGATAACCCTGGCAGTGCTTGTATTGGCAATTGTCTCGTTTATCAGTGGAGTTCTTGCACCTGAATTAACAGGATTATTGAGCCTTTCATTGTTGATGGCTACGGGTGTTTTAACTCCTCAAAAAGCTTTGGCGGGTTTTGGGAGCCCTGCACTGATTACATTAATGGGTCTATTTGCAGTTTCAGCAGCTTTATTTAAAAGTGGTTCTTTAGATCGCTTGAGAGAATTAATTGCTACTGATCAAATTAATTCTCCAAGAAGACTAATTGCATTATTGGGTTTGGTCGTTGCCCCTATATCAGGCGTAGTTCCTAATACTCCTGTAGTTGCATCTTTATTACCCGTAATTGAAAGCTGGTGTGCTCGAAGAAGAGTTTCGCCATCAAGAGTTCTACTGCCATTATCATTTGCAACAGTACTTGGTGGCACGCTTACTTTATTAGGAAGCTCTGTAAATCTGTTGGTAAGTGACATTAGTGAACAACTTGGCTATGGCTCATTAGAGCTATTTAGTTTTACAGCTATAGGCATACCTATTTGGCTGGTAGGCACGGCATATCTTTTGCTGGCACCTCCATCTCTTTTGCCAGATAGAGGACGAGATAATAACGATTTTGGGGCTAGTACTAATCAGTCAGGATATGTAACTGAAGTTACTATCCCTACTGATTCGAATTTGGTTGGACAATCTCTTCATAATAGTCGTCTGCAACGACGCTTTGATGTAGATGTACTTGAGCTTCAAAGAGGTCGAGAAAGGTTTTTGCCTCCATTAGCAGATAGAAGGATCGAACCTGGTGATCGTTTACTCCTTCGAGTAACGCGTGCAGACTTACTTCGATTACAGCAGGAACATACTGTTCAATTAGCTAAACCATCAAGTAACAAAATTGACTTAAAAGTCTCACAGTTGGCTATTGAAGAAGGTCAAAGAACTGTTGAAGTGCTTTTGCCTTCTGGTTCAACTTTGGCAGGAGCCAGCTTGCGAGAATTACGCTTTAGACAGCGACATAATGCAACTGTTTTAGCCTTTAGACGTGGACAGCAAACAGTGCAAGAGAGGCTTGGGCAGGCGATTTTACGAGAAGGAGATGTTCTTTTACTTCAAGCTCCTATTGACTCAATACGTGGCTTGCAAGCTAGTAATGATTTGTTGGTTTTAGATCAGTTAGAAGATGATTTGCCAACAGTGAGACGTAAACCAATAGCGATTGCAATTGCTATTTCAATGCTAATAGTGCCAGTCGTGACTCCATTGCCTCTCGTTGCTGCAGTTTTGTTGGCAGTTGTTGCAATGGTTCTTGGAGGTTGTCTTAGCCCAGGCGAGGTTCAACGTTCAATTCGATTGGACGTATTACTTTTACTTGGCTCGCTTTCAAGCTTTAGTGTTGCGATGCAGAGCACTGGCTTGGCTGATGCTTTGGCTGGTGGTCTGCAATATTTGTTGGCCGATTTGCCTACTTACTTGGCTTTATCCATAATTTTCTTTGCAACTACAATATTTACTCAAATCATTAGCAATGCTGCATCTGTTGCCCTTTTAGCACCAGTTGCTATTCAGCTTGCGCCAATAATGAATTTGCCCCCTACGGCTCTTTTGATCACTGTTCTTTTTGGTGCAAGTCAATCTTTTTTAACCCCCATGGGATATCAGACAAATCTGATGGTTTTTGGGCCAGGACGTTATCGTTTCTTGGACGTGACGAGATATGGTGCAGGTTTAACTATTCTAATGACAGCAATGATCCCTGGATTAATAATATGGAAATTTGGCGGCACTTAACTAAATCTTAATTCAGTCAACATTGTAGAGATCTCATTTTTCATTTTGAATGAGATATTGACCTACATTTTGTATACATAGCTCTTCTATGACTCAAATTCGTGGCATTACATAAAGCCGTATATAGAACTCAGGGTTGGTATCGACGCCTATCCGTTCCACAGTTTACGGTAGTAACAGGCTTGCTGCTGATAATTTTTGGGACTTTTGTACTGTGCCAACCAATTTGTTCAAGTAGTAGTGTAGGTCTCTGGGAAGCCTTTTTTACTGCTACTTCTGCAGTTACTGTAACGGGTTTGACTATCATTGATATTGGTCAAGATTTAACAATATTGGGTCAAATTGTTTTAGCAGGAATGATTCTTATTGGTGGGTTGGGTTTAATGGCAATTACTACTTTCCTTCAAGGCTTTGTGGTAAGAGGAACGGAATTACGATGTCGCTTAGACGGAGGCAGAACTCTTGATGAGTTTGGTGTTGGAGGAGTCGGTAGAACATTTAGAGGTATTGCTTTTACTGCCACAACATTGATTTTGGTAGGTGCTGTAGTGCTCTATAACTTTGGATTTAATGATATTCCTCGCTTAGGAGATAGGGTTTGGGCCTCTTTATTTCATAGTATTTCTGCTTACAACAATGCTGGATTCGGGCTTTGGACGACAAGTTTGCAGACATATCGGACTAATTGGGTGGTTAATTTTGTGATTATTTTCTTGATTGTTCTTGGTGGATTGGGGTGGAGGGTAACTAATGATTTGTGGAGTAATCGAAAAAGTTTGAATCGCCGAACTCTTAGCTTGCATACTCGACTAGTTATTAGAACATCTTTTTTATTAATAGCTTTTGGCACACTTGGATTGCTAATAACTGAATCTCTAGGAAAAGGAAGTTTTTTATCAGATGTCGGTTGGGGGGAGAGAATAATGACCGCACTATTTGAGTCGGTTAGTGCTCGCACTGCAGGGTTTTCAAATTTACCGTTATCTGTTGAAAGTATTTCAGACTCAGGTTTATTGTTATTAATGACTTTAATGTTTATAGGTGCCAGCCCCGGTGGAACTGGTGGTGGGATTAAAACCACTACTCTTGCTGCTTTGATGGCAGCTACAAGATCTACTCTTAGAGGGCAAGATGAGGTGGTAATAAGAAATCGTCAAATTTCTGACAAAGTGGTTTTAAAAGCAGTAGGGATAACAGTTGGGTCTATGTTATTTGTTTTAGGGATGGCTTTATTGCTAAGCACCACAAACCAAGGGTTAGAGGAGCCTTTTTCATTTTTAGAAATGCTTTTTACTTGTATATCTGCTTTCGCAACTGTTGGATTTGATGTAGGTGTGACTGAGCAACTTGGTCGTTTTGGGCAATTAGTTTTAATAATAGGAATGTTTGTAGGACGTTTAGGCATTCTTTTATTGTTAAGTGCGATATGGGAGGCTGTTAATCATGGCAAACTCAAGAATCGCAATCGAATAGGTTATCCCAAGGAGGATTTATATGTCTGAAATTTGCTGTTCTAAGGAGTACTTATGAAGGAATGGTGGCACTGGTCGCAAAAACAGGCAACCGATGAGCTTGGTTTTGCTGTTGTTGGAATCGGCCGCTTTGGTAGTGCGGTATGTAGAGAACTTATGAGCAATGGTGCTGATGTCTTAGCAGTTGACTCTTCTGAAAGAGCTATAGATGAATTACGTCAATTAGAGCCTTCAATAGAAGCAAGAGTAGTTGATTCAACTGATGAAGAATCAATGAGAGAAGCTGGTGTTTTGGAGATGGGGACAGTAGTTGTTGGTATTAGTGAACCTATAGAAGCTAGTATTACTACTACTTTGATTGCTAAGGATAGTGAAGGTAGTCAAGTACGTCAGGTGATTGCTAGAGCAACTAGTGATTTACATGAAAAGATGTTGAAGAGAGTGGGAGCCGATCGTGTCGTCTTCCCTTCAAGAATGCAAGGAGAAAGATTAGGTTTAGAGTTAGTTCGTCCAAATTTAATTGAGAGATTAGAACTAGATGATCAAACTTGTATTGATGAAATCAAAGTGCCTGAAATATTTGTAGGGCGATCTTTACGTGACTTGAATCTGCGAAAGAATTATTTGGTTAATGTTCTAGCGGCCGGACCTACTAAGCGTTTGACGGTGAACCCTCCAGCAAAATATTTATTAGAGCACGACCATGTTCTAGTAGTTATGGGTTCTGTAGAAGATCTACAAAAGCTTCCAAAAACTTAATTGATGCATGTTTTGGGCCTAATGAGTGGCACCAGCGCGGATGGAGTTGATGCTGTTTTAGCAAGATTTGATGGTCAACCTTATAAGCCTATTTGGGCTCTCCTTAATCATGTTTCCTTGCCATATCCTCAATCACTCCGTAAGAGAGTATTAGATGCCGGACAGGGTTCAAAAATTAATAGTTCTGAATGGTTGGAGTTGGCTGAGTCAATTACAGAAGTACAAGCAGAAGCCGCATTAGCCTGCGATCCTCACCTGAAATCAGAAATAGTTGGTTGTCACGGACAAACAATATGTCACCGTCCTCCTAGGAAAACCAATCGAGGTGCAAGCTTGCAATTGTTACAAGCTCCTTTGCTTGCAAAACTTTTAGCTCGTCCTGTTATTTATGACTTTCGAAGTAAAGATCTTGCAAATGGTGGTGAAGGTGCTCCTTTAACGCCTTTAGCAGATGAAGCTTTAATGGGCAGATTTGGTGGTTGGCGTGCAGTTTTAAATCTTGGTGGAATTGCCAATATCACTTTGATCCCCCCGAACAAAGGTCCTGAACGTTTAGCGAATGTTCTTGGTTGGGATGCAGGTCCGGCTAATAGTCTGATAGATCTTGCAGTCCACAAACTTACAAATGGAGCACTTGAGTTTGATAGAGATGGATTGATAGCTAAATCAGGTACACCCCATTTGCCTTCTATTGAGAATTGGTTGAAAGAACCTTTTTTTCAACGATCACCTCCGAAGTCGACTGGTAGGGAAACTTTTGGTCTACTTGATCTTGAAAGGCGTTTTGCTCAGATGCCTTTACTTTCTAGAGAGAACTTGATTGCAACCATTACTTGTTTTACTTCCTCGATTGTTGTTCAAGATTTAAACAATATATTCAGAACCGACTTAATCCGACCTGTCGAATTATTGGTCTCTGGAGGAGGCTCTAGGAATCAAGCAATATTGAAAGATTTACGCATGAAATGTAAAGGAATTAGAGTTTTAACAACGGAAGAATATGGGATTCCAGTACAAGCTAGAGAGGCCTTAGCTTTTGCCCTGTTTAGTTGGTGGCATACTCTTAACTATCCATGCCCAACTTATTCGTTAACTGGAGTTAATAGGCCCCTTGTAATGGGCATTCGAGTGAACCCTAATTAATTAGTTGGGTTGCCATCCTTCTCAGGTTGCATTCAGTCTTAGCGTGGTCGATAGAACCTGAGACGACGACGCGCACCTTTTAATCGTTTTATTTCTTGTGCTTCTAATGCAGATCTGAATCCCTCAGTGCTATTGGGAGTTTGACTTGGCATGTTTGCTTCCGAATAACGACGGACACCTTCCTGAATAATTACTTTTGCCATATTGCTAACTGTTCGGGATTCTTTTTTGGCTAATGCAGCGAGTTGATTGCACAACTCTTCAGGAAGAACCACTTGGACTCTTGGAGATTTAGGTTTTCCGCTTGAAGAGTTTTGCCTGGTTGCCACTACCCATTCAAAGTAACGGTTAATAAGTAGTGTACAGAGGTGTGCAAGGATAGTATCCAGGAGTATGCTAATTATCGAAGTGTTTTTTCTGTCCTCATAGAGGCAAATCAAACCAGAGGATCGTTCAATGACTAAACCAATGCTTTCAGCTTCATCAGGAACAAAGACTTCACAAAATATTGCTTCACGCTCAAGACCTTCTATGAAGCGTCGGAGAAGCTCTCGAACAAATAAAGAGCAAAGTGATGTTTTGGTTTCAGCAGTGATCAGCACCTATTTGCTGACGCACCTTCACCATTTGCTTCAACGTGCTGAATATGGCGCTACTAAGGAAGGACGAGTTTCACAGGCTAATAACTTTGCTCAATTGAGAAAAGTTTTGTGCATGGATGCTCGAAGTATGGAGGATGCATCTGCAGTTGGCACCAATGATGGAGACTCAGATAATTTGACTGAATGCAAAATTGGGCCAAAAGCAGCTTGAATGAATATTCTTAGGAAAACTTTTTTCCCTATGAGTAGCAGTAATGCGTCAGAGCTTTATAAACGTATTCAGCAAGACCCTGAACATACTCAGGCATTATTTAGACAGGCCTTACAGGACCCAAAGGGTGCTTTGCAAGCTATCTGCGAGTTTGGCCAAGCCTTGAATTTACCTGTGACGGAAGATGAGGTTAAGCAACATTTAGCGAATATGGATGATGCAGACACCAAGCAATGGTTGATTAAGGCAAGAGGAGGCCTTTAGTAGTAGGAGAGATTAGTTGAATTTATTTTTGATCTTCTTTTTTGATTAACTCAAGAGATGGATTATTTCTTTGGTCATATCCTCCTCCTCCTGCCAGACTCCAAAAAAACCAATAGCTTGGAATTGCTAGAGCTGCAGCCAAAACCAGAGCAGTGATTTGTTCTAGTTTCAACATGGCTGTGATTCAGCAATGGGCTTTATCCAGTTTGCCTGTGTGTGAAGCAGGATGATGGTCATAAAGTTGCTTTTTTGCAGTGCTGCGGCTTGAGAATGTTGGTAAGGTCTATCCGACTTCAGAAGTTCTGAGAGATATCACATGGGAAGTTAAGCAAGGAGATCGTATTGGTCTGGTTGGTGTCAATGGCGCAGGCAAATCCACTCAATTAAAAATAATTGCAGGTCTAGAAGAAGCAAGTAGCGGAAAAATTTTGCGTCAAGGTGATCCACGCATTGCTTATCTAAAACAAGAGTTTGATGTTGACTCAACAAGAACAGTAAGAGAAGAACTTTTTCAAGCTTTTGGAGATGCAGCATTAGTGCTGAGTCAACAGAAAATAGTTGAAGAGAAAATGGCATCAGAACGTGCAATGCAAGATGCGCAATATCTTGATGATTTGATCAAAGAATTAAGCTTTCTTCAAAGTCGTTATGAGGCAATACATGGCTATGAGCTTGAATCACAGATAGAAAAACTATTACCTACTATTGGATTTAAATCTCAAGAAGCAGATCAACTTGTTGGTTATTATTCTGGGGGATGGCAAATGAGGATTGCATTAGGCAAAATTATTTTGCAAGAACCAGACCTTCTTTTGTTAGATGAACCTACGAATCATTTAGATTTAGATACTATTGAATGGTTAGAAACTTATTTAATTAATCAGTCTTCCGCGATGGTTATAATTAGTCATGATCGTACATTTCTTGATAAGATATGCACTCAAATTGTATCTACTGAGAGAGGAATTTCTAAATCCTATATCGGTAATTATTCATCTTATATAGAGCAAAAAAGAATATCTGAACAGTCTATTCAATCAGCATATGAAAGACAGCAAAAGGAACTGGCTACTCAACAGGCTTATGTTGATAGATTTCGGGCAAGTGCAACTAGAAGCACTCAAGCTAAAAGCCGTGAAAAGCTATTGGAAAAAGTTGAGAAGATAGAAGCACCTATATCAAACTTAGAAGGTCCAAAGTTCTATTTTGCACCTGCTCCTAGATCTGGTAATCAGGTAGCCTTAATTCAAGACTTAACTCATACATATGGAGATAAGATATTATTCTTAGGTGCTAATCTTGAAGTTAATCCTGGAGAACGAATTGCTCTTATAGGTCCGAATGGATCCGGAAAATCCACTTTACTTCGATTATTAATGGGATTAGAAGAATCAGATGAAGGGACTATCAAGTTAGGGCCTCATAATGTAATACCTTCATATTTTGAGCAGAATCAAGCAGATGCACTTGATCTTGATAAAACGGTTATTGATACAATGTTTGAAGCTGTTCCGGACTGGACGCAAACAAAAGTGCGTTCACTCTTAGGAAGATTTGGCCTTGGTAAAGACTCAGTTTATAAAAATGTCAACAATCTTAGTGGAGGAGAAAAAGCAAGGTTAGCTCTTTCTTTAATGCTTGTGAAACCTTCTAATTTACTGATGTTAGATGAACCTACTAATCATCTTGATATTCCTTCTAAAGAAATGTTAGAAGATGCTTTAAGAGAATTTGATGGATCTGCTTTGATTATTTCTCATGACCGGTATTTTGTCTCACGTGTTGCAAATAGAATTGTTGAATTAAGGGATGGTGAATTGATTCTTTATCAAGGAGATTATGCTTACTATTTAGAGAAAAAAGAAGATGAGAAAATTGCTGCAGAAGAAGCAATAGCTTTAGCAGCTAGAGAAGCAAAGCGTCTTGCGAATAAATCGCGCCAAAGAAAAAAAAAGGCAGGTAAAAATAAGCATTATTAAAATATTAATTAGGATGCTAAAAAGCTTATTATTAAATTAACTGATTTACAGTCTATTGATTTGCCTTATATCTATAGGAGATATCAATAATATGAAACGTGAATCACCTCTTTTTACAGTAAACTTTAAAGGACGACCAATGCCATTCCGATTAATTTCAGTTATCACATCCTTGGGCTGAATAATCTTTCTTTTTCCAACCAATCTAATTATATCTCCGACTTTAAGACCTCCTTTTTGAGCAGGACTATTAGGTAAAACAAACTTAACTATTGCACCTGTATTAGATAAATCTTTTCCTTGGAGATTTTCATATAACCTTTCTCCAAGACTAATTCCAATAATTGGATGAGAAGCTTGACCAAACTTGACTAATTGATTTGCTATTTCTTTAGCTCGATTAATTGGAATTGCAAAGCCCAAACCAGCTCCAGGTCCTGACCTTATTAGCGTATTGATACCTATGACTTCACCATTTGCATTGAGTAATGGTCCTCCAGAGTTTCCAGGATTAATTGCAGCATCTGTTTGAATTAAATTGAGTCTTACCCCAGATATTCCTAGTTGAGAAACATTTCTATTTAGATTGCTAATGATTCCAAGTGTAACGGTGTTTTCAAGGCCAAATGGATTGCCCACTGCAATTGCCCAATCTCCAACTACTACTTTGTCTGAATCACCTAATAATGCACTAGGCCATGGCCCATTTTCTTCTAGTTGAATTACTGCAAGGTCAGTTAATGGATCTTGCCCGACAACTTTTCCTTTAACTCTTCGACCATTAGACAATCCCACTACCAGTCGATTGGTTTTAGCTACCACATGGGAATTAGTAAGGATTAAGCCATCTGGTGAAAAAATCACCCCACTTCCTTGATTATGTTCAATTCTTGATCGAGTTGTCCTGCCTCTTTCAAGTCCAAAAAAACGTTCCAGTTCAGGATCTAGAAATATTCCAGGCGGTAAATTGCTGAAATTTCTTGAAACTACTGTTCGTTGGGTTTCAATAGTTACTACTGCTGGCCCACTTTTTGCAACCGCGCCAGCTACAAATGACTTTTTATCAAGATCTTTATAAGGTAAAGCTTTAAGAGAGTTATGCGAGATATTTAAACTAAAAGGAAAAATTAAAAAACTGCAGGTTCCTAATATTAAAAGGAATGATGAAGATGATTTTTTTTTTATTTTTAAACCTATTTTATTAGAAATCCTTCTATATTTTTTGTTTAATTTTAGCATCACTTTTACGAAATAGCTAGTCAACCAAGTCTTTTTCCTGGCTAAGCTTTTTAAGACCTTTAGTCTAATTATCATTCGAATCATTTAAAATTTAATTAGACAGAATTTCTAATGGAATTGTCTATTATGATCCATCTTGATAATTATTGTGACAACCTTGGCAAATTCAATTTAATAATAAAACAATCAAAGATTCACCTGGTGTGAAAATGGCCTATATGGTCATTACTAACATCATTCACAATTGCCCATGCTTTATGAATAGACTTGATGTCTCAAGTTTAGACCTTTTATAAGCGGCATTTTTCATCATGGTGGGATCGTTTCTTCAAGTTTTGTACGGTTTAGGGGTACTGTTTTTGCTTTGGCAAGCTTTTCGAGTAATTAGCAGAGGCTGGCTTCAGAATCGAAATCAAATCAATTTTCCTAAACCCCAGGCTGGGAAAATGAATGATGATCGCACTGGAAGACTGACTGTTCATCCTGAGCTTCTGGATGAAGAAGGCCGCATTACTGATGAAGAGTTACTTACAGTGAGATTCTCAGAGGATATTGATCCTCCTCAAGAGGCAGAAACCTCAACTTAATTAGTTTGAGGAAGCTTTAGTCTCTGGAGAATTAAACAAGACTCGAATGGGGGGGAACTGTTGGATCAAAGAACACGCATTGTGGCTGCAGTTATCAAAGCTGTGAAATTGCCTCCAAGATTTCGTCTGAAACTATTGAAAGAGGATCCTGTGCGTCTTGAATTAAGTCTGACGCCGTCGTATGGAAAGCAACCAATACAAGTTGGTTTGGTTGAGTCACTAGATCTTGTTGCTAGACGAGATCGTGAAGGCCGCATTCCAAGAGATTTGCAAGGCACTTGGGATTGGACTGTTCGTCATGGTGAAGTCAGCACTGGTGGCTGGAATCCTTTTCTGAAAGAGGCTCTTCAAACAATGTTTGAAACTGGCCTGCCCGCCATTATCTATGAAGAATCCACTGGTGAGGTTTATCATCCTGTCGATGGGGCCCGTCATGTTCGCTGAATACAGGCTTTATGAATTGCTAAATTGGATTTATAATGTTTATGCATTATTGTCTCTAAAATTTCTTAGAGCACAGGATATTTATTTCACTTGTCATGCCTGACAATTTTGAGCCTAGATTTGGTTTCGTCAATTTTGCAGAGACCTGGAATGGTCGACTAGCAATGATTGGAATAGTTATTGGTTTAAGTACAGAACTATTAACTGGTCAGGGAATACTGGGTCAGATGGGATTGGGGTGACCACATGAGAACCGTAAATTTTTCTTAGGATCAGGAATTTGTTTTAAATGAGCATTTTGAAGACATTAAAAACTATTTATCAGTTAGAGAGCGAGTTCTCTATGATTCTTTGATTGTGCGTAATTTTTTCGCCACTAATCGTCGAGATGGTGCTCGAATGATTAGTAGTGCTTTATTAGTTTTTACAATAGGTGCAACGCAAATAGATCATGGTTGGGGGCAATTTTTAACTGTTTTGAGTATGACTGTATGTATTTTTTGGGGCATAGCTTATAGAAAACTTGACCGCTGAATCTTTACCTACTTATTCAGTTAGTGAGCTGAATGGGGCTATAGGAAATCTTCTTGAAAGAGGATTTGCTCCTCGTTTTTTAGTTAATGCTTCTGTTGCAAAGGCTCAATTAAAAAAAGGACATTTGTGGCTGACGTTGACTGATAGTGAATCAAGCATTACAGGTGTTATTTGGTCATCAAAATTAAAAACCTTGAATTTCAGACCGAATGAATCTGATGGTGTTTTGGTAATAGGCAAGCTTAATTTTTGGAAGGCTAGAGCTAGTTTAGCTATTCAAGTTTTAGATATTCGCCCTAGTCTTTCTACTGTTTTGAGAAAGTTCGAAGTAGTTAGAACTTTGTTGATGGAAGAAGGCCTAATTGATGAGGCAAGACGAAGACCTTTACCAACTTGCCCTAATTGTATTGCAATCTTAACTAGTTCACCTAGCTCAGCTTTAGCTGATATCCTCCGCACTGGTAAGGAAAGATGGCCTTTGACTCAGTTGATAGTGGTACCGATTCCCGTTCAAGGTGATGTTGCTAATAAAATTAGATTCGCACTTCAAAAAATTTTGAAATATCAAACAAAATTTTCTTTTGAGGCTATTGTTTTAGCAAGAGGCGGAGGCAATCGAGAAGATCTAATGGTTTTTGATGATGAAGAGCTTTGTAGGGAAGTAGCAAATTATCCTTTACCAGTAGTTACCGGATTGGGGCATGAAGATGATTTAACTGTTGCTGACTTGGTATCTGATTATCGAGCAGCTACTCCTACTGCTGCAATTGCAGCTTTGCTTCCTAGCAAAGAATCAGCTTTCTTTGAGTGTTTACAAAGAAAAAAAAGGTTGAATGATAATTTTATTTTGCTTATACGTAATCGTCGTCAAGCATTATTAAATTATCAGGCATTGTTAAAGAACCAATCACCTTTGAAAGTAATTTCTAGATATTCTAATAGGCTACAAGATAAAAATAAATTATTATTTGCTTTATCTCCTTATAGGTGGCTAGATAGAGGGTTTGCAATTGTTAGAAATAAATTGGGAATTATAATTAGAAGCATTGATCAAGTAAAACTTTCTGAAGAAGTATCCATAGAATTAGTGGACGGAGAGATCGAATCTATTGCAAACAATATAAATTCCAAGGCGTTAGATTAGTTCTAATGATATAATTTTATTTTATGACTTCTAATCACAAGAAAAAAAGAAATAAGTCTAATGATTTAAAGGAAAAAATTACTGAAATAGAAATATTGTTTCGAGATCAAATCAAAACTATGGCCTATGAAGATTCACTTATGGAGCTAGATTCTCTTTTGGAAAAACTTCAGAATGATAGTATTTCTCTAGAAGAACTTCAGACAGCTTACATTAAGGCTAAAATATATCTAGAGCATTGTGAAAATCTTCTAAGAAAAGTAGAACAGGATGTTTTAACACTTGATTTGGAAGATGAATAATCAAATATTGAAAAGTATTTAAATTTTTGATAAAAAGTTTGGATAATTTTGATTAATTGTCTAAATCAATCTCTAAAGGCTTTATATCAATTGTTGCATCACTCGCTGACACTGAGGAGTCACTCATCGCATCTTTTTTTTCTATGATAGGCGCACCACATAATGGGCACTGATTATTATTAGGAATTGAACTGACTCCGCATACTTGGCATGTTATTAACTTGGATTGAAAAGATCGCCAGGCAATCCAACCAAGACCCGCAAGGCCAATTGGTAATAGAAAACTAAGAAGAATAATCCCACCTGCCAAATCAATAAGAAGTCTGCCAAAGGCACTCGGTAGCAGAATGATGAGGAGGATTCCTAACCAAATTAATCTTGAGCTTCTTAACATCAAATAATTTTATTCCTGAAGACAGTCAATACTTTATTTCATTTTGGAAATTCAACTTTTTAACTTATTGCATTGTGGTTTAGTTTGCGATTTCCTGAGGTACTAGCTAAAACAACGCTCCAGCATTGACCGAAATAAAGAATTACGCCGACCATCCACACCCATAAAGTGAGAACTAAAACTCCTCCAATGAATCCGTAGGCTTGAAAGCGAGCCCCTAAAGAAAAAATACTTCTGCTAACAGCAAGATTTAAAATAGTTAACAGGGTTCCAATCATAAATGCACCTGGCATTAAAGGTTTCAGGGGAACTCTGCGACTTGGTAATAATGCTTGAAGTAATAATGCCATTACTGAAAATCCCATGAGAGGGATTACAAATTGACCAACCTGTAAGACAGGTATATTAGAAAAAAAGTTTGTTATCCAAGGTATAGTATCTGTGATATCTTCGAAAACATAAGTAGGAATCATTCTTAAATTAGTACTTATTTGATCAATAACTACTAGCAGACCTACCATTAATACAACTAAAAAAGCTTCTATTCGTGTCCTTATAAACTGAAAGGCTTGCATTTTCCAAGTTGACATTTCTTTTTTTAATGGAAAAGCATCTTCCCACAGTCTGTCAGCTCCTCTTTGTAGCGTTAAATATGCATTACCTGCAGTGATCATTAAAAACATTGCACCTAAAATGCCTGCTCCAAAACCTTGCTTAACAAGCTTCTCTAGTGTTGTATCAACTAATCCGACTACTGATGGAGGAAGAACTTGAGCTGTAAAGTTAATGATTTGTTGATCTAGTCCATTCTCTTGCCCTAAGAACCAAGAGGCGACAGAGAGAGAGATTAAAAGTATTGGAAAGAATGATTGCAGAGTGTAGTAAGCAAATGCTGCACTCAAATCAACACAATCACACCTCGTCCAGCATTCATATGCCCTCCAAAGGCTACCAAAAAACCATCTGATCTTTCGCTTCCAACGATTTAGCACTTTTTTATGTCATCCTAATTCTTATAACACATGCTCGTTGAATTGGCACTTCAACTCATGACTTTCAAATATAAGAACAATTTTCCTCTCAAAAATTTTACTGACTGGTATTAACATAATTATATTAATAGCATAAATATTTTTTAGATTTTCTACAGTTTAAATTCTCATCGGATTAATTTTTAATTAAGACATCTGCCCAAGGTTGCAGTTTCTTCATTTCTTCTTGAGAGTTAGTTGTTAACACAGGAAAGCTTGCATTGCTTAGGTTCTGACCAGTTTGTAATTGAGATGGATCTTCCTTCAGCCATTGAACTGGACAACCTAGTTCCGAAAGTATTAACCAAGCCGAAGCTAAATCCCAAATTTTAGGGGTTGCTTCTAAAGCACCAATTGTTTGACCTATAGCCACACTAACCATATTCAGACTGGCAACACCTAGTAACCGTATTTTGCCAGGGAAGGATTGATCAGGGATTTTTTGGAGGATTCGAATTGAGCGGCTACAAAGTGAGATACATTCGCTTTGAGAATTTTTGCGATGTTCTTTAGAAATTCTACTGTCGTTTATCCATACACCTTGACCTTTTATGGCAAAAATTCTTTTTTGGAGCGCAGGGATTTCTAGAAAAGCAGTTTCAGGCTGGCCATTGACAAACCTTGCCATTGAAATTGCCCAGTAAGGTATGCCTGCTGCAAAATTTGTTGTTCCATCTAAGGGGTCTACTATCCAATAATTTTCTGTAATTGGAACAGTTTTAGATCCTTCTTCACTTAACACACCTTCTCCTGGAGTTACTTCAGAAAGAGTATTAACGATAGTTTGATCACTCCATTTATCACAATCAGTAATTAAAGTGCCATCATCTTTTAGATAAGAATTGATATTTCCAAAATCTTTTTTTTGTCGAGATGAAACATGATCAAGCAATTGATTGATTTCGAATAATTGCTTTGTCGAAAGAGCAGTTGATATAGTTTCTGATGTCATTCGCTATCACTAATAGTTGATGCTTGACAAGCTGGTACTACAGGGAATGGTTCTATAGGGATATTGATTAGCTCCTCCAAATCCTCACTTTTAGAATATGAAACATCTTTAGATTTGCAGGCTTTAATACGATCTATTCCTGTTCTATGCCTAAGTTCTGCAAGGCTTCTGTTATAAGAAGTTATCGCACTTAAATATCTTACTTCGGCAGCAGTAAGATCCCTTTGATTATTAACAACCTCCCTTTGATTCGCAACTCCTGCTTTGAATCTAAGTCTTGCAAGTCTTAATGATTCTCTTGAAGCAACTACTTCTCTGGTGGTTGTAGCAATATCTTGACTGGCTTTTTCTAAATTAGAAAAACTTGTTTCAACTTCCTGTCTAATTGCATCTCGGGTCGCAGCAAAGTTTATTTCTGCTTCTTTAGCCTTTTGTTTGTTATATCTGTAAAGTGCTTTTGCTTTTCCTCCATCAAAAATATTCCAATTTGCACTAAGTCCTACGGTGTTGCTAACTGTCCATCCATAATCATCCATATCTATGCTTGATTGCGTAGGAATATTTTGCTGGCCTTTGTAATAAGTTGTACTTAAGGTGTTGTAAAGACTTAAAGTAGGTTGAACAGATGCCAAAGCTGCATTTGCATTACTATTATTAATTGATATATCTAATATTGCAGCATCTATTTCTTCTCTGGCTTTATAAGCTGCAATAATACTCTCTTGGAGTGATGCCTCCCAAGACCCTAAAACCCTAAGTGGAGAAGCTGCAGTAGGTGATATTTCTTGAGGTAGAGATAGAACTCTTGCCAGATTTCTTCGAGCAATACGTTGGGCATTGATTTTCCCTGTTAAAAGTTGCTTGTCCCTTGCTAATTGCGTCTCTGCTTCTAAAACTTCTAGGCGATTTGCAAGACCTGCTTTATAGCGAGCTTTTGCATCTCGAATACTTACCAAAGAAGCCCGTAATGATTGTTTGCCAATTCTTACCCCTTCATCTGAATCTTGCAAAAGAAAATATTGTGTTAGTGCGTTTAATCTCAAACTTCTAAATTCTGCTAAGTATGAATATTTAGCTTTCTCATAAGTATCTCGTGCGGAGGCTATTTCTGGAACTCTTGCCGGATCTATTAGATTCCACTGAACAACAACAGATCCATCAGCTTTCCACTGATTTGTATTGGTGCGATTATTATATGCAAAGTCAGGATTCCTATAACTTTCTGAATTTAAATATTGTGGTAAGCCATTTGCTTTAAGATTAACAGTTGGATACCAAGCAGTAATAGCAGAAAGTAAAAGTGACTTTGCTTGTTCAATTTGTAATGCTGCAGATTTTAATCGCGGACTATTTGCCTCAACTAATTGTTCTACTTCACTAATAGTGAAAGGTCTTAGCTCTTTTATTTGCACTTGTGATGGTTTATCTGGCAAATAAAGTTCTTCAAGCGCTCTGAGATTGACAAGATTGTTTTCTAGCTTGCTTTCTTTTTTTATATCAGATAATTCTGCTTTAGGTCTTGACCCCTTAATTTGCAGGGCATTTGGTTTTTCTTTAGTGGAGGCTAAAGGCAGGTCCTTGTTCCTTTGACTCACTAATAATGGTTTGTTAGGCAGATGAGCCCATGGGTTTTGACCAGCTTGATCTGCTCTGACGGTATAAACCCCTTGAAAGAGGATCCCGGCTAAGAAGATAATTTTTGAACTAAGCCTCCGCACAGTCATTTGGAAACTACGTAAAGCTTAGGGAGTTTCATCACAATCACCTATTAATGCAGCCACGATGTCAGCTGCTCCATGCACAATGCGAATTGAAATCTGAAGTGCATTACTGATCTGCTCGATGGTCATGTCATCAAGAAAGACAGTTGTACCTTCTTTTAACATCACTGATGGGATAAGAAGTTCATCACCTAAATTTGCATCTTGCAGGCCTTTTATTAGGTCTTCTCCAGTTAACAAACCAGTAACTACTTGGTCTTGACCCCAATATGGACTAGGTAATCCATATAAAGCAAGATCCAATCCTTGAATTGAATTAAGCCTTTTGCAAATGGGATTTAATGCTTCTTTAACTAATCTGCCTACAACCCAGCTACAGGACTTTTGAGTACTTATTGCATCTGGTAAAGAGGAAGTTGCTGAATTCATTTCTTCTAGAAAAGCTCGAATGCTTCCTACTCCATTTTCTTGCTGAGGTAGGTTTTCATATTCATTCCTAGGAGGCAGTAACTCCCCAGCTATTAGGTACCATTCATCGGAAAGCCATGCGAAACGAGAACCAATAGATAATTGGAATTCCTTTTGCAGTGCTTTTATTTGATTAATCACTGACTTTGCAGTGCTTTCGTCAACTGGTTTTAACCCATCATTTTCGGGCCGAAATCGAGTTAGTCCGACTGGTACAACTGCTGCAGAAAGAACAGCAGGCCATTCACCTTGCCCAAAAAAAGCTAAATCTTGAAGAGTTTTTTCTAAGGCTAGACCATCATTTAGGCCAGGACAGACAACAACTTGAGCATGAATTTGTAAATTTCTTTCGTTAAACCAGTGCAGCTGATTAATCAGCTGGTTTGCTTTTGGGTTCTTTAATAATTGAGACCTCAGTTTTGGATTGGTTGAATGAACTGAAACATACAAGGGAGAGAGACGCTGCTCTGCAATCCTCTTCCAATCTTTCTCATTTAAATTGGTGAGAGTTAAATAGGAACCGTAAAGAAAACTTAAGCGATAGTCATCATCTTTTAAGTATAGAGTTGTTCTTTTGCCAGCTGGTTGTTGATCAATAAAGCAAAAAGGGCATTTATTGTTGCATTGACGTAAACCATCAAATAATGCCTCGGAAAATTCAAGTCCAAGGTCTTCATCAGCTTCTTTCTCTAAATTCACCATATGTAATTTGCCAGTTTCATCAATGATTTCTAGATGAAGCTCTTCTTCATTAATCAATAGCTTGTAATCAATCAGATCTCTTGGCTTTTCTCCATTTATTCTTATTAATTTGTCTCCAGGTTCAAAGCCAAGATCCTCGGCAATAGAACCTTGTCCTACAGATATGACTTCAGCAGGTAATGGGCCCCTTGTGAAGTCATTTGTATGGTATGCCGAATCTTCGACACTAGGGGAGAATTCATTCCACACAAGCTATCTCAAAATTTGAGTTAGGGGTAAGAGTTTTGCCACCAATAAAATATGAGTGCAAAACCAAAGATCAAACGATAGATAATGAATATCCAAGTGTCATTACTTTGTAGATATTTAAGCAACCAATCAATTGTGATCCAAGAAATGATAGATGCAGTAATGATTCCAACCAAGAGTGGCAGGAAGTCTTCGTTGAAATTATTATGAAAACTATTTTTTAGTTCAACTAAGCCAGCAATTGTAATTGCTGGAATACCAAGCAAGAAAGAAAATCTTGCTGCATCTTGCCTTTTCCAGCCATTTAATAAAGCTGTACTTAAGGTTATTCCTGAGCGTGATACTCCTGGAATCAAAGCAAACATTTGACTGAAGCCAATTAGTAAACCTTCTTGGAGGGATGTATTTTTTAAGGATTTAAATTGTTTGTTTCTCTTCTCGGCAATTGCTAGAAAAATAGCCATTATTATTGATATAAATCCTATTGCAGCAAAGCTTCTTAACGATGAATTATTAAAGTTTTTCCAAAAAAGTTTTATAGTCATGCCAGCCAAAATGATTGGCAAAGTTCCTGCATATATTGCAAGACCTAGTCGTGCTTTTGGGTGATGCCATTGCCCTTTAGCAACAGCTAGCCCAACTCCATAAAATGTATTTTTTAGATCGGTCCAGAAATAAGCTATCACTGCCAATATGCTCCCTAGTTGAATTACGGCAGTTACAGCCACTCCTGGATCTCCCCATCCAAGGATGGTTGGTATTGCTTTTAAGTGCGCAGTACTACTTATCGGCAAAAATTCACTCAGACCTTGCACAATGCCTAAGACGAAGAAGCGCCAACACTTTTCAAGTAAACCAGGAGTTGAAATTTGCTCATCTATAAGTACGAATAGATTTAGCGCATTATTGATTTCCATCTATTAAGGGTAGAAGGGACCTTGGTCTTCTAATGTTCTTTCTCTTGGTTCCATTTTTGGGGGGGGATGCTTGGGCTAATGGTCCAATTATGCAATTCCCTTTGAAAACAAATCCATTCAAATCGATCGTCTCCTGAGTAATCAATTCCCACTTAAAAACACTGCCCACTCTGAGGCCTATTTATCCAACCCTAGGACTTTGCAGGTTTGGGCTAGCGCAATGGTTGTTCTCCCAGTTTTTTTGCAGGCGCCTTGGGTTCATAAGTATCCAATTTCTGTCTGCCTATTTACATTTGTTTGGCTTGGTATTGGAATTGGTTTGGCCACTTTGGGGGGCGGGAAGTGGTTTGATTTTGGATCTTTATTAATCGGCGTTAGTGGCAGTTGGCTCGGAGGATGTTTGTTTTGGGGTTGGTTGCGTGCATATCCCTTGATGCATTTACCTGTTGAAGCGGTAGCTCTTCCTACGGCTTTATATGCACTGAGTACCCGATGGCGACTAGGGGCTGGTTTTTATATCGCTTGTTTAGTAGGAACCGGTTGTACTGACTTGATGATGGTGTTGACAGGAGTAATGAATTTGTGGCCAGATGTAGTTCAAGCTTCTTTGCAAGATGCTCCTGTTTTGCTTCAATCTGCGGCTGAGGCCCTTTTCAATTTACAGTCAATAATCCTTTTGATTATTGCAGCGATTTTAATAATTCTGCTTGCTAATTTTATGAAGCAACGCGTAAGACCAAATTCTCCAACAAGTAGTACTTGGCTTGTAGCTAGTGCTGCTCTTACTACGACCGTTTGGATTGATGGCCTTTTTTTAATGACAGCCTTATTCGCTCCACGGCTGAGTGGCTTGATTTAAGAATACTCATCTAAATTAATAAAAACTTCTTGTAGGCACGTAAATTAAAATATTAAAGATCTTATTTAGTTGTAAGTCTTGAGTAGTTTTTAAGGCTGTTTGCAGATTTACGAGTTCTTCTGCTGTGCACAAATTGCTGGGTTCAAACTCTTGGGATGTTGTGGTCGTAGGTGCAGGTGCTGCAGGTTTAATGTCCTGCCTTGAATTATCTTCAAAATATAAGGTTTTACTTTTAAATCGGAATACAAGTAGACGTTCTTCTAGTCGCTGGGCACAAGGAGGTATCGCATCAGTTACAAGAATGGAAGATAGTTTTGAGAGTCATATAAAAGACACTCTAGATGCAGGGGCTGGATTATGTGATTTTGATGCAGTGACTAAATTAGTGCGTCAAGCACCTGAATGTGTTGATCGACTTCAGGAACTTGGAATGGAGTTTGATCGGATTGGATCTGATCTTTCAACCACACTTGAAGCAGCTCATAGCTTTCGCAGAGTGTTACATGTGAAAGATCGAACTGGTAGAGCGCTTGTTGAGGTTTTACTGGAAGAAGTGAATAGTCGTACGAACATCACACATCGAAGAGGTATTCGCGTAACTCAGCTTTGGATTGAGGGAAATAGATGTTGTGGGTTACAGGTATTAGATGGTCAAATGCTCTATTGGATTCCTACAAGGGCAGTAGTTCTTGCTACTGGTGGTGGCGGCCATCTTTTTGAAAATACAACTAATCCTGCGCAAGCGTCTGGAGAAGGGATAGCTTTAGCATGGCGAGCTGGAGCAGCGATAGATGACCTTGAATTTGTTCAGTTTCATCCAACAGCTTTAAAAATAAAGGATGCTCCGTGCTTTTTAATTTCAGAAGCGTTGAGAGGCGAAGGTGCTGTATTAATAGATCAAGATGGTGAAAGTCCAGTTAATGATTTGGAAGGAAGAGATTTAGCTGCAAGAGACAAATTGAGTAGAGCCTTGGCTGAAGTCATGCGACAGAAAAAAGTCAAGCATCTAGGACTTGATTTAAAAAATATTCCCTCTTCTATTTTGGAGAATCGCTTTCCAACCATTTTGCGACGGTGTAGAGAATTGGGATTAAATCCTTTAAGAGAAGCTATTCCAGTTGCTCCAGCAGCTCATTATTGGATGGGTGGCGTAGCCACAAATTTAAATGCTGAGACTAGTCTTCTAGGTTTATATGCAGTCGGTGAAGTTGCAAGCACTGGCTTGCATGGTGCGAATCGATTGGCAAGCAATTCTTTGACGGAATGTCTTGTTTTTGCTAGTGAAATGTCTTCTATACAAATAGGAGATTTCCCATCATTCACAGAAAATATTCATGTAACTTCTATTCGAGATCCTGGCAGCAATCGCAAACAATCAAATGAATTTTTAATGCAAGAGATTGTTTCTCTTCGAAAGCTTTGTTGGGAAGAAGCTGGTGTTAATCGTTCGTTTAAAGGGCTATCAAAAGCTTTACTTCAAATCAAAAAAGATCTTCAAAAATTGAATCAAGATCCTTTGCTAATTGCTGTTAATACTCAATCAAAGGATACTGGCTATCACTTTGATGAACTTGCTCGCAAAACCCTTAATTTAATTTTAGATTTAAATAATCGACGTTTGACAAGCATACTATTACTAGAGGCATGCTTATTTCGCAATGAAAGTCGTGGAGGTCATTATAGAACTGATTCCTCGATTTCTTTACCATTTTGGCAATGTCATTCAAGGCAAATTCGAGGTAAAGGGATATCAACAAGACCAGTTAGATCTTAATTTGATTTACCTAAAATCTTTAGTTCCTTTAAATTCAGTTATTTCCGATAATTCTCTTAAGGACTTAACACCACCTTCTATCCTTCCATTGATTTCCCATGATGGATATGCCTCAATGCCCTTTTCTTCACAAAGAGAATATTGACTGTCCTTTCCATCTTTTGCGCATTCAATACTCAGCAGTTCTGCCGAGGCTTCTTTCCCAAACATCTCTTTTTGTTCATGACAATGTGGGCACCAATAAGCACTATAAACATAGACTCCTTTTCTTGCTAAATGTTTTGCTAAATCAATTTTTGATTGATTGCTCTTTGAAGTTACAGCAGGAGCCAATCCTTGTTCTCTGGCGATGAAATCTTCTTTCTGTGCATCAACTGCTGAAGCCCAAACTAAACTGCTAATTAGAATAGCAAGAGAGAAGATAATACCTCTAAAAATTAAATCTCTACGATCTTCCCAACCTCCACCAATTATAGTCAACAAAAAAAGAATCAATGATATACAAGCCGACAGAATACAGAAAAGACATAACGCTTCAATTTTGAATATCATTATATTTAATAAAACTATACTAAATACAGTCATGGCGCAGGTTATAGCGAATAAACTCCACCAAGTTTTTCTAGAAAGATTTAATTTGTTTTCAGAAATTCCTGGAAGAAGAGGAAGAATTGTCATAATAATTACTGCAAAATAACTGATTGCGCCTACAAAAGATAATGGAAGTGTGAAGTCGCCAAATGAAAAAATTGTCCCCCAGGGACTATTTAAAACTTTGTCACACCCATTTTCTCCTCCAAGGCATGAGAGTGAACTTATTAATCCCCATCTTGAAAGAGTGATAGAAGCAGTATCTATGAATCCTATTGTGGCTAGAACTGCCATACTGATTCTGGCCCATCTGAGACCTTGTTCTTGTCGGCGGCGACTTGTAAGACGAGATTTGCCCATGCGTGGGTTAATGACTTTGCAGGTTTTGGTTGAGGAGGATGTTAATTAAACTGGATTAGATCATCTGAAAAGTTTTTGAGGAATTTTACTTTCAAAAACCATGACACAACTTTCGCATAGTTTCAGTACTTCTCATTCCAACTCTACTAATGCTAAAGCTAAGCCATTGGTCGCCTTTGCTCATCTTGGCTGTGAAAAAAATAGAGTAGATACGGAGCATATGCTTGGTTTGCTTGCTGAGGCAGGATATGGCATCACTAGATCTCAGTCAGATGCAAATGTTGTTGTAATAAATACATGTAGTTTTATTCAAGAAGCTCGCGAAGAATCAGTAAGAACTCTTGTAGAACTAGCTGATCAGGGGAAGGAATTAATCATTGCTGGATGCTTAGCTCAACATTTTCAAGAAGAATTATTGCAGGCATTACCAGAAGCAAAAGCAATAGTGGGTACAGGAGATTATCAGCATATTGTTCAAGTACTCCAAAAAGTTGAACGAGGACAACGTGTTAATCAAGTTAGTAAAACACCAAGGTTTGTTGGAGATGAAACTCTGCCTCGCTTTCGAACTACAGGAAAAGCAGTTGCCTATTTAAAAGTAGCTGAAGGATGTGATTATCGTTGTGCATTTTGCATTATCCCTAAGTTAAGAGGAGATCAACGCAGTCGACCTATTGAATCAATAGTTGCTGAAGCGAATCAGTTAGCAAAAGAGGGAGTCAAAGAGTTAATCCTCATTAGTCAAATAACCACAAATTATGGATTAGATCTTTACGGTAAACCCAGACTTGCAGATCTTTTATCTGCTCTTGGAGATGTAGATATTCCTTGGATACGAGTTCACTATGCATATCCAACAGGATTAACTCCAGAAGTTTTAAAGGCTTTTAGAGACACTCGAAATGTATTACCTTATCTTGATCTTCCATTACAACATAGTCATCCACATATTCTTCAGTTAATGAATCGACCTTGGCAATCAGATGTTAATAGTTGCTTATTGCAGAGAATAAGAGATGACCTTCCAGATGCAATTATTCGAACTAGTTTTATTGTTGGTTTTCCAGGTGAAACAGAAAGCCATTTTGACCATTTAGCATCTTTTCTGGAGACCCAAAGGTTTGATCATGTTGGAGTATTCACATTTTCTGCTGAGGAAGGAACTAAAGCTGCAAATTTGCCCAATCAAATTCCTTCTGAAATTGCTCAAGCCCGCAAAGATAAATTAATATCATTGCAGCAGCCTATAGCTGCTTTCTTGAATAGTACTTGGATAGGTAAAACAGTAGATGTTTTAGTGGAAAAGCACAACTCAGAGACGGGTGAGATGATTGGTCGCTGCTCTCGATTCGCCCCAGAGGTAGATGGAGAAGTTTTTGTTAACGCTAATAAAGATGAATTAGATGCTGAAATTGGCTCAATGATTCCTGCTTTGATCACAGGATCTGATTTATATGATTTAACTGCTGAAATGGTCGGCGCTCGATCTATGGTCGACGCGATGAGACTCTCATCTTAAAATTCCTGAGAGTTCTTGTAAGCGTTTGGCATTGATGAAATTGCTTTAGATCAACTTAATTGCACGAAGTAATTTGTTGATTAACAATGCGGCTGCAAGCCCTGAGCCAACTATGGCGATATAAAAAAGAATGCCCATGTGAAAAGGAGATTTGCTCCAATATTAGATCAGACCAAGCTCCATCAAGCTAGCTGAAATTGGATTTAATCCTGTATGTATTGCTTTCCGTGTAAGAGAGAATATTCTGCTTTTTGAAGTTCCCTTCCTAAATAAAGGGCATGATCCAGCTTGCTGATTGGCAGTGCATCGGCAGACTCTGTTAGCAAAATGCCAACTTCTTTAGCTGTTTGCCCTTTATATATTTTGTAAGGAAAACGCTTTTCTTGGGACTTGCATTCGATAGGTTTTCCAGTTTCTGGGTCCGTAGCTCTACCCTCTTCGTCAATTTCATTTTTAAAGTGTTCTACTATTAGTTTTTGAGCTTCTGTATCTACTCGAATAATGAAATAGCCTTTTGGGTCTAAAGCTATAAAACGCTGTGAGAGCTTTTCGTCAAGATGACTCATCTCCTTTGTATTTGTCTGATTAGTTATGTCAGTGTTCATTCATTCACCCGAAAATGTTAGTGGGGGGATGACACTTTTAAAGGGTAGTTCATTATTTGCTGCTTTAATTTCTTTTATCACATGTGAGTTATATTGCGGCAACCATGATCTAAGTATTCGATCCATTCTTTTGTCATACCACCTATGAAAACTGGAATGCGGCTTTGAGATAAAACCTCTACGACGTTTATGCTGCCCTCCTGCTCCAGGATCAAAGCTTTCTATCCCTTGTTTCAAAGCCCATTGAATTGGAGAGTAATAGCATAATTCAAAATGTAAGTAATTTATTTCTTCATTGCATCCCCAGTACCTTCCCCAGAGTTTTTTCCCATTTGTTATACATAATGACATGGCTAATGGTTCTAATGGATCATTCTTATAAGCATTAAATATCACTATAGAATTTTTATGATTATTGAATGAAAGTTCTTGAAAAAAAGACTGCTTAAGATATTTGCTTCCCCAGACCCCCCATTTTGAACAATGGTTTTCGTAAAATTGGTACATTTTATCCATAGTACTAATAGTTATATCTGAACCCCTTAATATAGAAATATTGATACCTGCATTTCTTATAGAATTCCTTTCTCGCTTAATATTTCTTTTTTGGTTAGAATTAAAAGTGTTTAGGTATTCTGAGAAATCACTTTTTCCATTTGCATGCCATAAACTTTGCTGATTAATCCATCTAGCACATCCATATAATTCAGCTTCTTTATGCCAACTTGGATCAGTATATAAGAAATTACAGCTCAAAATACCATTTCTGATAGCGAATTTATCAATTTCAGATATTAGAATTGCTGTAATTTCCTTTTTGTTTTCGTTGGCAGATATTAAGAACTTATAACCTTCAATAGGACTGAATGGACTCATTCCAATTAGTTTTGGGTAATAGTTAAGTCCTAGATCTATAGCTAATTGAGCAAAGGGTTGGTCAAATACAAATTCTCCATAACTATGCCCTTTTAAATATAAAGGGGCAATTGCTACTGGAGATTTATTTTTCCATAAGGCGAGATGCAATGGCTGCCAACCTTCTTTTGCTGAAGCACTTGCTGACCTTTCAAGTGCTTCAAGCCATTTCCATTCAAAGAAAGGTATTGTGTTGTCTCCAGCAATACGTTTCCAATGTAATTCTGAAATCTCTGTAATAGATTGATGCCAATGAACAGTAAATTGAGTCATTAATAGCAGGTCTATTTGGCCATATGAGTTGATAATGGTTTAAGCAAACAATATATAATTTTCTGGTTAGGATTATCTTTTTCTATTTCTTAGATATCTTAGCATTATCTCATTTTCACTTAATGTTGTAACTTCAGAAAGGTTCCAAGCGTCTTTTGTTGCTAATGTGTCAGGCATATCCTTTGCAGATGATGGTATCCAATTGTGAATTCCTCCAATAATTTTAGGCGTTAATGTGAGTTGCAATTCATCAATTTGATCAGAATTTAAAAGTGATGTAGCTAACTGAGCTCCTCCAAGAACTGCTATTCGAGATAAACCTTCATCTTTTAATTTGTTCAGTGTTAAATCCCAAGTGTTATCCATCGAAATTATTTTTTTAAATTCTTTAGGGATAATGTTTTTATTTTGTTGCAGACAAGGCGTCAACAACCATCTTTCTACTGGCTGTCGGAAAAAGTGCCAGTTCTCAGAGAAAATGTTTTTTTGACTAACAATTATTGATATTGGTTGTTCGTTTCGACCATGAGTAACTCGATGTTCAATTAACTTTTGATCATGTATTAAACAAGTGTTTTGATGGATAAATAACGTTTTTCTTCCTATTAGACAAGCATCTGCCCAGGCTAAGGCTTTTTCTAAGACTTTGCGATCACCTTTTCCTGCTAAGGCTGAATTCTTACCATTCGGCATAGCAAGTTTTCCGTCAAGGCTAATTGCTAGAACGATTTTTAACCATGGTTTTTCGACTTGTTTATTGATGACTAACTACTGTGACAAGTGATTCTGGTTGTATATCTAATTTGGGTGTTTCTGCATAGACTTCAGCGGCATTATTTGGACTTTCTTGAAGACGAACTTTATGAAGGTGAGCACCTATAGCTTGAATAGGTCCTGCCAGTTTGTCTGAAATATGTAGTGCAATATTTTCTGCGGTAGGAACACAATTAGCAAAGAAAGGAATATCTTTATTTAGAAATGTATGGTCAAAAGGTTCAACTACTAGATCATCTACTAAACGCTGTAATGCAGAAAGATCGCAAATCATTCCTGTTCTTTTATCTATTGATCCACGAACCGTTATATCCACTAAATAATTATGACCGTGTCCATTAGGTCTGGCACATTTTCCATAGATTTTTTCATTTTCACTTTGAGATAACTCTGTTCTTGCAAGCCTGTGCGCTGCAGCAAAATGAGTGCGAATAGTTAAAAAAGAATCCATAGCATTTCCTAGATAATCCGACCATAAATTGGGTTGTTCATACAAGCGCAATGCGACAACAGGTAAATGAATTATAAGTCTTTTCCATATACTACAAACCAATGCTTCAGTTGTAGGTAAGCATCCATTTGGATTGGAAACATCGAATTCTGGCCATGTTTCATTAAGGAAGCGGAAATCAAGTTGAGAAGTGATTTCTGTATGAATGGCATGCTTCACGTCTGAAAGATTTAAAACCATTCCATCTTCATTAATCGACCCGCCCATAGATACGATTAACTCATAGTTATGACCATGGCCTGGCGCTATTGAACATGGGCCAAATAAAGCCGCATTGTCATCAGAGGATAGTTCAGGAAGCCAATAGCGGTGGCTTGCACTGAAACATGCTCTCCTGGTGATCACACAAGTGCGACCTTGCATATGTCGTGCCTTTGATTTGATCACACTCATGACATGCTTAGTCTCACATATCCATCCTAAACAGTTGTGACTTCATGCAAAATCCATCTCAGTCTAATTTTCTAAAAGAAAAGTTGGGAGGAAGAAATCTTTACTTGGTAGGAATGATGGGATGTGGAAAAAGTCGAACAGGACCTCTTTTAGCGAAAAGTCTTGGATATGGTTTTGTTGATATTGACAGTGTGATTGAAAACTTGACTAAAAAACATATATCTCAAATTTTTGAAGATGAGGGTGAAGAAGCTTTTCGAACAATTGAAGCCCAAGTTTTAAGTTCAATTGGGGAGCATCATTCATTAATAGTGGCAACTGGTGGCGGTGTTGTAACTCGCTCACAGAATTGGGGAGTACTCCATCAGGGGATTGTTATTTGGTTGAATGTAGATAAAGAGCATTTGATAGCAAGGCTTTCAGAGCAAACTGATAATGCAAAAAGACCTTTATTACAAGGTAATTCTCTGTTTAAACAAGTCGATTCTCTTTTGTCTGAGCGACAGCCTTTATATAACGAAGCAGATCTCCATATCACGATTTTTTCTGAATCACCCGACACTGTTGCAGAGATGATTTGCGAAGCTTTGCCCTCGATTATTCATAATCCGGAGGGTCAAGACGCACCGCAAACCATTGAAGGGTAAAGCCTGGCTTTACTTGAAGTTCGCATGCAGTATCTAAAAGATGTTGAGCAGCAGTATTTATTGATTTTAGAGAAGATAGATCTTTGGGCAGTTCATTAAATTGTTTTAACCATGCTTCTAACCATTTTATAGTTTCCTCAGAGTTGAGAATTTGCTCCTTTTTTCCTGGTTCAAGAATTACATAATTATCGCATGACCTTATTAATGGGTCTGACATGAGGCGAGTTTTTGAATATGAACGAGGTTTTTAACCTAATTTAGTTTAAATCAAAGTAGATATTTGATTTGCTTAACAATTCAAAGATTTGTTGATATTTCGTTTATATGAATGACAGAATATTTAATTGCTAATCGTCTATAAGAATCTTCGTAAAAAGTTGATCCCTCCATGCAAAGAGAGATTCCAGTTTTGGATCGTCTTTAAATTCAGGACAACCTTTATGAGCAAGTTCTTCCCCAGATGATATATGGAATTTAAGTAAAGATATTTGTGCGGCAACTGCTAGATCAGCTATAGACATTGATTCGCCAACAAGCCATGAACTTTTTTTTAACATGTTTGAGAGATGTTCGAGGCTCTTGTGAAGAGCTTCGAATTCGTTTTGACTTACTAAGCCTGAAAATTCACCTAAGAAATTTAAAGGAATTTTTTTGATTGCTTTTCGGTATTCTTTTGGAAAAGATTTTGGCAAAAGAGCAATTCTTAAATCCGTATCGCTAGTAGTAGCATGTATTAGTGCTGCTCTAGCTGATTTGGCCAAGGTTGTATCTGCCCAACTTTCTAGTAGTTGAGCTTGGGCAGCTTGTTTCGGATCATCTGGAAAAAGACTGGGAGTATGTTCTTGTCGCTCTAGATACCGCAGAATGTTACTTGAGTCTGCAATTACGTTTTTGTCATCAACTAATACGGGCAGTTTTCTTTGGCCGGATAGCCTGAAAATAGCTATTTGCCCTATACCTGGGCTTACTTCAACAACCTTGTAATTCAGTCTTTTTGCTTCAAGTCCTAACCTGACTTTTAAACAGAAAGCCGAATGGCGGAATTGATGTAGTTCCAACATGGCTTTTTCGATAAGACAGGAACAGTAGCTAGCAAAAGGCAATATTAAGTCAAATTATGGGTGAATTCTTTTCTAACGTTTCTCGCTACCCCAAGTACTTAATTACAATTGTGCTTGGAGTTTTTACATCTGCTTTACTGCCACTAGTTCGAAGGAGCAGTAATCCTATAACAGCTATTTTTCTAATAGGCGCATTAATTAGTGGTTTGATTACTCTTGGATTTGTTATTCGCGCAATGGTCTTCCCATCCTCTTTTTGATCAATATGGCTCAAGGACATCGAGTTGAAAGAATTGCTGCACTTGTTCGACGTGAAGTGAGTGAGTTGATTATTAATGGTATTCGAGATGAGAGATTGCAACAAGGCATGATTACTATTACAGAGGTTGAGGTTTCAGGTGATTTGCAACATTGCAAGATATTTGTCAGTGTTTTTGGAGAAATGGCCAACAAAAATGAGGTTTTAGACGCATTAGATGCTGCAAGTGGTTTCGTTAAAGGTGAACTGGGGCGAAGATTAAATTTGCGCCGAGCTCCATCAGTAATATTTCAATTGGATAGAGGCATGGAAAGGGGTACTTCTGTGTTGGATTTATTAGGACAATTAAAAGATCAACGAGAAATTAACAATAATTTGGATATCCCCAGTGATGAGTAGTGATGTACTCCGAAAAGGATTTCAAAGAGAAAATAGCGGAATTGTTAGTAGTCCGTGCTAGTGCCCATTTACATGATCATCAACGTGAGTATCCAAAGTGGGAATTAAGTAATAAAAAGCTCCACCGACTTTTAGAAGAGGGAGTTGGAGGAGTGATTTTGTTTGGCGGCAGCTTGGCTGAACTTTCTGAGAGGTGTAAAAATTTGAATAGTTGGGCGAAAAATTCTTTACTGCTTTGTGCTGATGTAGAAGAAGGAGTAGGACAAAGGTTTTCTGGGGGGCAGTGGTTAGCCCCACCAATGTCTTTGAACAAGATTTATCAAAAAGATTCCCAAGCAGCTTTGAATTTTGCAGAGCTATATGGAAGGTGTATAGGTTTAGAAGCTCGTCGTAATGGATTGAATTGGGTTCTTGCTCCAGTATGTGACGTTAATACCAATTCAAAGAACCCTGTTATCGACGTTCGTGCTTGGGGGGATGATCCGTTAATAGTTTCTGCCTTAACTTGTTCTTTTTACAAGGGCTTGTCTTCTCAAGGAGTAATTGCTTGCGCTAAACATTTCCCTGGCCATGGTGATACTGAAATAGATTCACATCTTGCTTTGCCAACTCTGGAACATGATCTGAAAAGATTAATGCAGGTTGAATTAGTCCCATTTCGGGCATTGATTTCACTGGGCATTGAAACAGTGATGACAGGCCATTTACTTTGTAAGCAAATTGATCATAAGAACCCGGCAACAGTTTCTAAGCTGATTATCTCTAAGCTGCTTCGACAAGAGCTTGGATTCAAAGGGTTAGTAGTAACTGATGCGTTGATTATGGGAGCGATGACTAAAGCATATGGCTCTACAGAAGCAGCAGTAATGGCATTTGATGCAGGCGCAGATTTGATTCTTATGCCGGACAATCCAGATCAGGCTATAGAGGCAATTTATCAGTCGTTACTTTCTGGAAGAATTCCCATGGATCGACTCGAGAATTCTTTGCAGCGAAGAAGAAATTTAATCACAAAAATTGATTCCTTTTCTAAGCTCCCATCTACTCAGCCTTTAGCGCTAAGAACTCACGATCAAAAATTCAGATATCAAACAAATTCGCTTTGCCATGATTTGGTTGTGTCTTCGATGGAAGTATTGCACCCAGGTTCAATTCAAGAAGTAAATTCTGGTTTGAATTTAATTCGAGTTGATGGAGTTATTCCATGTTCTCCATTGCATCGAACTTCACCATCAATCAGCCTGCCAGAGGACATTGGCTATAGAACTATTTTGATTCATGCTATGGGTGTTTCCCCTTGGACTGAAGATTCGAATGCGCCGTTAGATATTGATCGTCTTGGTAATGGACCAGTTTTATTGCAACTTTTTTTGAGAGGTAATCCGTTTAGGGGGGATAACGATTTTAAAGAACCCTGGTCAATTATTTTGAATCAATTACAACGTCTAAATCGTCTTGCGGGTTTGATTGTTTTTGGTAGTCCTTATATATGGAAGGATTTGAAATCAAATCTTAACCCCTATATTCCTGCGGCTTATTCCCCTGGTCAAATGGATGAAGCACAATATCAATTGCTGACGTCGTTGATTGCTCCTTGTGGAGACAACATCAAATTAAAATCGAATTTAGACAAGGAGTTTACAATTTGATTTTTTGTGTGTCATCCCTACTGGAAGCATAAACATGCTAAGCCTTTCAATGATTGTGCGAAATGAGGCGCATTGCTTAAGGGATTGTCTTGCGTCAGTGAGAGATTGGGTTGATGAAATGGTGGTTGTAGATACTGGCTCTACTGATGCAACTGTTTCCATTGCAGAAGCAGCTGGTGCTCGTGTTGAACATCTTCCATGGCCTGGAGATTTTGCTCCTGCACGTAATGCTGCCTTGGATTTTGTAAAAGGGGATTGGGTTTTGGTTTTAGATGCGGATGAGCAACTTAGAAAAGAATGTGTGCCTGAATTGCAAAAACTTATAACTAATAAAGATGTCTTGCTAGTGAATTTGCTTCGCCATGAACAGGGTGCATTGATGTCGCCTTATTCACAAGTAAGTCGGTTATTTAGACGCCATCCTAAAATTAAATGGAGTCGCCCCTATCATTCAATTGTTGATGATAGTGTTAAAGATCTTTTAGAAGAGGAAACTCAATGGCAAATTGTTGATTGCATGGAACCAGCATTAATTCATTATGGATATCGACCTGAATTAATTCAAAAAACCAATAAAGCTGAACGTCTACGCTCTGCAATGGAAAGCTGGTTAAATGATCATCCAGGAGATCCTTATGCTTGTTCAAAACTTGGAGCTTTAGAAATAGAAGAAGGATCCATAGAAAAAGGCTTAAACCTTCTAAAAGAGGGATTATTAACGTGCAACACAGGTCAAGAAAAATATGAGCTTCTTCTACATCTAGGTATTGCCTTAGCTAAGAATGATTTGTTGGCTGCTGAAAGTGCTTATAGAGATGCAATATCAATAAAAATTGAAGAAAGAATTAGATGTGGTGCAAGGTTAAATTTATCTGCTCTTTTAGTTAGAATAGGTAAGCTTGAAGAAGCATTGCAACTTTCTAAAAATGTTACTGAATTTGCTCCTGAAGTTTTTTTAGGATGGTATAATTTAGGTTTAATTAGAAGAAAACTTGGCGATCTTCATGGTGCTTTAGATGCTTATTCAGTAGCCTTGAGATTGAATCCATTTCATGCTGAAACTTATCAGAATTTAGGAATAGTTAATTTACTTTTAGGAAATATTCAAGCAGCACGTAAATGTTTTCGGGAGAGCATTACTCAACTTGAGTCTAATGGTCAGCTGAATGAAGCAGCCTCTCTTCGAAGAAAGTTAACTGGGATAGTTCAGTTAGAGGATGAATCTAAATGAATAAAGAATCTAAGTATCCCTTGAAGGAAAAAATAATTGTTGTTACTCGATCACAGGGACAACAAGGTGAGGCAAGAGAACTTTTTACCAATGAAGGCGCAATCGTTTTAGATCTACCTTCTTTAGTAATAGTTCCGCCAACTAATTTAGCTCCACTTGATAAAGCAATTCGAGAGCTTGATGTATTTGATTGGCTTATTTTTTCTAGTAGCAATGGAGTAACATTTTTAGAAGAAAGACTTCATTATTTTAGAAAAAGTTTAAGCCAATATGCTGAATCTATAAAGATAGCTGCCGTGGGCCGTAAAACTGCTCATACCATAGAAAAAATCGGCGTTAATTTAGACTTTGTTCCTCCCGATTTTATAGCTGAAAGTTTAATTGATAATTTCCCAGGCTCTGAGCATGGGCGAAATCTTCTGCTCCCTAGAGTTGAAAGTGGCGGTAGAAATATATTGGCTGAATCTTTTAAAGAAAAAGGTTTTGATGTAACCGAAGTAGCGGCTTATAATTCATGTTGTCCAGAGCAGATGCCAGAGGAAACAGCAAAGTCATTCATAGATTTGAATGTAGATGCAATTTTGTTTACCAGCTCTAAAACTGCTAAATATACTGCCACATTAATGAAAAGACGTTTTGGACCAAGTTGGTTAGATTTTTTAAAAAATGTCAAAGTCATTTCTATTGGCCCTCAAACTAGTATTAGTTGTCAAGAAAATTTTAAGAGAGTGGATGAAGAGGCAGATCCACATGATCTAGAAGGTTTAATGAAAGCAACTATTAAATCTTTTGCTGACTAAATATAATTACTGAATGTTTAGTTGCTTTAGATCATTAACAGTGGAATATTTTTTTAGATGTTCAGTGGAGATTATTTTTATTAAGTCCATAGCCGCTTTCAACCAGTGCTTTGAATCTATCTAAATTTGCTTGCAACTCATTGGTAACCATTCCTCCTAAAATATTGGCTTCCATTAAGGGAGCTAAAACTCTAGGCAGCTCATATGTAACACTGAGCTTTACGATTGTATGTTCATTTTCTTCTTGGTAAAAACGAACAGATCCTTTTGTTGGAAGTCCTCCAATAGATTCCCATTGAAGTTTTTGAGCTTCTATTCTTTCATTTATTTTTGCTTTCCACTTAAATCGAAAACCATTCGCTGCCAAAGTCCACTCGGTTAAGTCAGGCAATGTTGTGGCAGTTTCATCAATTGTTTTGACTGATTCAATCCAGCTCATCCATAAAGGCATTGCTTCTAGATCACTCCAGACCACCCAGACTTGTTCTACAGGAGCCTGGATGTTGCTAACTACAGTGTGTTTCAGCCAACGACCCATTTTTTTTAAGCAACAGCTTGATTTTTAGCAAGATCACTTTTCTTGCCTAGCAATTCAGCAGCAGCAAGGTGACCACTCATTGTTGCACCTTCCATTGAGTCAATGTAGTCCTGCTTTGTATAACTTCCTGCTAAAAAGAAGTTGCTAATAGGTGTTTTTTGGTGGGGACGGTTTATTTCCATGCCAGGAGATTCTTTGTATAGAGATTGAACAAGCTTTACTACATTGCTCCATACAAGATTTAGGGACCTAGATGATGGGAACAAGTCTCGTACCTGAGAATCTGTATGTTCGACAATCGTTGAGACTGATTTTGAAATCCATGGATCTCCAGGAGTTAGAACGCATTGTAGTAATGAGCCAAGGCCTTCTCGCTGATAATCCACAGGACTTGCTAGAGCCAGATCTGCAAAACAACTGAAATCTGCGTCGGCTGTATAAAGCAAATTGTTTAACCCAGAGGGTCTATGCAGATTAGTACGTGCTGACGCATCATTTAATTCAGTAACCCATCCGTCATATCTCAGTTGAACTGTTGCGACAGGAACTGCATCTAGGGAGTCAATTGCGGAAAAGAGAGGATATTTGCGCCAAGCCTTTGGAATGAGTTTTTGTATACCAGGCACATCGCATGCAGCAAGATATTTATCGGCTTTAATATTTATTTCTCCATTCGGTGTGGTCATGCTTAAACCTGTTACCAGAGGTGTTCCATTCTCTTCAAATTGGATTTCTTTGACTCGATGTCTTAAATGAAGTTTGCCACCTTTTCTTTCAATATAGTTAAGTATTGGTTTAGTAAGCCATCTGTGGGGAGAGCCTTTAAGAAGATTTAATTTGGAAGCTTCAGTTTTTGAAGCAAACATCATAAATATAGTTAACATGCATCTTGCTGAAATAGCTTCACAGTCAATAAATCCCAATGCATAAGCTATAGGATTCCACATTCTTTCAATACTTTCTTGACTGCCTCCATGGTTTAAAAACCATTTCTGAAAACTAACTGAATCTAGCGCTCTTATTGTTTTCATAGCCCCTTCATAATCAATTAATCCTTGAACTATTGGACTGGTTCCTAATGCAAGTGCATTGCGTAATTTGTCTATCCAATTCAATTGAGAAGTAGTGAAAAAGGCTTTGAGTCCATTAAAAGGAGCTCCAAGTGCAAACCTAAAATCTAAAGCTCGTAGATCACCTCCCCTATTGACAAATAAATGTGTATGTTCTTTAGGAAGCAGATTCTCTATGGCCCCAACTTTTTTCATTAATGCAAAGAGGTTTGCGTAGTTAAAGAAGAAAACATGTAATCCCATTTCAATATGATTTCCATCTTCGTCTTCCCAGCTCCCGACTTTTCCTCCAAGAAATGGCCTGGCTTCATATAGATCAACTTGAT
Source organism: uncultured Prochlorococcus sp. (assembly GCA_902589115.1). GTDB lineage: Bacteria > Cyanobacteriota > Cyanobacteriia > PCC-6307 > Cyanobiaceae > CACIRS01. The sequence continues at coordinate 48,400 of CACIRS010000006.1, forward strand.
GGCCTGCATCTACAAGATCTATAGCAGCCGTTAATCCAGCAAGACCAGCTCCCACTATTGCGATCTTCACAGCTTGTACGCGAATAACTCTTAGACTCTATGAAGTAATAGGCCATAGATGCGCAATACAAAAAGCAATTTTTTTCAATAAAATACTTACAGGTTTGTGCAAATTTTGATGAGTAGCCCCTCTCCAACTGCTATTACTCACACCTCACAGAGTGGTAAAGGGATCATAATTACAGAAACAGCGATGCAACAGTTATCCAGACTTTGTAGTGAACAGGGAAAAGATCAAGTTTTAAGGGTGGGTGTTCGCTCAGGTGGTTGCAGTGGGATGAGCTACACAATGGATTTTGTATCAAGTCAAGAAATCTTGGCAGAAGATGAGGTCTACGAATACTCGACGCCAAGCGGAGGGACATTCCAAGTAATTTGCGATCCAAAGAGTCTTCTTTATATATATGGTATGCAGTTAGATTTCAGTACTGATCTAATTGGTGGTGGATTTAATTTTATCAATCCAAATGCCACTCAAACTTGTGGCTGTGGTAGTTCTTTTGCAGTATGAAGCAGCCTATAAAGCTTCACTTTTTAGTTTAAACAACCCTTTCGATTTCTTTTTTTCAGATGGATGCCAATAAAGAAAGCCTTTTTGATCAGGCAATGGAACGTTATCAATCTGGCGTTGAAGCTAGTGAACTTATCAAGGATTTTGAATTGATTACAACTGCCTCTCCAGGTCAATCAGCTGGTTGGACTTGCCTTGCTTGGCTTCAATTGCTT
>CACIRS010000007.1 GCA_902589115.1 uncultured Prochlorococcus sp.
GATATATTAGCCATGATGATGCACTTGGATTGATTAAACTTCTCACTAAATTTGATTGCTGTTCAATTGAGCTTAGATTTGTCCCGTCCCATAAGCGAAGACCTCCTATATAGGGAAGGTACCCTCGGTGTTTTTGATGACGTAAGCCACAATTGAGATCAGGATTTAGTCCGGATTGTTCTGCTAGTTTCCTTGCTAAAGAGAGAGCTTCAAGTTGTACTTCATTACTCATACTAGCTACTGAAATAGCTTTTAAGAGCTTGCGATGTATAAATCTCTTGCATAATTTTTTAAGATCAGTTGTTCTTTCGCTTTGATCTTCTTCCCAACGCATAAGATGATAATTAAGGCGGCTATCGTCATTGGCTAGAAAGCATTTAATATCAATTTCATTAGGATGCCATATCCATTGAGTCATAGCTGAATCGGTCCAAACTTTTTTCTCTCCGAGTTCACGAGCTGTCCTTATTATTTTTTCTAATAACCAATTGCAAACTTCATTTATCCTATGGTTATATACACTCTTATACATCAAATTACGTACTACTAGGTAATGCTCAACAGCCATTAATCCCTTAGGATGAATGGCTAGGTCCCCATCTGGAGCTATCGTGAATGCAGAAATAATTCTTTCCAAGTCAACATTTCCATAGTTTGTACCTGTACTTAAGCTATCTCTTAGAAGATAATCTAGCCTGTCACAATCTAATTGACTGCTGATGAGAGCTTTAATAATCGGAGATTCTGCGCGACCTTTTTCAAGTAAATTAGCCACTTGATCTGCCGTTCCTTGTTTATATTTTTCCAGAGGATTTTTAATTTCTAAATGCCCTCTGATTAGTCGAGCAGACCATATTTCATGATTAATTCCAAATATTTCTTCTCCTGTATGACTTAGAGGACCATGCCCTATGTCGTGTAAGAGAGAAGCACCATAAAGAAGTCCTTTATATCTATTTAGATCTTTATTTGATTTGCTAAGTTGCTTTAGTACTTTGCGAACTAAGTTAAATACTCCAATTGAATGAGTAAACCGACTTGATTCTGCCCCATGAAAAGTTAAGAACGCTGGGCCAAGTTGTTTTATTCGACGAAGTCTTTGAAATGGAGATGAGTCGATTAATTCGATTGCCATTTCTTCTGCAGGGTCCTCACTATCAAGAGAAATAGCTTTATAAAGAGGATCGTGATATGTCCTTACAATCATTAATTTATTTGCATTCTATCTTTTTCATTATCAGTGGAAATTACATTAACTTCTTCATCTGATTTTTCACTATTAGGTTTCTCTAAACTTTGAAGATCAATATTTGCTCCTATTAATAATTCTGCATCTTTTAACCATCTATCTTCTTCTCCACCTGGATTAAGTGGTTCTGGTAGATCTAATAATCGATCAGGTTCTATTCCTAAATTTTGAATATCTCTTCCGCTAGGAGTTAAATAACTAGCAACAGTAATAGCTAAACCACTCCCATCACTAAGTGTAGTTAGTGATTGAATTAGACCTTTGCCGAAAGTTCTGCTTCCTAAAAGAATTGATCTCTGGTTATCTTGAAGAGCTCCAGCAAGAATTTCACTAGCGCTCGCAGTACCATCATTCACAATGGTTACCATTGGTCCGTCATACAAAGTCTCTTGAGTAGATGGAATTGCATCACTAATTCCGTCTCTTTTTTTTGTCTCTACTATTGGCTGGTTGCTAAGAAAAGCATCAGCAACAGCCAATCCTGAACTAACTAGACCTCCAGAATTGTTTCTTAAGTCAAGTACCAGTCCTTCAATTCCTTTTTCTGAAAGCTCTTGGATAGCTTCATTTACTTGTTCTGGAACTCCTTCACTAAATTGAGTAATTCTTAAATAACCAAGTGTATGAGATTCATTTCGAAGACGCCTTGTCCGTACAGGTCTTAAATCAACACTTCTTCTTTCAAGGGTTTTTTCTTCTATCTCTCCACTTGGAGGCCTTAAAAGGACTACTACTGAAGAACCAACCTCACCTCTAAGTCTTGCTGCTGTTGCTTCAAGTCCAAGAGTTTCTGGAGATTCTCCATTAACACTAAGCAATTCTGTTCCACTAATTATTTCTGCATCTGAGGCAGGAGATCCTTCAAGTGGGGCTATTACAACTATTTGCCCATCTTTACTTCTTGCACCTAACTGAAGGCCAACGCCATTTATCTCGCTGCCAAGATTACTAGCTTTCATAGCTGCATAATCTGATGGTCTGAGAAGCCTTGTATAAGGATCACCTAGTGGTTGAAGCATCTCTTCAATGGCTTCGTAAACATCGTTACTTGTTGTAATTTCTTTTTCTACGGCTTTTTGCCTGAGCTTTTTCCATTGCACCTTTTCAAATTTCGTAGGGTTTAAATATCCTTCATTTACTAATCTCCAGCTTTCTAAAACCAGTTGCTGCCCATCATTTAGAGCAAAAATTGGCTGGGCAACCAATATTATGCATACGCTAAAAATCAGCAGCCCATGAGAAATGTGCCGAATAAGTTGTGACAAGGATTTAACAGTCGATAGCATTGGATTGATCCCTGCTCCGGACACCGGAGCACATTCAGTAGAATCTTCTTTATCAAACCTCACCAATATATGGCGAACTCCTCACCCGTCTACGACTGGTTCCAGGAACGTCTTGAAATTCAGGACATAGCTGATGACGTCACCTCAAAATACGTCCCCCCGCACGTAAATATTTTTTACTGCCTCGGAGGGATCACCTTAGTGTGCTTTCTGATTCAATTCGCGACTGGGTTCGCGATGACTTTTTACTACAAACCAACCGTTACAGAGGCTTATAACTCTGTCAGCTATTTGATGACTGATGTCAGCTTCGGCTGGTTGATTCGCTCTGTTCATAGATGGAGTGCATCAATGATGGTTCTTATGTTGATACTGCATGTTTTTAGGGTCTATCTCACCGGTGGATTTAAGCGCCCTAGAGAGCTGACTTGGATTACAGGAGTAACCATGGCTGTAATTACAGTTGCATTTGGGGTTACTGGTTATTCCCTTCCATGGGATCAAGTTGGTTATTGGGCTGTAAAAATTGTTTCTGGTGTACCAGCTGCAATCCCAGTAGTTGGTGACTTTATGGTTGAACTGCTTAGAGGAGGAGAGAGTGTTGGTCAAACAACTCTTACCCGTTTTTATAGCCTTCACACTTTCGTCCTTCCATGGACCTTGGCTGTATTTATGTTGATGCACTTTTTGATGATTAGGAAGCAAGGGATTTCAGGACCGTTGTAATTTGCCCTCTCATCATGATTTGTGAGCCCTTGCGCTATTAAGAGCCTTTTATTAAACCAATTAATTTTTTCTCCGATGTCAATTCTTAAGAAACCTGATCTAGCAGATCCCAAGTTAAGGGCAAAGCTTGCAAAAGGTATGGGGCATAATTACTACGGTGAGCCAGCTTGGCCGAATGATCTTCTTTATATTTTCCCAGTAGTTATTCTCGGAACAATTGCCTGTGTTGTTGGTTTAGCAGTTCTTGACCCAGCAATACTTGGTGATAAGGCCAATCCTTTTGCTACTCCTCTAGAAATTCTTCCCGAATGGTATTTATATCCTGTATTTCAAATACTTAGAGTTGTTCCAAATAAACTTTTAGGGATTGCCTTGCAAACTCTCATACCTCTTGGTCTGATGCTTATTCCTTTTATTGAGAGTGTGAATAAATTTGCCAACCCTTTTAGAAGACCAGTTGCCATGGGATTCTTTTTATTTGGAACATTATTTACCATCTATTTAGGAATAGGTGCATGTTTGCCAATTGATAAATCATTGACATTGGGACTTTTCTGAAATTCAAAAACCTTTGGAAATTAATAATCTAATTGTTGTTTAAACTTTAGTTGGTGTTAGGTAGAAGTTCTTCTAAATCAAGCATTAGAACATCTTCTGGACATACTCTTAAAAGATGATGCAGTAAAAGGAAACCAACAATTGTCCATGTTTGGTATGTTCTTGATTGTTGACCTACCCATGTCCCAGTAGGCCCATCAAAGTATTCGGCCCATTTTTGTCTTGGCAATTGATTTAACTGACTCCAATAACATTCTTCAAGTAATGCGCGCATTTGTCCCATCAAAAGGACATCTGCATGTGGATAACGTTTTTCATGTAGAAGTATTGAAGCTCCAAAGAACCAAAGGAGACTTGGCCAGTGTCCTCCATTGTGATAACTCCAAGGCCAGTTTTTGGGATCTGACCCTGTTTTGTTTTGCCACTCAGCCCCATCCATAGGTGGGTGGCAAAGTCTCATTGGCATTTGTGCCATTAAATGGTGACGATTATGAAGAACTAATCGAAATAAAGCTCTTTGTTGAGGAGCAGTAAGTACTCCAAACATGCAAGCTAATGAGTTCCCTAAGCTATAAAAACGAAAATCTGGTCTGCCCGTTCTAATATTCCCTATTAAATAACCTCCTCGATTTTCTAACCAATCCTGGAGCCAAGAAGGGACTACTTGTGGCTGTACATTGAATTCGTTTTGATGTTGGTCTTCCCCATATTGCTCTGTTGGTCTTCTTCTAAGGACTTGCATTGTTTTACTAGTTACCCAGTAATGCTTTAGAAGAAATTGGCGCAGATCATGTACCCATTGACGAGTTAAAACCAGCCGCTGATCAAGTAAGCGACTTGTCTGATGCTTTCTACTTAATTCCATTAACTCTATACAACTTCGAAGACATGCATATAGAAGGACTTCAACTTCTAATGGTGCGCCCCAAACGTCCATAGGACGATCAATCATGAAGGCACAATCAGGAACAAAAAGTACTGGTGTGCCTTCAAAGGTTGGATGAAGTACCAAATCCAGTAAAAGTTGAACTCCTCGTTGGACTTTTTGACTTGTCCCAAAATCTTCATCCCCGCTTCTTCGGACATATAGCCAGCACAAAATTGGCCACCAAAGACTTGCATCTGCAGATGTAATGCGCCCTATAGACCTTTGCCCATAATCCGCTATTAGTTCTCCTTTCTCTTCAACAAAACTTGTTGGGAAAACCCCACGAGTTTGATAAGTAGTGCTTTGAAGATCAAGACAAACACTTAAAAATTGTTTGACTATTGGATATCGCTTCTGAGCTAACAGGTAAATCATTACTGGCACGTTGTCGCGTAGAAAGATCTCTCCATAGTTCAAAGCATCATTCTTTCCAGGGTGCTCAAGTGCCGCAACACTGCCAGCAATACTTCCACCAACTTTGATCAGGGTTCGCTCGAAATGTTCTTTTGCCCTTTTAATGACTTGGTCTTCGTTTGAATTAGGGCGTACTCTTTGGTGCTGTTGACTAAATCGCTCTGCCATGGATCAATACCAAATACCAATGGCCAAAACACAGTGATAGCAATTTATTTTTTGATTGGAAGTAAATCTGTTGATATGTGTTTTTGAACATTGTTGCAAGTATGGCGGTTAATGGTCTAAGTTATTTGGATGCGCGTGGGACTGAGTCCTTTCAACGTGCATCGCCTTCTCAGAGATGAAATTCTTGTGAGTAGGTGGAGACATACATACAAAAATAGGGAAAAATCCCATTTTGATGTAAGTTTCAAAAGCGGTCGCAAGATCGCGGCGCTTAAAGCTCCTTCAGAGGGGCTGATAGCTGAACCTGGACAACTGAAAAGTTTAGGAACTGACGCTTTTGTCGCGTTAAATACCTTTTACGGAGCTTTGCCTTCGTTTTAGCTATTTAACTGATATGCGATAAGAGTGTGAGGTCCCGTCAAAAGAATTTAGTTGCAGAAACCTGCTATTACATTATGAAAAACAGTTTTCACGGACCGTTTTTCATATATAAGGTGTCGCAGGTGGATGCAGCGACCGGATCTGAGATCCTGGAAAGTCACAAGGAGAAATTCTTAAGTGCACTCTTTGAACCCTTGTCTTATTTATTTAAGGAAGGAGGCTAAAACTATTAACTACTACGCCAGTGGTAGTTAGTGGGTTAAGCAAATCAGACTGAGTATGGGCTTTTAAGCTGATACAAAAGGGTTTGATCTACTACGGAGAGTTTGATCCTGGCTCAGGATGAACGCTGGCGGCGTGCTTAACACATGCAAGTCGAACGAACCTTCGGGTTAGTGGCGGACGGGTGAGTAACGCGTGGGAATCTGCCCTCAGGAGGGGGATAACGGCTGGAAACGGCCGCTAATACCCCATATGCCGAGAGGTGAAATGAATTTCGCCTGAGGATGAGCCCGCGTCTGATTAGCTTGTTGGTGAGGTAATGGCTCACCAAGGCTTCGATCAGTAGCTGGTCTGAGAGGATGATCAGCCACACTGGGACTGAGACACGGCCCAGACTCCTACGGGAGGCAGCAGTGGGGAATTTTCCGCAATGGGCGAAAGCCTGACGGAGCAACGCCGCGTGAGGGATGAAGGCCTCTGGGCTGTAAACCTCTTTTCTCAAGGAAGAAGATATGACGGTACTTGAGGAATAAGCCACGGCTAATTCCGTGCCAGCAGCCGCGGTAATACGGGAGTGGCAAGCGTTATCCGGAATTATTGGGCGTAAAGCGTCCGCAGGCGGCCTTTCAAGTCTGCTGTTAAAACGTGGAGCTTAACTCCATCATGGCAGTGGAAACTGTTGGGCTTGAGTGTGGTAGGGGCAGAGGGAATTCCCGGTGTAGCGGTGAAATGCGTAGATATCGGGAAGAACACCAGTGGCGAAGGCGCTCTGCTGGGCCATAACTGACGCTCATGGACGAAAGCCAGGGGAGCGAAAGGGATTAGATACCCCTGTAGTCCTGGCCGTAAACGATGAACACTAGGTGTCGGGGGAATCGACCCCCTCGGTGTCGTAGCCAACGCGTTAAGTGTTCCGCCTGGGGAGTACGCACGCAAGTGTGAAACTCAAAGGAATTGACGGGGGCCCGCACAAGCGGTGGAGTATGTGGTTTAATTCGATGCAACGCGAAGAACCTTACCAGGGTTTGACATCCTGCGAACCTCTAAGAAATTGGAGGGTGCCTTCGGGAACGCAGTGACAGGTGGTGCATGGCTGTCGTCAGCTCGTGTCGTGAGATGTTGGGTTAAGTCCCGCAACGAGCGCAACCCACGTTTTTAGTTGCCAGCATTAAGTTGGGCACTCTAGAGAGACCGCCGGTGATAAACCGGAGGAAGGTGTGGATGACGTCAAGTCATCATGCCCCTTACATCCTGGGCTACACACGTACTACAATGCTACGGACAAAGGGCAGCAAACTCGCGAGGGCAAGCAAATCCCATAAACCGTGGCTCAGTTCAGATCGTAGGCTGCAACTCGCCTACGTGAAGGAGGAATCGCTAGTAATCGCAGGTCAGCATACTGCGGTGAATACGTTCCCGGGCCTTGTACACACCGCCCGTCACACCATGGAAGTTGGCCACGCCCGAAGTCGTTACTCCAACCCTTGTGGAGGAGGACGCCGAAGGTGGGGCTGATGACTGGGGTGAAGTCGTAACAAGGTAGCCGTACCGGAAGGTGCGGCTGGATCACCTCCTAACAGGGAGACAACAACTGATTGTGATGTCTAAGTGTTTTATTCTTAGGCCATAATCCTGTCACCTTAGGTCGATCGGTACCTCAAGTTGAGTATTTAAAATCGGATATTTTTTTTCGGTTTTTGATTCTTTTTAACTTCAGTTCCTAAACTTTTGTCTAGGTCACACCCAACAAGGGTACTCCTGGGCCATTAGCTCAGGTGGTTAGAGCGCACCCCTGATAAGGGTGAGGTCCCTGGTTCAAGTCCAGGATGGCCCATTCGGTGTTGGGGGTATAGCTCAGTTGGTAGAGCGCCTGCTTTGCAAGCAGGATGTCAGCGGTTCGAGTCCGCTTACCTCCACTGATCGACCTCCTGACAGCGAGATCGAAGGAGATTTTCTTTGTATGATGTGATTTAGACGTTGTTTAACTGAATGACCCCAGCTTCTTATCGTTCCAATTCTATTAATTTAGAAAGGTTGATATGACGCTGGGCTCACTAAAGTTCTTTTGAACTTTAGATGTGTTCAGTAGAACCTTGACAACTGCATAGGTGAGTCTGGAAAGAATAAAGCATCTCATGGATGCATTATTTCTATCAGCAGATTATTCTGTTTTTGATATGAATAGTGTTTAATTCTTGAGCAATAGCCGAGACTCTATAATCTTTTTCTATAGTTTAAAACTATGGGAAAATTGATATTATAGAGATTAATTTGGTCAAGCTACAAAGGGCTCACGGTGGATACCTTGGCACACAGAGGCGATGAAGGACGTGGTTACCTGCGATAAGTCTCGGGGAGCTGGAAGCACGCTTTGATCCGGGAATTTCCGAATGGGGCAACCCCTAGTACGACCAGCTGAATCCATAGGCTGGAACGAGCCAACCCAGCGAACTGAAACATCTTAGTAGCTGGAGGAAAGGAAAGTAAAAACGACTCCCTAAGTAGCGGCGAGCGAACGGGGAAGAGCCTAAACCGATGGTTTCGACCATCGGGGTTGTGGGACAGCAATGTGGACCAATAAACCTAGAAGAAGCGTTTGAATGGCGCGCCATAGAGGGTGAAAGCCCCGTATTCGAAAGGAGAGTTGGCCTAGCTGTATCCCGAGTAGCACGGAGCACGTGAAATTCCGTGTGAATCCACGAGGACCACCTCGTAAGGCTAAGTACTCCTGTGTGACCGATAGCGCAACAGTACCGCGAGGGAAAGGTGAAAAGAACCCCTGGAGGGGAGTGAAATAGAACATGAAACCGTGAGCTTACAAGCAATGGGAGCCCGACTGATCGGGTGACCGTGTGCCTGTTGAAGAATGAGCCGGCGACTTATAGGCACTGGCGGGTTAAACCGGGAATGGTGGAGCCATAGCGAAAGCGAGTCTGAATAGGGCGTTTGTCAGTGTTTATAGACCCGAACCCGGGTGATCTAACCATGGCCAGGATGAAGCTTGGGTGATACCAAGTGGAGGTCCGAACCGACTGATGTTGAAAAATCAGCGGATGAGCTGTGGTTAGGGGTGAAATGCCAATCGAACCCGGAGCTAGCTGGTTCTCCCCGAAATACGTTGAGGCGTAGCGTCTAGTGCTCCAGCAGGGGGGTAAAGCCACCATTTCGGTGCGGGCTGCGAGAGCGGTACCAAATCGAGATGAACTCTGAATACCCTGTGTGTAACTAGGCAGTCAGACTGTGGGGGATAAGCTCCATAGTCGAAAGGGAAACAGCCCAGACCGCCAGCTAAGGTCCCTAAATCAACACTAAGTGATAAAGGAGGTGGGATTGCACAGACAACCAGGAGGTTTGCTTAGAAGCAGCCATCCTCAAAGGAGTGCGTAATAGCTCACTGGTCGAGCGATCCTGCGCCGAAAATGAACGGGGCTAAGTGTTGTACCGAAGCTGCGGATTTACTTGTAAATGGTAGGGGAGCGTTCTATGTGGGGTGAAGCGTTAGCGTAAGCGGGCGTGGACTGCATAGAAGTGAGAATGTCGGCTTGAGTAGCGAAAACATGGGTGAGAATCCCATGCCCCGAAACCCTAAGGGTTCCTCCGGCAGGCTCGTCCGCGGAGGGTTAGTCTGGACCTAAGGCGAGGCCGAAAGGCGTAGTCGATGGATAACAGGTCAACATTCCTGTACCGGTTGTGTTTTGGGAAGGGGGACGGAGAAGGCTAGCCAAGCCAGATGTTGGTTACTGGTTCAAGCGTTCAAGGCGTTGAGGAATGGAGAAAACGTTCCGAGCTGAGGCGTGAGTACGAGCTGCCACGGCAGCGAAGTTGGTGATGTCATGCTTCCAAGAAAAGCCCTATACCCGTTAAGACATAACTGCCTGTACCCGAAACCGACACAGGTGGGGTGGTAGAGAATACCGAGGGGCGCGAGATAACTCTCTCTAAGGAACTCGGCAAAATGGCCCCGTAACTTCGGGAGAAGGGGTGCCAGCGAGAGCTGGTCGCAGTGAAGAGGCCCAGGCGACTGTTTACCAAAAACACAGGTCTCCGCTAAGTCGCAAGACGATGTATGGGGGCTGACGCCTGCCCAGTGCCGGAAGGTTAAGGAAGCCGGTCAGCGTAAGCGAAGCTGGCGACTGAAGCCCCGGTGAACGGCGGCCGTAACTATAACGGTCCTAAGGTAGCGAAATTCCTTGTCGGGTAAGTTCCGACCCGCACGAAAGGCGTAACGATCTGGGCGCTGTCTCGGAGAGAGGCTCGGCGAAATAGAATTGTCTGTGAAGATGCGGACTACGTACACCCGGACAGAAAGACCCTATGAAGCTTTACTGTAGCTTGGTATTGTGCCCGGGCTCTGAATGCGCAGGATAGGTGGGAGACATTGAAGTAGTGCTTGTGGGTGCTACTGAGTCAATGGTGAGATACCACTCTTTCAGAGCTAGGGTTCTAACGTTCACCCGTTATCCGGGGAGCGGACAGTATCAGGTGGGCAGTTTGACTGGGGCGGTCGCCTCCTAAAAGGTAACGGAGGCGCGCAAAGGTTCCCTCAGGCTGGTTGGAAATCAGTCGTTGAGTGCAAAGGCAGAAGGGAGCTTGACTGTGAGACCTACAAGTCGAACAGGGACGAAAGTCGGCCTTAGTGATCCGACGGTTCTGAGTGGAAGGGCCGTCGCTCAACGGATAAAAGTTACTCTAGGGATAACAGGCTGATCTCCCCCAAGAGTTCACATCGACGGGGAGGTTTGGCACCTCGATGTCGGCTCATCGCAACCTGGGGCTGAAGTCGGTCCCAAGGGTTGGGCTGTTCGCCCATTAAAGCGGTACGCGAGCTGGGTTCAGAACGTCGTGAGACAGTTCGGTCCATATCCGGTGTACGCGCAGGAATATTGAGAGGATTTCTCCCTAGTACGAGAGGACCGGGAGGAACGCACCTCTGGTGTACCAGTTATCGTGCCAACGGTAAACGCTGGGTAGCCATGTGCGGAGTGGATAACCGCTGAAAGCATCTAAGTGGGAAGCCCACCTCAAGATGAGTATTCCCATGGCATAAGCCAGTAAGGTCACGGGAAGAACACCCGTTGATAGGCTCTACGTGGAAGCCTGGTAACAGGTGCAGCGGAGGAGTACTAATAGACCGAGGGCTTGACCAAACTTCATTGGCATTGTTCAAGTATTGCTTTATTTAATTCAGATTTTTTTACCTGTGCAGTTCTCAGGGCTCAGCCCTAAGAATAAAAACTATCCTGGTGTTCATGGCGTTGTGGAACCACTCCGATCCATCTCGAACTCGGTTGTGAAACGCAGCAGCGGCGACGATATTTGGGGGGCAGCCCCCTGAGAAAATAGCTCAATGCCAGGTAAAAATTTTATTCTTACGTCTAATGATTGTCATTAGATAAAAAAAAGCTCCCTTGAAAAGGGGGCTTTTTTTATTGAGTTAAAAAATACATATATAAGAATCTAGTGTTAACTAGACAAAATTACGTCCTTGCCTATAGCACTAATAGTAGAAGATATATCCTTCAGCCTTTTTATATTTGGCACTGTGTACACCAATGGGTACTTCTCCCAGCAATTTTTTCTTTGCAAATTAATGTTCCACATTTGCGACAAGGTTTGCCTCCTCGCCTATAAACCCATGCTTCACCGCCATAGTTTCCATTAATGCCTTTAAGGTCTCTAAAATCACTAAATGTAGTCCCCCCTTTCCCAATACTTTTTTTGAGTACTTTTACTAGATTAATACACAAGTTTTTTAATTCTTCCTGAGTGAGTTTGCTGCAAGCTTTTGCAGGAACTATTCCTGACATAAATAGACTCTCATCGGCATAAATATTCCCTACTCCAGCAACTATTGATTGATCTAAAAGTGCTGCTTTAATGGAACGCTTTCTTCCTTGAAACTTTTTTTTTAGATATACAGAATTAAACTCCTTACTAAAAGGCTCGGGCCCAAGTTTACTTAAGCCAGTTATTATTTGCTTGGGTGAACTCTCAGGTGCTATCCACCACATTTGTCCGAAACTTCGAACATCAACAAACCTAAGTTCTTTTCCTTGCTTGTTCCATAAACGTACTCTGGTATGAGAACAAGGAGCAGTATCTAGATCAAGAAATTTAAAATATCCTGTCATGCGCAAATGAACTACTAGCCAGCCTTGTGGAGCACTCTTTTTTGGTTTTTTTTTAATGTGTAAAGAAGCTATTAGATACTTCCCTCTCCTTTCCCATTTTCCAATGGTTTTGCCTGAAAGCATCTCTATGAATTCTAATTTTCCCCCAGAGCTAGCAATTGCTCTGTCTCTACATACATCAACTTTATTAATACAAAATCCATCCAAGCAGTCCGTCAATCCTTTTCGGACTGTCTCAACCTCTGGAAGTTCTGGCAAAAGCTCTAAGCTTTTTCTAGTTCACTTTCAGCAAAATTGTTCGTATTATTGCCACCATCTACACCTTGAAGCGCAGAGTAGTTTACCTTTTGGAAGCGAACAACTACTGGATACTTAATGCCTGAATCATCAACAGAAGCCACTTTACCGACTTCGTTATACCAATAGGATTCAGGACGCTTGATTCGAACCATGTCACCACGGGAGATGGCCATTGTTTGAAATGTAGGTAATTCATATTAACAATATCGCCGAAGAGGTAAGAGTTAGCAGGACCGTCACAGAATGTCGCTCCATTCAGAGGAGGATGTGCCAGCATCTCGAAATGTTTAGGTGGTTTTTGTGAGTACTTCATTAAACGTTGACTCTCCTTTATTGAATCTCAAGCTGCCAGATCCAGAGTCAGCCAAGTTGAGTAAGATTGAATTCCTAGCAGAATTGGAAAAGGCATGGTCGTTGTGTGATCGTTTTGACTTGCAAACTGAAATTTGGAGAGGCAAGATCCTTCGAGTGGTTAGAGATAGAGAAAAGAAAGGAGGAGATGGAAGAGGGGCAGGCTTTTTACAATGGCTGCAAGACAGAGAGATCAGTAAGACGCGTGCTTATGGTCTTATTCAACTAGCTGATTCAGCTGATGATTTGTTGGGAGAAGGAATGCTTGAAGAAGCTAGTGTGAATCAATTTTCTAAAAGAGCCTTCTTGGAGACTGCTAAAGCTTCTCCGGAAGTACAGCAAATTATTGCCGAATCAGCTAATGAAGGGAACGAAATAACTAGAAGGCAGGTTCGCAGACTTAGTGATGAATTCACTTCAGCTACTAGTCCTCTTTTACCTGAAGAAATTCGACAAAGAACCCAAGCAAATTTATTGCCTACCAAAGTAGTTGCTCCTTTAGTTAAAGAGCTTGCCAAGCTGCCTGAAATTCAACAAGAAGACTTTAAAAAGGCACTAAGTGATGAGCCTGAATTGCACTGTATTAAAGATGTAACGAGCACTGCTAGGTGGATGAGTAAATCATTGGAAGCTTCAACAACATTAAGATCATTCCAATTGGATCATCTCAATCTTGAAAAAGCTATGCAAGAGGCTCAGAGATTAGATGCTTTAGGTGTTTTGTCAGATGCTTTTGTTCAAGCAAAAACAATTGAATCTTCTGTCCTAAAATTACATGCAGCTTGGAGACGGCTAGGGGGTTTGCAAGAAAGACTTTGGTTGGAAAGTGGCAGCAGCACGCCTTATTTAAGAGATGTTATTTCGGTATTACAAAGTCTTAGTGGTTCTACGATGCGAGTTTCTTTAGGCGAAATTGCTGGAGGTAAGAAGGTTCGACTTCAATTAGTCGAAGAGCAAGCTAATCAACTTGATCCTCCAACTTTGAATAAATAAAAGGCTGGCTCATTTATAGAACTATCGCTATTTTTGTATTTTCTACTTTTTGCTGATTGGATCCTCTGCACGCAGCTTTAACTCAGCATTATGGCTTGAAATTTTTTAAAGATGGCCAACGTCCAATAGTTCAAGCAATTTTAGATGGGAATGATGTATTAGCTTTATTGCCTACTGGAGGTGGCAAGTCACTTTGTTATCAACTTCCTGCATTAGTACGTGAAGGCTTGGTGATTGTGATTTCGCCATTAGTTGCATTAATGGAAGATCAGGTTCTTCATCTTCATCGCCTAGGAATAGCTGCTGCTTGTATTCATGCAGGGATAGATTCTGTACAAAAAAGAGAAACTATTAGATCATTAAAAAATGGTTCTTTGCGATTGTTATATCTTTCCCCTGAAAGACTTCGGAGTGATATCTATCGTGAAATATTAAATGATCAAGCCAACCAGAAAAAAATAGTCGCATTGGCAGTTGATGAGGCTCATTGCATTAGTGCTTGGGGACATGATTTTCGACCTGACTACCGAAAAATAGGAGAAATTAGAAGCCTTTGTCCCGGTGTCCCAATGGTTGCATTAAGTGCCACTGCTGCACCTAAGGTAAGAGCTGACATTATTAGACATTTAAGTCTAAGGAAACCTTTCATCCACGTTTCGTCAGCACGAAGAAGCAATCTCTTGTATTCAATGAGGCGTCGCCCAAAGAATCCTTTGCCAGAAGTTCTAAAAGTTTTGAAATCTGGGCGTGGCGCTTCTTTGATTTATGTTCGTTCTCGCAGGCAAGTAGAAAATTGGTCTGACTTATTAAATAGAAATGGGATTCCTACTACCCCATATCATGCAGGATTTTCTGCAGAATCAAGAAAAAAAGCTCTTGCATATTTTTTAGATGAGCCTCGACCAGTCTTGGTGGCTACAACTGCTTTTGGTATGGGGGTTGACAGACCAGATGTCGGCTTAGTTCTTCACTTGAATTTGCCTTCTACACCAGAAGGATATCTTCAAGAATCAGGGAGAGCAGGACGAGATGGATTGCCAGCAAATTGCATAGTTTTATTTTCTCCTGGAGATAGAACCAGGATTGGCTGGGCTATTAAATCTTCAATAGTTGAGGATTTAAATAAATCATCTTCTCAAGACAACCAATTACTTAATGAAATTGCGCAGAAACAATTGCGTCGAATGGAGGCATTAGCAGAAGGGGAAATGTGTTTTGAGCAATCTCTATTATTATCAGTTGGTGAATTCGCTCCTCCTTGTGGCAAATGTGATCGCTGCAGGAATAAAAATCCTTATAAAGATTGGAGCATGCAAGCAACTACCCTGCTAAAAATCTTAAATAAACAGGAAGGGTTAGATATGCATTGCTTAATAGATAATGTGAAGTCTAAAGAGGAAAATATTGCCGGTACATGGGGTTGGTTGGCACGCAGGTTAGTTCAAGATGAATTGATAAATGAATCTAATGATGGATTTCAAAGAATGTACATTGCAGAAAATGGATTTCAATTTCTTCAAAGGCCATGGCCGCTTAATTATGCAGCTTGACGCTATTTTCAAACGTTAACCCCTTTTTGCTCTGCATAGATCATTTATAAGATCATGTTCAAAACTTTCAATGGGACTAATCCAATCTTTCCATGCCCCTTGAGAGCCTGTGGCATTAAGTTTTTTGCCCTCACAGTTAACTGCAAGATATAGAGGTTTCCCACGCTTATTGAGTGATGGTGCTATATAACTTCCATTCATTGACTTCCAGTTTGCCCAATCAACTTTAAGGGGACCATAATTTCTCCAGTCAGGCTTTTTTAGCTTTTCTTTTGTAGAATTTTTGCCTCTTTTTTCATACTTAGATGGCTTAATTCTCTCATTTCTTTTTGCTATTTTACTAGCACTTTTTGAAATATATAATTTGCTTCCTATATTCAGATTTTTTGGCTCGGTGATTTTATTGAGTTTGATTAAAGTCTCAACTTTAATGCCATATTTTTTTGCTATTCCTATTAATGTATCCCCTCTAGAAATAACATGTATTGAAGGATTTTCTGAGACTGCCGTTTTTTCGTTTGTTGGATTTAGTGCTTCTTGGTTATCTAATGGAATTGTTAAAATTTGCCCTGGATATATAAAATTAATATTATTAATATTGTTAATATCAGCAATCTCTTTTTGACTGATTTTATAGATTAGTGAGATTGAATCAAGAGTTTCACCATTGAGAACTTTGTGTGTTATTTTTCTGCTTGGCTTGGAATTGTTGGTTTTCTCAGGAAGCTTCAATTTTTGCCCTATTTGCAACTTGTCAGAGTCCCTAAGCCTATTTAAGCTCATAATTTCTTGGACAGAAGAGTTATATTTAATTGCTATATCAGATAAAGTGTCTCCTTGCTTTATTGTGATCTCATATGCTAGGCAGGATACTGGCAAAAATATTGAAATAGCCAGAGAGCTAAGTGTTACGCGATACATGATTATTGAATCAATGGCTAAAGAATATATCCCTCTGAAGAAAGTGCCATATGAATATTTTTAAAAGTACAAATATATTTCTTGTCTATTCATAAATCAGCCTCTATCCAAGCAGTCTTTTAAGAATTGATAAATCTAATTTGTAAGGAGGATACCTTAGATTAAAATCAAGCCAAAAAGGTCTTTGGAAGACGGATTTTTTGTGCGAGAAGGTTTCAAAACCTGAAAGGCCATGATAAGAGCCCATTCCACTTGGCCCAATTCCACCAAAAGGTAATTCGGGTATGCCTGCTTGTAAAACTACGTCATTAAAACAAATGCTTCCTGAGCTTGTTTGCTCTAAAATTAAAGTTTGTTCTTTTTTACCTCCTCCAAACATATATAGAGCTAATGGTCTAGGAAGAGCTCTAATTTTTGAGATTGCATCCTCTAAGTTATGAATAGTAAGAATAGGCATTAAAGGCCCAAATAATTCTTCATTCATCAGTGGATCATTTATATTAGTGATTTCAATTAAGGTAGGAGAAATTTGTAAACTGCTTTTATCTAAATCACCTCCAAAGATAATTTGATTATTATCACGAGCATTATTTAATAAATCAAGAAGTCTATTGAATTGTCTTTGGTTAACTATTCGTCCAAGACTCTTAGAATTAAGAGGAGAAGCCCCATAAAATTTAAGCATAGTTTTTTTCAATGCTTTGATTAAAGGTGCTTTGAGTTCATCTTTGACCATTAGGTGGTCTGGGGCTATACATGTTTGACCTGCATTGAGACATTTACCCCAGACAAGTCTTTTTGCAGTAACTTCTAGATCGGCACCATCAAAAACTATGGCAGGACTTTTGCCGCCTAATTCAAGAGTGATGGATGTGAGATTTTTCGATGCTGCTTCCATAACTTTTTTCCCAATAGCTGTCCCCCCTGTAAAAAAAATGTGATCAAAAGGTTTTTCTACTAACTCTGCAGCTAACTCTCCATCACCTTCTAGCACTTGCACGACTTCCGAAGGTATGTATTTAGATAGAAGTTTAGATATTAAATTTGATGTCGCTGTAGCATGTTCAGAGGGCTTTACTACTGCAGTATTGCCTGCAGCTAATGCACTTATTAAAGGTTGAATTGTTAGTGAGAATGGATAATTCCATGGCCCAATAATGAGAACACATCCTCTGGGTTCTAATTGAACAAATGCTTTGCCAGGCATTAGTGAAATTGGAACTTTTACATATTTAGGACGCATCCATTGGCTTAAATTATCTTGGACCAGTTTTAACTCTTGCTTGACAGCGATGATTTCAAAAAGCGCTTCAGTTTCTGGCTTGCCAAGATCTTGAAAAAGTGAAGATAGAATTTCCTCTTCATGATTTTTTATGAGATTTTCTAGCCGCCTAAGTTGCAGCCTTCTCCAGGCTTCAGACATGGTTTGACCAGACTGAACTGGTTCGCGCAAATTGTTTATAAACGCGTTTTCTTTGAACAAATTAGATGACGACATTGCAAGTCTTGTCTAGCAGTGATGAAGTGGTTTAGGTATACATGGGAGTATGGCTTTAAGTGATCCTTGGTGGGAAGGTGCTGTTGTATATCAATTGATCCCACGCAGTTTTTCTGATGGGAATGGTGACGGTGTTGGGGATCTGCAAGGCCTAACAAACCGATTGAGTTACTTGCGCTGGCTGGGAGTTGATGCAATTTGGTTAACACCTATTTATCCTTCTCCTTTGCAAGATGGTGGCTATGACATAACAGATTTCAAAAACATTCATCCTGAGCTAGGCGATCTTGCGGCTTTTCATAGGTTGCTTGCTGGAGCGCATTCACAGGGACTGAAAATAATTTTAGATCTTGTACTGAACCACACAAGTTACTTGCATCCATGGTTTCAGCGTGCGCGATGGGCGCCAAAAGGAAGCCAAGAAAGAGATGTTTATGTATGGAGTGACGATAAAAATAAATATGCTGAAGCTCCTGTCTTATTTAGAAACTTTGAATCTTCCAATTGGGAATGGGATTCTGTAGCTGAACAGTATTACTTCCATAGATTTTTAAGGCATCAGCCAGATTTGAATTATGAAAACAAATGGGTTCAAGAACAAATGCTTGATGTTGTTGATTTTTGGCTTGATCGAGGAGTAGATGGGTTTCGTTTAGATGCAGTACCTTTTCTTTTTGAGGCGGAAAATAGTCGATGCGAAGGTCTTCCTGAAACGCATGCTTTTTTGAGAAAAGTTCGTGAGCGAGTTGATGCTTGTGGTAAAGATGTTCTCCTTTTAGCTGAAGCTATTCAACCAGTAGACGAAGCAGCGCCATATCTAGCAAAAGATGAACTTCATGGTGCTTTTAATTTTGCGCTTACAGCTCATCTGTTTGCAGCTATTGCAAGTGGTCAGAGTAATCAATTGAAAACCTGCTTAGGAGAAGCTCAAGAGGCTGTCCCTGGATGCAGGTGGGCCTTGCCTTTACGAAATCATGATGAACTTTGGTTGGGCGATGGTCATTTGGTTTCTCAAAATGTCATTCAGACCATTAGAGCTGGGCTACATCAAGGACATGGGCACTGGCTTAACTGGGGAATTAATAGGCGTTTGGCTCCCTTATTAAATGGTGATCCAAGAGCTAATCGACTTTTGCATGCTTTGCTTTACAGCTTGCCAGGGATGCCTTGCCTTTATTACGGAGATGAGCTTGGGATGGGAGATTGGCCAGGATTGCGAGATCGAGATCCCAATAGAACGCCAATGGCTTGGAGCTCTGCAAGAAATGGTGGATTTTCTACTGCTCCAGATCCATTGTTGGTTTTGCCATCGATTATTGCGCCTGGTTATGACTATCGAGTTGTAAATGTAGAGGTTCAAAAAGAGCTTCCTGGATCCCTTCTTAATTGGCATAGAAGGATGCTGACTTGCAGACGCCTTTTACCTGCGCTTCAGAACGGTGATTTTGAGTTATTGGATACTAGTCATCCAAGTGTAATTGTTTATTCAAGAAGCAATGAAACTATGACGGTACTTGTGGCTGCAAATGTTTCGGCTGCAGGTGCATCATTAACCTTGGATTTAACAAGATGGAAAGGATCTCGTACTAGGGAAACCTTATGGGGTTGTGATTATCCAAGTGCCGATAATGACTGGTTTGTTTATTTGCCAGCCTATGGCTTTAGTTGGTGGTTGATTGGTGATGTTGAGACCTCGCCTACAGATGATATTAATGATCAGGATTCAATGAGTTAGAAAAAATAACTAAAATAGTTATAAGATTATGACCCCAATATTTTAGATTATTTATCCTGATATTTATGCATTATTAAGCATTTTCATGCAGTCAACTGATTATCCTCTTGATCCTTATTCTTCATTCCCTAAATGGGCCTGCGAAGCAGTCGTTTATCAGATTTTCCCTGATCGTTTTCATCGTAGTAATAAGGTAAGAGATCACGATCACTTAACTCTTAAGGAATGGGGAGATAAACCTACATTTCATGGCTTTCATGGCGGAGACCTTTATGGTGTGATTGATAAATTGGATTATCTAGAGAATATTGGCATTAATTGTATTTATTTGAATCCAATCTTTAGTTCAGCTGCAAACCATAGATATCATACATATGATTATTTTCAGGTTGATCCTCTTTTAGGTGGTAATAAGGCCTTAAGGATTTTGATAAGAGAATTACATGATCGAGGGTTGCGAATAATTCTTGACGGAGTCTTTAATCATTGTGGAAGAGGCTTCTGGGCGTTTCACCACCTTTTAGAAAATGGAATTAATTCTCCATATAAAGAATGGTTCTGTATAAATAATTGGCCGTTAAGGCCTTATATAAAGAATGGTAAAAACCCAGGCTATAGCTGCTGGTGGAATGATCCTGCCTTGCCAAAATTTAATCATGAACACATTCCTGTTAGAAACTATTTACTTGAAGTTGCCTCTTTTTGGACCAATCTCGGTATAGATGGCTGGAGGTTAGATGTACCTGATGAAGTTCCTTCTGATTTTTGGATTCTATTTCGTAAAGAGGTTAAATCAATTAATTCAGATGCAATGATTATTGGAGAAATTTGGGGTGATGCAAGAGAATGGCTTAAAGGAGACCAATTCGATGGTGTTTTAAATTATCGAATTGGTTGGAGTAGCCTTTCTTGGGTAGCTAATGATAATTTGAAAAGTACTTATAAAAATCCTTTTTACCCTCTTAAGATAATTAATACTAAGTCTTTTATTGAAATAATACAAACAACTTTAGGTTGGTATCGAAAAGAAGCAAATATTTGCAATTGGAATCTTTTAGATAGTCATGATGTCCCTAGAGCGTTAAACACTCTTAAGGGAGATATTGAAGCACTTAAATTAGCACTTTTACTTGTATTTATGCAGCCAGGGATTCCTTGTATTTATTATGGTACAGAAGTTGGGTTATTTGGCGGAATTGATCCTAATTGTAGAGAAGGATTCCCTTGGGATGAGAACTGGGATTGTGACTTGAGACCTTTTTTGAAATCATTGATTTTGCTTAGAGAAGATATATCTAAAACTATTGTTCGAGGCTTAACTTGGCACGCGATTTCTGAAAATGGGCTTTTAGGCTGTTCAGTTAAGAATCAGGATGTTTCACCAACCTTGAATTGTCAGATTTTTATACTTATAAATCGAAGCCGACAATCTTGGTTGGAATTACATGACTCTTCAATTGAAACTCTTTTTGAATTAGGTCAAATCGAATTATCTAAAAGAGGACTTGGGCCTCAATCTGCAGTTGTTTATAAAAAAAACTTATGAAAAAAAATGAACTGAATGATTATTTTTGAGCATCAAGTGCCCTCGTCGGGACTTGAACCCGAGACCTCTCCCTTACCAAGGGAGTGCTCTACCGCTGAGCTACAAGGGCGTGTGGAAGGTGGGCCGGGTTGGATTTGAACCAACGTAGGCAGAGCCAGCGGATTTACAGTCCGCCCCCATTAACCACTCGGGCACCGACCCGAACCACTCAATGAGATTACCAGTTAATGGTCCCTAATTGTCTTAATTTATGGGCGGTTTTGCTTGGGATGGATACCATCTCAACAGGTCAATCATTTGTAGCAGAGTATGCGATTACTACTCATTAATGGACCAAATCTAAATTTGTTAGGGACACGAGAACCTTCTTTATATGGTTCAACGACCCTTGAAGCAATTCAACTTGACCTTTCTGAGTCAGCCAAAGTTGAGGGCATTCAGATGGAGTATTTTCAAAGCAATTTTGAAGGAGCTCTTGTAGAGCGTATTCAGCAAGCAATTGGAGTATTTGATGGAATCCTTATCAATGCCGGTGCTTATACACATACCTCTATAGCGCTTAGAGATGCATTGTTGGGCTCAAAGATCCCTTATGTGGAGTTGCATCTCAGCAATATTTATGCTCGCGAAGCATTTCGATCGAAATCGTTTCTGGCAGACAAAGCAGTTGGGGTGATCAGCGGATTTGGAACGATGAGTTATCAACTGGCCTTGCAAGGACTTTTGGCATATTTACGCCAAACGTCCGAAATTTCGTGAGTTCTTCAAGATAAACATCAAGCAATGATAAAAATTAAATGGTTAGTTAGTTCAACTAGCCAAGCTTGGATAGATCAGGCTATTTCTCATCCAATTGAAATTCTTATTGATCATGCACATTGTGAAAGGAAGGCTGCTGGTGCAGCTCTGCAATTCATGTTTCGCTATTTGTGTGAGCCTGGTTTAGCAGAAGCTCTTAGCCCACTTGTAAGAGAAGAACTCGAACATTTTGAAAAAGTTCTTAGTTTAATTAAATCCAGAGGCCGTTATTTAGAGCCTTTGCAAGCCCCACCATATGGTGCGGCACTTGCTAAAAACATCAGGAAGTCAGAGCCCGAACGAATGCTTGATAGTTTTCTTGTGGCAGGGTTAATTGAGGCCAGAAGTCATGAGAGAATGTCTTTGCTTGCTGTACATAGTCCTGATAAAGAACTGCAGAAGCTTTATCAAGAACTGCTTGCTAGTGAAGCAAGACATTTTTGCTTATATTGGAGACTTGCTGAAGAGCGTTTTGATAAAAGAAAAATTATTCCTAGATTGGAAGAATTGGCCAAAGAAGAAGCTCTAATTCTAGACAGCTTGTATCCTTCTCCGCGCATGCATAGTTAAATTCTTTCATTAAAAAGTAGTATTGTTTTATCACTTTAATGACAAAATGAATTGCATTAAACGACTTATCTTAATCTATAAAAAATCTGTGAGAAGTATCATTCCTATTTTAACTGTTAAAAAGAAACTGTCCCCTATTGCATTTATTGGAGTTGGACCTGGAGACCCTTCTTTATTAACTTTGTCAGCTGTAGATGCAATTAGGAATGCCACCTTAGTTGCCTACCCTATTTCTAAGCCTGAGGCAAAAAGTATGGCTGCAACAATATCAGAAAAATGGATTACATCTCGACAGAAAAGATTGCCCATAGTATTACCTATGGTTAAGGACTTAGCCTTATTGAAAGAATCTTGGGTAAAGGCATCTGATCAGTTAGCTAAAGCTTATTTAAAAGGAGAAAAGGTTGTTTTTCTTTCGCAAGGTGATATCTCATTGTTTTCTACAGGCTCATATCTAATTCTTTTTTTGAAGAGCTTTTATCCTCAAGTAAGTTTTAGAATAATTCCTGGCATATCTTCATTCTCTGCAGCAGCAGCAGCAGCAGAATGGCCATTATCTTTTCAGAAAAGTCCACTTTTAATTTTGCCAACCCCAGATGAACCTAGATGTTTAGAAGAGTTATTGTTAAATTCAGAACGTGAAATGGTGATTGTTCTATTAAAATTAGGAAGTCGCTGGCAATGGGTTAAACCAATGTTGAGAGATATGGACTTATTAAAAACTTCTATATTCGCCCAAAAAGTAGGTTGGCATGATCAGCATATTGTTCAAGCTGATGAGATTGAAGTAGATGAAGTGCCTTATTTCTCTTTATTGCTCATACGTAAAGCATGGCCTGAAGTAATATCTTCAATTTTTTAATTTCTATTAAAGCGAAGATTTTCTCAAGGTTAATCATCTCTAACTTCTTCTTTGTATGCTAAGAAATGATTGTCTAGATTTTCATTCAATTTCTCTTTAAGGATTTTTTTTGCTTCAGAAGGTGTTTTAGCTCTTAATAGTGAATGTCGAAGGTTGGATGAGCCAGGGAATCCTTTGCATGTCCAATTCATATGTTTGCGAGCGATAAGAAGTCCATGATTTCCTTTGCTTTGAAGAAGACCCTCAAGATGATCTAAAGCAATAATGATTTTTTCTTTTGCAGTTGGGGTATTGAAAACTTTTTCGCCTCTGATAGCTAAATCTATTTGGCCAACTAACCAAGGAGCTCCCATGGTCCCTCTTCCAAGCATGATTCCATCAGCACCAGTAGTTCTTAAACATCGCATCGCATCATTTACTGAATTGATATCGCCATTAGCTACTAATGGAATTTTTAATGCTCTTTTGACTTCTGCTATTGCTGTCCAGTTTGCTACTCCTGAGAAACCTTGCTTCCGTGTCCTTCCATGCAAGGTAATTAATTGAGCTCCTGCAGATTGGAGACGGAGAGCAAATCCAACAGGGTCCATTATTTTTTCACACCAACCAAGTCGAGTTTTTACAGTTACAGGAATTTTTACTGCTTTAACTACTTCTTCAACAATCTTAGTTGCAAGTTCAGGCTCTTTTATAAGTCCACTTCCGCCTCCTTTACGGGCAATTTTCTTGACAGGACAACCCATATTTATATCAATTAGGAATGCTCCTTCAGCTTCTGCTTTCCTGGCAGCTTCTGCCATGGGAATTGGTCGATAGTCAAAAAGTTGAACACCAACTGGTCCAATCTCTTTGTGGATTTCCTCGATTTTGGATAGCCCATGACCAAGTTGAAGGCTATTTGCATTAACCATTTCGGTAAATAAAAGAGCATCTGGGGCCCATCGCCTAACAAGCCGCCTAAAGACTTGATCACTTACACCTGCTAAGGGAGATTGAAGGACTTTGCATTTGAGAGATCTTTTGGATCCTTGTCCAGGTAAAACTATGTCTTCAGTCTTTTTGTGCATCTTCCTATTAAAGCAAATAGCCTAAATTCTTATAAAGCAGCGAAAAATTAGCATTGCACTAATCAAATTCACTTAACATGTTTATTTTATCAGTTTTTAAATTTTTTCATGCAAATGATTGTTTTCTTGAAGGTGTTAAAAGAAAATCAGCTTAATTAAATATCTGTCTTAAGTATTAATATAACTTGATCAAGTGTTTACTTCTTGTATTAAAAACATAGTTTTGTTTTGGTTATAAAGATTTTACTCTTGATAATTGTCTTCTTGATAGGTGCTTATGTAATGTCAAGTCTGAATAATTATTAGTCGTCTTGGCGAGTCCTATTGTCGCCATAATTGGTCGTCCCAACGTTGGTAAGTCGACGCTTGTGAATCGCTTGTGCCGAAGTAGAGAGGCTATTGTTCATAATGAACCAGGAGTTACTAGAGACCGTACTTATCAGAATGGGTTTTGGGGAGATCGCGAATTCAAGATAGTAGATACTGGTGGCCTTGTTTTTGATGATGATAGTGAATTTTTGCCAGAGATTAGAGAACAGGCAATTTTGGCTTTAGAAGAAGCATCGGTAGCCATAGTGATTGTTGATGGTCAGCAAGGGATGACAGCTTCAGATGAGGCTATTGCTGATTGGTTGAGGCCCCACCCATGCAAAACCTTAGTAGCAGTTAATAAGTGTGAATCTCCAGAGCAAGGTCTAGCAATGGCAGCAGAATTCTGGAAACTTGGCTTGGGAGAGCCTTCTCCGATTTCTGCAATTCATGGAGCGGGCACAGGGGACCTATTAGATCGAGTGATATCACTTTTGCCACCTAAAGAGCATCAGGTTGAAGAGGCTGAACCTATCCAAATGGCTATTGTTGGAAGACCAAATGTTGGCAAGTCCAGCCTCTTAAATTCTATTTGTGGAGAGAGTCGTGCAATAGTAAGTTCAATTCGAGGAACTACTCGCGACACAATTGACACACGAATAGAACGTCATCAAAAAATTTGGAAATTAATTGATACGGCGGGTATTCGTAGACGTAGAAGCGTTAACTATGGGCCTGAGTTTTTTGGAATCAATAGAAGTTTTAAAGCTATTCAAAGGTGTGATGTTTGCATCTTAGTAATAGATGCTCTTGATGGTGTTACTGAGCAGGATCAACGCTTGGCTGGGCGTATCGAAGAAGATGGCCGGGCATGTGTAGTGGTTGTGAATAAATGGGACGCTGTTGAAAAAGATAGCCATACAATGCCCATGATGGAAAAAGAGTTGCGATCAAAGCTTTATTTTTTAGATTGGGCAACGATGATATTTACATCTGCTTTAACTGGTCAAAGAGTTGATAGCATCTTCGCCTTGGCGACAGTAGCGGTTGAGCAACATCGACGAAGAGTGACTACATCTGTTGTAAATGAAGTGTTAAAAGAAGCGTTAAGTTGGAGAAGTCCACCAACTACTCGTGGAGGACGTCAAGGACGTCTCTATTACGGAACTCAAGTTGCGAGCAAACCTCCTAGCTTTACCTTATTTGTAAATGAACCAAAACTGTTCGGAGAAACATATCGTCGTTATATCGAAAGGCAATTACGTGAAGGTCTTGGTTTTGATGGAACTCCCTTGAAATTGTTTTGGAGAGGGAAGCAGCAGCGTGATGCGGAACGTGATCTCGCCAAACAACAAAATAGAAGTTAATAGTTAATGGACTGGTTTCGTCAAATACCAATTGGCCAGTACGTTTATGGAACTTCTTGCTGGTTAAGGTTTCTTGATCCGAGATTAAAGTTTTTTTGGGTATTAATGTTTTTACTAACTCCTGTTCTGGCAGGATCTATTTGGAGGGTTGGTTTAGTCATTGGGTTGTTATTCATTACTTTTATAAGTGCTTTACCTGTAAGGGTTTGGTGGCGCTCGCTTTTTTATTTAATAATTTTAGCTGCCATTGTGGGATTTTTATCTATGTTGCTCCCTACTGGAGTTGACTCTGCTCCTATATCGGTTCGTTCCCCTCAAGAATTGAAAGATGCAACCTTGGTGTCTATTCCATGGGAAATTTTGCATATAGAACCACTGGATATTGGACCTACTTCAATAGGCCCAATAATCATAAATAGACGTTCAGCTGAATTAGGATTGAAGACTTCTACATTGATTTTTACAGTTGTTCATAGTGTCAATTTAATGCTCCTTACAACATCGCCTGAAGATTTGATGTGGTCGATTCGTTGGATCTTTGCACCTTTAAATTTTTTAGGAATTCCTCTTGATAAAATTAGTCTTCAACTTCTATTGGCTTTAAGATTTCTCCCATTGGTCCAAGAGGAGTTTCAAAATCTTTTACGATCAATTGCAATAAGAGCAGTTAATTTTAAAGAACTTGGGTTGAAAGCTTCTTTGGGCGTGTTTTTGTCAGTCGCAGAAAGATTTCTTGCGAATATTCTGCTAAGAGCTGAGCAAGGTGCGGACGCTTTATTGGCTAGGGGAGGCTTATGGTTACATCCAGGAGATTTAGAGCCAAAAAACCTTATAAATAGAAAATTTTCTTGGTTGAATATGGGTTCCTTATCACTTTTAGTATTTGTTTTATGTTTGCGAGGGAAGTACGGTGATTTATAGATTGATATTTGGTTAAGTGAGTGCTGAGCGGTATCTGAATCATCCGACTTTTGGAATGCTCTATCTTGTAGCACCTGCCGGTGAAGGGCGAGATGTTTATGCGACTTTATATGCACAGAAAATGTTTTTTCTGGTAACCCTTCAGCCTAGAGGTGCTCAATTTGAAGTAATTCCTTATCTAGATGCCCGACATCATGCAGGTGCTCACTTGTCTAAGTGTCGTAGAACCGGCTCCCCTGACTTAGTGCGTTGGCAGGAATTGTTTCATCAGACTTTTATTTGAATTCGTGTCTAATACATCAAGGTGGAAAGATTTAAATTTACAACTTCCAGATGGAGTTAATCTTCTTGCGGTAAGTAAAGGTTACCCATCTATATCGATACGTTGCCTTGCCGAGTTAGGTCAACTTGATTTTGGAGAAAGCAGATTGCAAGAAGCTTTGCCTAAAATAGATGCTTTGAATGATATCGAATTTCTTCGTTGGCATTTTATAGGTCGTCTTCAAGCCAATAAGGTAAGGAACGTTGTAAAAAAATTTCAATATATTCATTCAGTTGACTCGTTTAACCTTGCAGAAAGGATTTCTAGAATTTCTGGCGAAGAAAAATGTTGTCCAAAGATCATGTTGCAGGTGAAATTTCGCGAAGATCCCAATAAGGGAGGCTTTGCTCCACGAGAGCTTGTCGAAGTCTTCCCAGACTTATTTGATTTACCAAATATCAAAATTAATGGCCTTATGACAATGTGTCCCCAAAAACTTGAATCATGCACCCCACAGATGATCTTTGAAGACTGTCGTGATTTAGCTGACCGTCTTGGTTTGGTTGATTGTTCAATGGGTATGAGTGGCGACTGGCAAGAAGCAGTTAAGGCTGGAACTACATGGATAAGGTTGGGGACCTCTTTGTTTGGGACTCGCAATGAAACACCAACTTCTTAGCAGATATAACTAAAAGCGAGTGAAAACCTTGCCCATACCTTTGAATAACGTTATTTAGGGAGAGGGTTAGTAGTTTCCTCTTGAAGGAACTCTTCCAAAGTCGACTTTTCGTCGGTTTATTACACGTCATCCTAAGAGGATTTAACAGGTGTCGCTAATTTCTCGTCTTCGTGCTGTCGTTGCTGGTGATGACTATCTCGACAGTGATTTCGATGATCTCGATTATGAGACTGGGCATGAATACGAGCCTGACAGTCAAGGATCAAGAGCGATTGGAGGTGAATTGGCTCCTTTGTCACAGTCATCGCCTTTTGAAATGGGTAATGGAATATCAGGATCTAACGTGATTGGGATGCCAGGGATTTCTACTGCGGCTTCAGAAGTGAATTTGATGGAGCCAAGAAGTTTTGATGAAATGCCTAAAGCTATCCAGGCTTTAAGAGAAAGAAAAACTGTTATTTTGAACCTTACAATGATGGAACCTGACCAGGCGCAGAGGGCAGTGGATTTTGTGGCTGGAGGAACCTTTGCTATAGATGGGCATCAAGAGAGAGTTGGGGAGAGTATCTTTTTATTCGCGCCTAGCTGTGTAAATGTAACTAATACTTTTCAAGAGGAAGCGTCTCCTTCAACCGTGGTTTCGAAGGAGTCTGATCAAGCCTTAACTCAAGAACCTGTTCAAGCACCTGCCCCAGCATGGGGTGAATCTATGGCAACAGCTGTTTAATTTTCGTGTCTACCCCTTTTGGGATTATTGGTTGTGGCCGTATGGCTCAGGCATTGGTAGTGCCTTTAATCGAGAGAGAATTGCTTCTTCCTGAAAATATTTTTGCTGTAGTTGGGAGTGAAGCTAGCGTCCAGAAGTCATTGGAGAAATTGCCGAAAGGTATAAAGATTGTCTCTAGAAATGATTCATCTTCCAAACTTGTTTGGGATGCTTCTATTCAATTATTAGCTGTGAAGCCTCAACAACTAAATGAAGTTGCCCAAAAAGCTAATGATGCTTTAAATCAACAATCAGAAAATCAATCTCTTTTGATTTCTTTGTTGGCGGGTGTCAATTTGAAACGCCTTCAAGAAGCCTTTCCCTATCACAAATGTGTTAGAGCTGTTCCAAATACACCAGCACTTATAGCTGCTGGCCTTACAGGTATTTCTTGGGGAGAAGGAATTTCTTCTGACCAAAAGAATTATGTAAAGGAGTTGTTTTCACCTATTAGCGATGTATTTGAGCTTGAGGAGAGTCAATTGGATTCATTTTTAGCGTTAACTTCATCTGGTCCTGCTTATGTTGCATTAATAATTGAGGCTCTTTCTGATGGTGCTGTAGCTGCAGGGTTGTCTAGGCATCTAGCTAATTCACTTGCACAAAAAATGCTTCAAGGCAGCGCTCTGCTATTAGAAAAAAAAGGACTTCATCCAGGAGAATTAAAAGATATGGTTGCCTCACCAGGTGGAACTACAATTACTGCTTTGCGTCATCTCGAGAAGGCAGGGGTTCGTTCAGCTTTAATTGAGGCAGTGATTGCAGCGGCTGAACGGAGCCGGGAAATGATTTGAGGTGGTTGTTTTGTTTCTGTCTATTCTGATGTTTAGCAGAAAGTATTTGATTATAAAGAGCCTCAAGAGAATCAATATTCCTTTGCAATGTATAACGTTCTAAAACACGTAGTCTTGCACGCCTACCAAGTTCGGATGTAAGCACTGGTTGGTCTCTTAGCACTGGTAAAAGTGTTCTTAATTGAGTTGTGACTCCTTGGGTACTTAAAACTATTCCTGCTCCACCTTCTAAAACTTCTCCATCAGCTCCTGCATCAGTAGCGACACAGGCTGCTCCGGTAGACATTGCTTCTAGTAGAGATAGAGATAACCCTTCAACAAGACTAGGCAGAATAAAGACTTCTGTACATTGAAGAAGACTGATTTTTGTATTTAGATCTGATTCGTAACCCCACCAATAAATATCAGAATCATTTGCGGCAAATGAGTTGGTTTCCAATGTTGATCTTAAGGGGCCATCTCCCACTATTACAAGTTTGCAATTCTGTGGCTCTACTAATCTCCATGCCCTAAGGAGTGCTTCAACATTTTTTTCTGTAGCAATTCTCCCCATATAAAGAAATATACGTTCATTCCCTAGTTTTTGTCGAACTTCTTGATACTTTAAAGTTGGTGAATTTAGATCTGGAGGCGTCCAACATTCTGGATCTATTCCATTTGGTATTACCGCTAAACGTGATTCTTTAACTCCAAGTTTAATAAGCAACTCTGCTTGAAGTTCAGAGAAAACTATAACTTTTTGATAGCGGGCGAGTGCTGGAGCATATAACTGATAAGTAAGTTGTTGAGTTCCCGCGGTTAGGTTCCTAATCCCTGCATCAAAAGGGGGATGAAAAGTAGCGACAAGAGGAACTCCAATTTGTTGGCAGAGATCAGGTAGTCGAAAATCAAGCGGTGAAAGTGTAAGACTTGCATGAACAATATCTGGCTTTAATCGTTCAAGAGATTCTCTGAGTTCTCTTTGAGCTCTTGGGGAAGGGATTGTATAAACTTGCGATTTGACTAGATATGGCAGGCTGACTTCAGGATCATTTGCTAATAATGATGTTTTAGTTCCTTCAGGATTGCTTGGATTATCAAAATGAATAAAGCTAGTTTGATGTCCTTTTCTCCTAAGTGCTTCTGTGGTACTTAGCCCATAAGTGACGTTCCCACAGAACGGAGTTTTTTTTCCTAGCCAGGCGATGTGTACCAAATATTGAAGTAGTTAATGTCTATTAGTAAATTAGCAGCGTTTCCAAGGCTGTTCTGATACTGCTGTAATCAGTGCAAATAAAGCTAAAAGCCAAAGTACAGGGACTATGCCAAATTTGCTTATGAGCGTACCTGCAATCACTAGAGGCAGGCTTAAGGCGATGTTGACCAAATTGTTTTGAAGTCCAAAAACTTTTCCCCTTTGTTGTTCTGGGGTGTCTTCTTGCAGAGTTGTTTGCGCTGGAATTGCGACGAATGCTGCTCCTACTCCAAGGACTGCACAAAGTATGAGAGTTAAAGTTAAATTTCCGCTTGAATGGCCTAATAAAATAAGGCTCCAAGTGATTGCTCCTAAGCCTGATGCGGTAAGTTTTACCCTGCTAAAACGATTTCCAATTTGAGCAAGTATAAAAGCACCTATAGCCATTCCAAGACCAGTTATTGATAACAGGGTTCCGAATTTGGTTGGCCCAAGCTCTTTGATTGAAGATGCGAGACTTATCGCTAGAACGTAAAGTGCAGCTAAAAGGCTATAAAGAATAACTAGATTAATCAATGCTTTTCGAACTGATGGCCTATCTTTGAGCACTTTTAAACCTTCCCCAATTTCAATCCAAACTGATTTGTATTCAATTGTTTTTACCTCTTCCTTTAATTTAATTGAACTTATACTTATAGCAGCTATTCCATAACAGAAAGGAAGAAGAAAAAATTCTCCGCCATTAATACCTATATTTAAAAAGAATTCTCTCAGCAACCTTAACAATGGATCGCCGATTGCGAACCCAACAATTGTTGCTCCCATGCTCGTAGCTTGGTAAAGTGAATTTGCGGCAAGTAAATATTTTTTTGGGACTAGAATTGGAATGGCTGATTGTTCTGCAGGGGCAAAAAATTGCGTGAGGACTGATTCAATTAAAGTCATCAATATTAATCCCCAATAGCCCCATCCGATCCCAAATAAAATCGGCCCTTTTATTAAACAAATAGGTGCAAAAATTACTAATATTGCTCTTAGGCCATTTGAAGCAACCATTATTCGCCGCTTTGGCCATCTGTCTGCACATACTCCTGCAAATGTACCTAGTAATATTGCTGGTATTGTGTTTGCTATATATATGCCTGTCGCTAAAAGTGTTATTTTTTGTGCACTAGTTTCGAAATCCATGCGGATTACTGCCGCCACTTCTGCGAGTGCATCATCCCCTATCGAGGTATTAATTACCCAATGTTGAGCAATTAAATAAACCATTAAGACTATATAAAATTTATCTGCTAGTTGTGAAAAGATTTGGCCTAACCAAAGCTTTCTAAATTCATTTAGTTTTAAAGCAGAAGTTATGCCAATATTTTGACCATCATCGATAAATGATCGAGGATTTATTTCTTTTAATCGAGTATCTTTCAAGAGATTAATGATTTTTATTTAAATTATTTTCTAGTACTAAAGTTTCACGCAGTAGTTGAAGAGAGTTCACTTTGTTTGAGAGATTGTAATAGGTCCAGGATTCAATTATAAAAAGCAATTTCATCCAAACCTTCAATGGACCCATTAATTCTCCTTTGCTAGTTCTAGGTAGTTCTGGACGGAAAAGTCTTTGAAGTAATGCTAATTCTGATGGGTTTAGCTGCATGTCTGATGCAGGAAAGTTTCCTATGGCGAATCCAGAATCTTTTAGGAAACTGCATCGCCAATGCCAGTCTCCGAGAGGAGGATCTAGAAGCTGTCCAGTATGACAACAATTCTGTACTGGTAGCCCATATCCTCCTAATGCAAGGAGATGAACAAAAGATTGAATAGTTGTGGCCAATATTTTTAACTGATTTAGAGGAGAGTCTTTGCTTAACGAATCAAGCCTATCAAGGTGTATTAGAACTGTTTTAAGCATATTAGGTATAGGGTCATCACCTGCTACAAGAAGAAGACTTAGCTCAGCAATTGATTGTGCAGCAGAAAGTGTTTCAAGTTGAGCACCCACTTTGCTAAATGTTCGCAAGACATTAAGTTGCCTGACTCTTTTAAGCTCAGAGCGACCTCCAATTTCTAAATCCAAAAAGGTAAGTGGGGTTGCAGCGGCCAATTTACTTCCTGGTTTTCGTGCCCCAGGGACAGCTAATCTGGTAATACCTTCTTGATCACTAAGGACAGTTAAGAGCCTATCGCTCTCTCCTAAGGGGCCTACCTTTAAAGAAAGTCCTTGTATTTTTTTCTCATAATTCATTGGCGATAATTTTTTAGTTCTTTGATAAGTTCTGGGCCAAAACTAGTTCCCAGACTATTTGCACCTCCGTTTAAAAGCTCTATGGCTTTTTCGAAAGTTTTTATTCCTCCTACGGCTTTTATTTCGCAGCGTTCTTTGACAAGATTTTTAACTTGATTTACATCGTTTATGGTTATAGATCTCCCAAATCCATTTCCAGTTTGTAGTCCTATTGCACCTGCCTCAATAGATGCATTGATTGCAAGATTTAATTTTGTTATGGAAAGATTATTACAGTCTAGAATTACTCTGGTAGGTAAGCCGACTTCACAGATTATAGCAATCTCTTCAGCAAATATTTCGGAATTATTTTGAGTGAGAGCAGAGAAGTTGGGTACTAAATCTATTTCTTCAGCACCTTTCTCGGCTGCCCATTCTGCTTCATGTTTTTTTATCATTGTTGGAATTGATCCAAAAGGAAATGCTATTACTGATATAAGCTTTGTTTCCCCAGATGGTCCTAATCTTTTTCTAGCTGTCGCTATTTGGTTTGAATGAATGCAAAAGCCAGAGAAATTTAACTCTTTAGCTTCATCACATTTTAACTTTAGAAGTTCTGTTGATATATGAGGGTCTAATACAGCTTGATGAATATACGAAGGAAGGTTAAGCTCATTTAGATTTGTTTCTGAAAATGTCATTTATCCTTAACTAATTGCGTGCCTGGATTAATCCATAGCCTCCATGATTGCGTTTATATATAACTTGTAACTCATTGGTTTCTTTTTCACGGAACATATAAAAATCATGATCTATGAAATCTAGTTGATGCCTTGCTTGCTCAATGGTCATTGCTTGCATTGAAAAATATTTTCGCCTTACTCCTGGATCAGGTAGATGGACTTCTTTCCCTTCTAAAAGTGGCGGGCTAATCTCTGAATCAAAGTCTAGATTTTGCTCGGCTTGTCGCAGTTTTGGTTCAGAGGAATGAGAATGGATACTTTGACGAGCTTGATGCCTTTCTTTGTATTTTCTTAATTGTCTTGTTAGTTTGCTAGATACTAAATCAATACTTGCATAGAGATTTGCACTTCTTTCTTGTGCTCTTATAACAGTTCCATTGGCAAAAACGGTCACTTCAGCAGTTTGTTGAGGAACTCTTGGATTCCTGGCTACCGATAAATGGACATCTGCTTCTTGCACCATATCCTCAAAATGCTGAATGGCTCGTTCTAGCTTTGAACATGTGTAATCACGTATCGCTGAAGTTATTTCTAGATTGCGACCATGGATAAGCAGTTTCATAGCATTACTCCAGCACCGGTTCATAACGGCAAAATAGTTAATTCATCTCATTTGGCAAAGCCTTTTAAGACTTTTATTTTTGAGCCAACAGATTTGGTGCCTATTGAGCAATCTTGGGATTGGCAGCAAGAATGGCAGAAGATGCTTCTTGCAGACCCTTTAGGACCTCAGGCATTGTGGCTTTTGCAACATGAAAATTGTTATACCCTTGGTCAAGGAGCAAATGAGTCGAATTTGTTATTTGATTTAGAGAACCCTCCCGCAAAAATTTATCGGATTAATAGAGGAGGTGAAGTTACCCAGCATTTGCCTGGTCAATTGGTTGCATATTTAGTCTTGGACCTCAAACGCTACCAAACAGATCTGGATTGGTATCTTAGGCAGCTTGAAGAAACCTTGATTGATGTACTTAAATTATTAGACTTGGTTGGTGAAAGGATTGAGGGATTAACAGGGCTATGGATTGAAGGTAAAAAAGTTGCTTCTATAGGAATCGGAGGGCGCAGATGGATAACTCAACATGGGTTAGCTTTAAACATTAATTGCGATTTGTCTGGATTTAGTCAAATAGTTCCATGTGGCATTAGAGGAAAGGAAGTCGCAAGGCTGGATTATTGGATCCCAGGTTTAAAAGTATCTGATGTTCAACCTTTAATTAGAAGAAGCTTTGTTGAGCGTTTTGATTTGAATTTGACTTGCTAAGAATTTCAAAATCATTTTCTTTGTTTTAATTTTGTTTGGATAATTGAAAGAAGAACTTTAATGTCTCAGGAGAAAAATCTTGTTGAAGAGTAAAAGGATGCCACACGAAAGACTTTCTCTAAAGGAGGCTTGGTCATTTTGGCAAGCTACAACTTATGAAAAGCATGCTCTAGCGGGACGAAGATGCTTTGACGAAATAACTCGTTTGGATCAAATTTGGCCAATACTCCAAGAGGCTCATGGAGAGGTCCTTGCGGTTGATGCTCCTCATTGTGCGATCCCTGAGCGATTTAGCTATTCAGAGCTGGCTAGCAAGATTTCTATTGCTGCTGAAGCATTTAAAAATTGTGGAATTAAAAGTGGAGAGGTAGTGGCAATATTTGCTGAAAATAGTCCTAGGTGGTTAATTTGCGACCAAGGAATAATGCGCTTAGGAGCCGCGAATGCTGTTCGAGGTACATCTGCTCCAATCGAAGAGCTTAAGTACATTCTTGAGGATTCAGGTGCAATTGGTTTGGTAGTACAAAATCAAGATTTGTTGGAAGAACTTTCACTTGCAAATAATCAATTAGATAGGCTAAAAGTTGTTATTCAGCTTGAAGGGAGTTCATCTGGACGTGTTTTGGAATGGGATGACTTTCTCTCTAAAGGTAGTCAAAAGGCGGCTATAACCCTAACAAATGATTGGTTAAATGATACTAGAGATATAGCAACGATTCTTTATACCTCTGGTACGACAGGTAAGCCTAAGGGAGTTCCACTTAGCCATGCCAACTTTTTGCACCAAATTCGTTCTTTAGCTTGTGTGGCTAATCCACCAGTTGGGTCTCCTGTATTAAGTGTCCTCCCTATTTGGCATGCATATGAGAGAAGTGCTGAATATTATTTTTTCACCTGTGGTTGTACTCAGAGTTATACAACTATTAAGCATCTAAAAAGTGATCTCCCTAGGGTGAAACCTTTCGTTATGGCTACTGTGCCTAGACTTTGGGAGGCTATTCAGGCAGGCTTTGATGATGCAGTTAAAAGTATGCCACAAAGAAGACAGAGTTTGATTAAAAAAGCACTTTCTAATAGTGCTGCATATAAATTAGCAATAAGAAAAACACGTGATTTATGTATTGAGAAACAAACATCTATCAAAAGATCATTGGCTTTTATTGAAGTATTAGTTCGTTGGCCTATGCATAGCTTTGCCGCTACTTTTATGTGGCCAAAAGTTTTAAAACAGTTATGTGGTGGAAAGTTGAAGTTTCCTATAAACGGAGGAGGTGCTATTGCTCCCCATGTGGACTCTTTCTTTGAATCTTTGGGTATTGAATTATTAGTTGGTTATGGTTTGACTGAGACAAGTCCAGTCCTATCTTGTAGAAGACCTTGGCGAAATGTACGAGGTAGTTCTGGACAGCC
The DNA here is from genome assembly GCA_902589115.1 of uncultured Prochlorococcus sp. Lineage (GTDB taxonomy): Bacteria > Cyanobacteriota > Cyanobacteriia > PCC-6307 > Cyanobiaceae > CACIRS01. Next base: position 36,165 of record CACIRS010000007.1, read on the forward strand.
TTTACCTCAAACTGAATTTCGGATTGTTGATCCAGACACTTCACTTCAGAAGAGTTTCAGAGAATGTGGCCGCGTATTGACTAGAGGTCCTCAGGTAATGAGAGGTTATCTAGGCAATCCAGAAGCTACGGCTAAAGTCCTTGATGGAGATGGATGGTTTGATACTGGGGATTTAGGCATGCTTTTGCCAGATGGATCCTTGGTACTTACTGGTAGAGCTAAGGACACAATTGTATTAAGTAGTGGAGAAAATATTGAGCCTGGGCCCTTGGAAGAAGTTTTGCTGGCTAGTCCTCTTTTTGAACAAGTCATGCTTGTCGGTCAAGACCAGAAGAGTTTGGGGGCTTTAATAGTGCCAAGAGTTGAACCTATTTTGGCTTTGGCTAAAAAATCTGGTCTTTTCTTGGATCAAAGCTTAGGAGGAGAGTTTGGGAATAAGGAATTAAGAAAATTACTGCGAAAAGAAATAAATAACTTATTAATGAATAGGTCAGGGTCTAGACCAGAAGAAAGAGTTATTGGTGTAGCCGTGGTTGATTCATTCTCCATAGAGAATGGTCTTTTAACTCAGACCTTGAAGCAGAGAAGAGAAAAAATTGCCAGACGCGATGCCAATGCAATTACTTCTATTTATCTAAGTTGATATCAGCACATGATCAATTTAGTTGACCAAAAGGCTTCTGGCTGAGAGGTTGGTCTTCTATTCAATGGCTTCATGACTGACAGTAATCCACTCTCTATAAAGCGCAACATCACCATTCGTGCAGTGGTTACGCCTGCCTGGAAGGAAGAGGCAGAACGTGAGTTGAGCACTGCGATATCCACAACCGATAACCAATTGGCTCAATTAGAGCAAGAGGGGCAACAGGTTGTTGATGACGTTAGGAGTCAAAGCGCCAATCCATTAGACCCTCGTGTTCAAGATCAGATTGCTCAGGTACAGCAGCAGGTCGCCGTTAAACGAGCTGAATTAGAAGAACAGAAAAGGAATCTTCTGCAGCAACAGGTGCAAGTTAGAGAGTTAGAAATGGAACAGATTGTTGAACAAGGACAAGTTGAAAGTTTTTGCGAAGTCAATATTGGGGATAATTTAGTCAGTAAAATGCAAGTTGCTGTTGTAGTGAGAGATGGAGTAATTCAATCCATAGAACAGGAATGATTAAATACTTTTGAGGAGATTTCCTAAGGTTGTTCAAAAACTACGAGATAGTTCATTTACAAGCCATGACTTATTCATGCTCTATTTATTGCAATAATTAATTCGGCAGGAAAATTATTAGGTGATATTAGTTTTGATATAATGACTCTGATGTATAAAATGAATATTTACCATTATTCGTTTACTTAGGAATTGAATTTAAGCTTAGCGTTAAACGATTGCTCCCATTATTAGGATTAGAATAACCATGAGTTAGATGACTCCGCCAAATAGTCATTTGCCCTTCTTAGGTTGTTAATTCTACATAATTAGTATTGTATATGGTTGCTTTTCTTGGTTTAGGTATTTCAAAGGTAGGACAAGCAGGTTGCCTTTATATTCAATACCTTTAGAAGGATAGAACCCCTCATTTCATATTTTAGTTTCCCTCACTTTGGATTAAGTATATAAGATGATCGGGTTATAAACTCTTAATTATTTTCTTTGTTATATTGATATTACTGAACTTTTTAAAGAGAAAAAATATCTATTTTAAAAGGAGTTGCTTCTATGAGGGAGGTGATCATTGGATTGCTTGTATATGGATGGTTCTTTTGTCAATTTGTTGGAAAGTATCAGTTAAATGATTTCAAATAGTGCCTTTGGATACTGTAATGGCTATATTAAACTGTACATATCTAACCAACTTGCTCAATTGTTAAAGAGTTAGTACAAAGGTTGGAACATGCACTAAATCCCCAGTTATCGCAAAACATATGGCGACTCATGACATTTTCATGCCTGCCCTTAGTTCGACGATGACAGAGGGCAAAATTGTTGAGTGGCTTAAGCAGCCAGGCGAGAAGGTGAACAGAGGTGATTCAGTATTGGTGGTGGAATCAGATAAAGCCGATATGGATGTTGAGTCTTTCCATGACGGCTACTTGGCAGCAGTTTTGATGCCTGCTGGTAGTTCTGCACCAGTAGGGGAAACAATTGGTTTGATTGTTGAAAACGAGGAAGAAATTGCTGCGGCCCAAGCCAAGGCTCCATCTTCGCCAGCTCCATCTGTTGCGGCAATTGCTGAGCCATCGAATACTGAAACCAAAGATATTGCTAATGATCACGCTAATGAAGTAGTGCCTTCACAAGTATCGCCCCCTTCGATTAATCCTGTTGAGGCAACCAATGTGCCTGCAACTCTTAATGATGGTCGTGTAGTTGCCTCTCCAAGGGCAAAAAAACTTGCTTCGCAGATGGGTGTTGATTTGGCTACGGTCCGTGGGTCTGGTCCTCATGGTCGCGTTCAAGCAGAGGATGTACAACGTGCCAAAGGACAGCCAATAAGTGTTCCATGGATAGCTGAAAGTGATAGGCCTGCAGTGATTCAGGAATCACAGCCTTCATCCAAGAATGGCTCGTTACATAGGGTGAAATCTGATGAATCCTTGATAGGGAAGAGTTTTGGGAAGCCTGGAGAAACGACCTCTTTTAATACTCTTCAACAGGCTGTAAATAGAAGTATGGAGGCGAGTTTAGATGTGCCTTGCTTTAGAGTTGGATATAAAATTTGTACAGATAAGTTGGATCTTCTTTATAAAGAAGTAAAGCCACAAGGTGTTACCATGACTGCCTTATTAGCAAAAGCGGTTGGTAGGACATTGGCGCGACACCCTCAAGTTAATGCGACTTATTCTAATAGCGGAATTTCTTATCCTTCTCAAGTTAATGTTGCAATTGCAGTTGCAATGGAAGATGGAGGATTGATAACTCCTGTTCTTAAGAATGCCGATACTACTGATTTATTTGGTCTTTCACAGCAGTGGAGTGACCTTGTTAAAAGAGCAAGGAATAAACAACTTCAACCTGATGAATACAGTACGGGAACATTCACTCTGTCAAATTTAGGGATGTTTGGCGTAGATCGTTTTGATGCGATACTTCCTCCTGGAACTGGAGCAATACTTGCTGTTGCCGCAGCTCAACCCACAGTTGTTGCAGGTCAAGATGGGTCTATAGCCGTAAAGCGTCAAATGCAAGTAAACTTAACTGCCGATCATAGAGTGATTTATGGAGCAGATGGAGCCGCTTTTTTAAGAGATCTTGCTGATTTAATCGAAACGAAACCAGAAAGTCTTATGACTTAAATATTTTATAATTCTCTCAATATAATTTACTTTCTTTTAATTAATAAGCCTCGGAAATGTGTCTGAACTTAAGGATAATCTATTAAGCTCTTATGATTACAAGTTAGATAGTAATTTAATAGCTCAAGTACCTATTGAGCCAAGACATTCAGCAAGGATGTTGACTGTTAACGACTTCAAGTCTGATCTTAAAACTATAAGACACAAAAGAGTTTGGGATTTAAAGGAAGAACTTTTGCCTGGAGATTTGCTTGTTTTAAACAATACAAGAGTTATTAAAGCAAGATTGAAGGTTATTAGGCCAGGAGGAGGTGTCTCTGAACTTTTATTATTGGAACCTAAAGGAGAAGGTAAATGGTTATGTTTGGCTAAACCAGCTAAGCGAATGCGTCAAGGAGAAAAACTAATTTTAGAAGCAAAGAATAAGAGAAGCTTGGAATTAGAAGTATTAGGAAATGACTCTACAAGTGGTGGGCGAATTATACAGTTTCCCTCTTTCTATTCTAATAGAGACACAGTAGAAGAATTGTTAGATATCTATGGAGAGGTTCCATTGCCTCCTTATATAAAAAACTCAACAAATATATCTGCAGATAGATATCAGACACGTTATGCCTCATCTCCAGGTGCAGTTGCTGCCCCAACTGCTGGGTTGCATTTAAGTGATGAACTTTTGGAAACTTTTAAAGAACGAGGAGTGCAACAAGTAACTGTTACTCTTCATGTTGGATTAGGTACATTTAAACCTTTAGATATAGAAGACCTTACAAATTTGAAATTGCATAGTGAATGGGTGGAAGTGACTAAGGAGGTTGTTAATGCAGTGAAGGAGTGCCGTTCTCGTGGAGGGCGAGTTATAGCCGTTGGGACTACCAGTGTTAGAGCATTAGAAAGTGCTTTTATTGCTGGAGGAGGGAATCTTGTACCTCTTCAAGGCAAAGTTGATTTGGTAATTCAACCTGGATATCGCTTTGGTGTCGTAGATGGATTGCTCACTAATTTTCATTTACCCAAAAGTTCTTTATTGCTTTTAGTCAGTGCTTTGATAGGGCGAAAAAAACTACTGGCTCTTTACTCAAAAGCAATTGAGAGCCAGTATCGTTTTTTTTCTTATGGAGATGCTATGTGGATTGGTCCAGAGGCTGTTTTAGAAGAAGCTCGTCCCTTAAGCCGCTGATGGATTCTCAATGATTCCGGTAGGCACTGAGTCAAACATCACTGAAGAAAGATAGCGTTCTGCCATATCTGGTAGGACTACAACAATTGTTTTACCCGCGAATTCCTCTTGCTCTGCCATCCTTATTGCTGCTGTAGCAGCAGCTCCGCAGGAAATACCACCAAGTAGCCCTTCCTCTTGAGCCAATCGCAAAGCCATTGCAATTGATTCTTCATTAGTCACTTGTTCAACTCTGTCGACAATCGAAAGGTCTAAGTTTTTTGGAATGAAACCTGCTCCTATGCCTTGAATCTTGTGGGGACCTGGCTTGATTTCTTGACCATTTAAGGTTTGAGAAATGACAGGGCTATGAGATGGCTCAACGGCTACTGAAATAATAGATTTGCCTTGTTCTTCTTTGATATACCTTGAAACACCAGTAATCGTTCCTCCAGTACCTACGCCAGCGACAAGAACATCAATTGCCCCATCGGAATCATTCCATATTTCAGGACCAGTTGTTTTGAAGTGAATATCAGGATTTGCTGGATTCTCAAATTGTCCTGGCATGAAATATTTGTTTGGGTTACTTTCAGCTATCTCTTTTGCCTTTGCTATAGCTCCAGGCATTCCTTTAGCAGCTTCTGTAAGAATTAATTCTGCTCCCAGTACAGCCATTACTCTTCGTCTTTCTAAAGACATAGATTCAGGCATAGTAAGTATTAGTTTGTAGCCTCTTGCCGCTGCAGTAAAAGCAAGAGCAATTCCTGTATTCCCTGAAGTTGGTTCAATAATCGTTTGTCCTTTATTTAACACCCCTCTTTTTTCAGCGTCCCAGATCATATTTGCGCCTATCCGACATTTGACGCTGTAGGCGGGATTGCGACCTTCGACCTTGGCCAGAACTGTCGCTTTGGCATTTTTAGTTACAGAGTGAAGCTTTACCAAAGGGGTGTTGCCTATGGCAAGACTGTTGTCTTCGTAGATACGGGACATGCGTTAACCGTTAACTTTTAATAGACTTAATCATTAGCTGGAATTCGATAAAAATGCACGGTAGTAATTTGATGTGCAAAAAAAATTCAATCTCTTTACTTATGAAATCAAGGCGGCTTCAAACCTTTTCCATAGTTCATTAGGCTCCTCTAATCCTACTGATACCCTCAAAAGGTGAGCTGGAACTCCGCATTTTTCTGCCCATTCCAGTTCTGTGTAATGAGCTAAAAGAACATATGGACATACCAAGGTGAAATTTGTTCCTAGGCTGGGACCTTTGCAGACCCGTAAAGAATCATAAAATCGTTTTGCTTTAGGGAGTCCTTCTTTCAGTTCGAAAGATAAGAGACATCCATATCCACTCTGGGGTCTCATGAGAGATTGAAAATTTGGACATACCCCTGGATGTAAAACCCTTTCTATAGAAGGATGTTTCTCTAGCTTCTCTTTTAGCAATGTGCATGCTTTGTTTAAAAGAGGAATTCGAGTTTTGATATCACGACTGGCTTCTTCAAGAACAATTGCGTCACTGTCAGCTAAAGATGTTTGGGACACTTTTGCTATACATGCTTTAAGAGAATTTGCCCATTTAGATTGAGGACTTATTACTAATGAGCCTGCTAAAACATCTCCTCTGCCAGCAAAGGTTTTTGTAAGGGAGCTGAAAATCATGTCAGCATAAGGCAGGGCATTGATATTGATTGAGGAACCAATTGTGTCATCTGCAATCACAATTATTCCTCGCTCATGAGCTAATTTTGAAACTGTTTGAAGATCTATACATTGCAGCATTGGATTACTTGGTAACTCAACAATTACTGCTGCTGGTTTTTTTTGGTCTAGCTTTTCTGCTAATAATTTTGGATCGTTCTCAAGGCTTAGATCACTTCCATTAAATATTACTTGAGGGAGCTTAAGTACATCTACGTAAGGGAATCCCAATTGAAGGATTGGTTGTTTGAACGATAATTCGTTTAATGCATAAAGTGCTGTAGTAAGTGCCGCCATCCCTGAGGGGTGTAATTGAACAAAATCTTTATTGCAGCAATATATTTCTGCAATTCTTTTGCGAAGAGAATTTCTCGCATACTTCCCTTCATCTTTAGTAGGTGCAGTTTCTTTTCCTAATGCTATTGCGGCTTGTCGAGAAGATGCCCCTAGCCCTGTGTGCTGCCAAAAAGCTTTTGCTTTTGGAGTTGCTTTTGGGTTGGCGATTAGGCAATATAAACCAAATACTTTAGAGATGATTGTTGACTCTGTTTCTTTAAAACGTTTACAAAAAAGGGCGGCTTCTTGAGCTGTTCCAAAGTTGGGATATGGCCATGCAGTCCATCCTTCTAATCCTTTTATCCCTTCTAATTCAAGAGCTTTTTTTGCCAATTCTGAGACAATAGGATTTAATCCAAATCGAGGATAGATTGCACGCAAGGAACTTATACATTTTGGATCTTTTTCCTCGTATGCAATTACATCACCCCAACGAGGTAACGCTACTGAAACCGCATGTGGACTATCCGGTAATGCTTGGCCAAGATCAGCAGCAGTCCAGCATGGGTCTTTAAGCAGATTCCGCCTTTTATTCATGGTAATGATTTAAGGCTTGTGTTAGATCTTCTTTGAGATCATCAAGGTCTTCGCATCCGATTGAAAGTCTCACAAGAGAATCATCTATTCCAAGATTGCTTCTTATCTCCGCTGGAACGGAAGCATGAGTCATTGTCGCAGGATGTGAGACAAGACTTTCAACACCGCCTAAGCTTTCTGCCATGGTGAAATATCGCAGCCTTTTACAAAATGAATATGTATGTTTTTGATCTCCTTTTAATCTTGCTGTAACTATTGCTCCACCTCCTTTCATTTGATTTAAGGCAATTTTTTGTTGAGGATGATCAAAGCGAAATGGATACCTAACTGATTTGATTGAAGAATGATTTGCTAGATGATCTGCTAGTGCCGAGGCATTTTGAACTTGCCTTTCAAGGCGCAAAGGTAATGTTTTTACACCTCTTGTGATCAGCCAACAATCAAATGGTGATGGTTGTAATCCAAGTGCTTTTTGGGCAAATGTCATACGATCAAACCAATTTTGATCATTGGTACAAACCACTCCTCCTAGAGCATCGGAATGTCCATTTATATATTTGGTGGTACTTGTTAGTGAGAGTGTTGCGCCAAGATCTAGAGGTTTCTGGATTAGAGCAGTGGAGAATGTATTGTCAACTAATACAGGGATTTCATTAGTCTTAGCAATATCACATATCTTTTTTATATCAATTACTTTTAAAAGAGGATTAGTTGGACTTTCTAACCAAATTAAGGATGGCTTCAAATTCGCAATTACTTTAGATATTGATGGATCTGTAAAATCAGTCCAACTTGTTTTTATCTCAAACTTCCTAAATACTTCCTCAAACAATCTTACAGTGCATCCATAAAGGTTTGCTTCGCATAACACTAAATCTCCTTTTTTTAGAGAAGATACAACCGCAGTAATCGCACTCACTCCAGACCCAAAGACAGTTGCATGTTTGCAATCTTCAAGAGAGCTCAAGACAGACTCGAGGATTTTGAAGTTTGGATTACCTGATCGGGTGTAGTCAAATCCCTTTTCATTCCCATGGGCAAATGTTGAACTCTGAAAGATCGGAGGCATAACAGCCCCAGTCTCTGAAGCGAAATTTTCCCCATGATGGATTGCAAGAGTATTTGGCCCTGGCAAAAAATGTCTTTTTGATGATGAAGATGCCAATTTTTTTACTCTGGCTTGTAAGTAGGGTAGATAACGTGACTAAACAAGAAGTGCTTTATATAATATTTTTTAGTGAAGTTTTTAATTTGATTCCTTTGCTTATCGATTGATCATAGTACTCCTAATTGCTAATTCAATTTGTCAAACCATTAAAAATTATCCTTTTTCGATAACTTGGCTTGAAGAAACAATTTTTTCTGAAGTGTCTGGTTTGATATCTTTGACGCTTTAAATTTAATTAAAATATCAGCGTTTTTTTTTCCATTCTTGGAAAAGTATTTCTTCTTTATTGATTTAGCTAGCCGCTGATCTCCTTCGCACGACTCTTCTGCCATCGGACACGCTTTTAGCTTCAGTGCGCTCTTTATCAGAATCTTTACTCTCTTGAGCGGCTTCGCTTCCATTCTCTTCCATGTCAAGGCATATTCCTACGACCATTGCAGCTTCAATCGGATTAGCAAGATCACCAATCGTGATGAGGGCTTTTAGGACAAGCTGCATGCGTGCATCTTTAGGCAGACCTGGGCGCAGTTTTTTAACTGATAGCCAAAGCTCTTTTGTGACTTCTTTGAGCAATTCTTTGTCAGTAACCAAAGCTAATCTTTTGCATATGACTCTTTAAGTTAACAGTTGGCTCGAATGCTTGAATTTTGACGCTATTTGACTAGAGATTTTGTTACTGAATGACTAAAAATGATATTTATATAGCTATAGAAGGGAGTCTGGACAGAATTTGACTTCTGTTTCTCATGATAAAAAATAAATTTTAACGATAAGAAAAAAATCTGCAAAGCTTCTATTTATAGGGATTCTTGTTGAAATTTTACCCAAGCTTGGGAGCTATGAGTAATAATCTGTGTATGTATCTGATTGGTATCAAGAGTTCGCACAAGGAAATGATTTCAATGCCCTCACCATAAATTTGTTGGATGCATAAGCTCAATTTGGCCATATTGTAATTTTCTATAGCTTGTAGCCTCTAAGAAATTACAGTTTCATCTTTCCTTGATCCTTTCGCTTCGTTAGTAGAAGAAAGAATTAAGAGGTGTATAGTTCAAACATATGCAATTTTTTGACCAAAGCATCTCATAAATATTTGGTAATTAATACAAACTTTGTTGTTGCTATATAGCTGCTTTTTATTAACGATTATTTTGTAAATTCTTAAGGACTAGAAGTCCTTGGATAATCACTGGAAAGATACATATTTATTTCTAACTTTTGTTTTTGATAGTCAACAATATATCTTAGTAATGTATGCACGAAGATTATTAAGCCAACCATCTCTAGTGTTTCTTCTATTGTAAAGATTGCACCATACGAGATGCCATGAAGTCTTATGTCTCCTGTTCTGACTAAAAAACTCCCTATCATTTCAAAGCCCAAGGCTCCTAGTAGATAGACCGCACCAGATAATAAGGTTTTTTGTCTTAATACGAAAGGCAAGCTGGCCAACACAGGGATAAAATATACTAGCGCGATTATAGCTAGTATTCCATAAGGAATAACCCATACAACAGTAAATATTGCAGGAAGCATAGGCTTTATACTTGGGATTATTAATATCTCATGAATTTGTAATCCTTCGTCAAGAGCTAAGAAAATAAATAACCACCTTAAGGCCCTCCACCTCTTCTTTAATGTATTATTTATAGGGTTTAAATTCTTGTATACAATTAAAACTAATGATGCGCAAATTAAAAGAAGTATCACCGAAAAAAATGTAGGTATATTGACCTCTTTGTCCATATTAAATAATAAGAGCAATTCTTTATCTAGTCCAAAGCTATAAATCGCGATTTGATTCGCAATGTTTATCGTGGCGAGAAAGAATGTTATGATTGCAAGAAATCTTGCTGCAGAATTTGGTGTTGCCTTCAATTTTGTCAGGAGCAAAGCCTTTTAAAAGCAAATCTATATTTAATATTAGCCTAAACTATTAGTACTTTATGAAAAAGTTTAGTTGGAACCTCCTCATAGGTTTATGTATTGCTCTTAACTTGGTTCGCTATCTAAAGAATTAGTGGAATTTCGTGGCCAAATACCCCTCCCCAGGCCTTCAATCTGAGGAGGGAACCAAGTTTGAGAAGAGGTCTTGGAACCATTGATATGACTGTAATCTTAAACTTTACGTGAGTAGGTCTTTGCAGTTAGTTCAAGCCATTGGTATGACTAGAGCTCAACGGTGGAATTCGTGTTTGATACGTATTTGACAGATTTAGGAGTGCCCTTTGCCTCTTGAGCAAAGGGCAGTTGGGGTTTAGTTTGTCCTTTGATCTAAGCAGACAAACGTATCTGCTGATAAACGCCTGTTGCAGGTATGGTTCTCTCGAAAGTGAGCTAATAAATCAGGATCTAGAGCCAAGTTCTAATGCCCCTTTAAGTAGTTAGAACTCATAAATTTTTAGCCCTTTCCCACTTGCTGAAATGGACCCGCGTAATCAAACTAAGGGAATGAAAAGAGTTGATTTTTCTATTGCTCCTTATCTTCGCAGAAGTAATTTAAAAGCAAGTTGGCAGATCCTGATAACAATTTGCCCCGTGGCGTTGCTTTGGCTGTTAGTGGCAAAGATTGATCAAACTTCTTTGAATGCTTTGATAAAGGGCTGTGCTTTGATGCCTGTCCTTGTTTTATTAGCACTGTTCTCAACGCGTGCATTCTCTTTAATGCATGATTGTGGGCATAATTCATTATTTAAGTCCCGTTCGCTTAACCGCTCACTCGGCTTCTTGTTGGGAGTCTTAAATGCAATTCCTCAACACCCTTGGTCCCGAGATCATGCTTTTCATCATCAACACAATGGGAATTGGGAGATATATAGAGGTCCTATAGACGTTCTTACTGTTCAGGACTTTCAATCTCTTTCAAAAGAGAACCAATTTTTTTATGCAATAAGTAGACATTGGATGATGTTATTCCCGGGTGGTTTTTATTATTTAGTCATCAAGCCAAGGTTGGCTTTATTCGATTCAATAGGTAACTTTTTTGCTTCTATAATGAATGATTTGCGTTACGGATTTGGTGATAAACATATCTTGAGAGATTTTGATCTTCTAAGACGTCTTAAGTCAAATCAGTCTGGTTATGGAAATACTGCTGCTGAAGTAATAGATTTAATTGCAAATAATGTATTTGTATTGATTGGTTGGATTCTAATGAGTAGATGGCTTGGAGCTGGTTTGTTTTGGAGTTGTTATTCAATTGTGATGACAATTTCAGCGGCAATCTTTATTTGCATTTTTTTTGTGCAGCATAATTTTAAAGGATCCTATGCTAATCGAACTGATTCCTGGGATTTGTTTCTAGGAGCCGTTGAAGGTAGTAGCAACCTTGATCTTCCTAGATGGCTAAATTGGTTTCTTGCAGATATTTCTTTTCATAGCATTCATCATTTATGCGAGCGCATACCTAACTACAACTTGCGTGCTTGCCATCTTCAGAATCAAGAATTTCTTAAAGAATCAATGACTTTAAAGCTTGCTGATATTCCTTCTTGCTTCAGTTACATACTTTGGGATGCGAAATCTCAACAGCTCACCACAGTTGCAGCTATTCAAAAGCAGATAAAAAGTTTGAATTAAGGATTTTTGCT
>CACIRS010000008.1 GCA_902589115.1 uncultured Prochlorococcus sp.
CTGAATTGAATGCAGGACAACTTTTAGAAGTTGAAAGGAAAATGTCTATAACAAAGAAACGTGCGTTTGAAAGATGGGTTGAGAAATCTTTTCGCCGAAGAAACAGGGAGGAATCTCGAGAGCGCAACCGCTTTGTTAGAGAACGTTTATGGCGATCATGGAGGGAATGGATCAGCCTTGAAACAACTCATCAGGCACTAGGTCCCATTGTTGCTGTAGTGTTTTTGTCTGGTTTTACTGGCTGGTCAATGGGGGTCTCTAGTGTGAGCTGTCCACCATTTATGGTGCCTTTTCAGCAAAATGTAGTTCGGTAGAAAATTTTTTTGCTATGGCTGATGATCCAATAGCTCAACTTCGCTTATCTTTGATGCAGGATTTTCTTCCTGTAGGTCTTGCAGTAGTTAAACGAGCCAAAAATGGTGGTCCAAGGAAAGTTGCTGAAGTATTTGGTTCTTCCAGTCAGCCATTAAGCGACCTTAGGAGTGAGGGAGAAAGTGAAGCAAGTATTGTTCGCGAGCGTTTAGATCAAATAAGTCCAGGCCTTGGTAATCCTGTTATGCCTGTAACAGTTGAAATTGATAATGACGAAGAAGATCTATCTCAATCTCATGAATTAAAAGAAGAACATCAGCAATTAGTTGTAGTTTTAAATAAAATTAACTCTCGCCTTGATTTGCTTGATCAATATTTACAGGAAGATGTGAAAAATAAGACTTCTACTTAGATAACATTCCATTAGTAATTGATATGGTTCTGAAAAGTTCTATAAAAAGTAGCAAGAAAAGGCAAGTAGGAATATTTAGTCAGCCAAGAATTATACTTGCATTTTTAATTACAATATTTGGCGTAATTAGTTTGCGGCTTTTTTGGTTACAGATTTTAAAAGGACCTTTTTACCGGAAATTATCGGATGAAAATCGGATTCGCTTAGTTTCTAAATCACCTATTCGAGGAAGATTATTAGATCGTAATGGAAAACTTTTAGCAGGAAGTAGACTTATTTATACACTTTCTGTTCAACCGAGACTTTTAGATGAAGAAGGTTGGGAAGTACTGCGCGAACGTTTATCTGCATTATTGGTTCTTTCAAGCAAATCTCTTGACAGTGCATATAGAGAGGGAATTGAAAAGAATCTATTGCGCATTACACTTGCAAAAAATTTAAAAGCAAAGCAGGTCTTACGCTTTCGCGAACTTGAGCAGACTTTAAAAGGAGCTCAGGTAAATGAGGAGTTGGTTCGTTATTACCCATTTGGAACTCTTGCAGCGCATGTTTTGGGATATACCCAGCCAATTACTGGTCAAGAGTTTGAAATTTTGTCATCTAAAGGCTATTTAATTAGGGATCGAATTGGCAGAACAGGAGTTGAAGCTGCTTATGAGGAGCATCTTCGAGGACAATGGGGTGGGGAAATGCTCGAAGTAGATGCATTCGGCGCAGTACAACGCAGTCTTGGAGTACGACCAGCTGTGGCTGGCAAAGATCTTTTTTTAACCCTTGACTTTGAATTGCAGCGTTCGGCTGAGAAGGCTTTATCTGATAAAACTGCTGGTGCAATTGTTGTTTTAGATCCTCGTACAGGAGCAATACTTGCTATGGCTAGTAAACCAACTTTTGATCCAAACTTTTTCTCTAAGAGTTTTACTACACAGAAGGAATACGACAAATTATTTTTGTCGTCTAAACGCCCATTGTTTAGCCGAGCACTTAATGCATATGACCCAGGCAGTACATGGAAACCTGTAACTGGAATGGCTGGAATGGAGACTGGGAAATTTCCTCCAAATGTTCGATTAAATACTTTCCCTTGTATTAGATATGGAAGCAATTGTTTTCGAGAACATAATGGTCGAGGGTTTGGTGAAATTGGTTATGAAGATGCGCTGAGTTTTTCAAGCAATACCTTTTTTTATCAAATTGGAGTAGGTGTTGGTTCAACAGCTTTATACGATGCAGCGATCAAGCTGGGTTTTAATTCGCGCACTGGTATTGAGATTGGTTATGAAGAAAGCAAGGGATTAATTGGAAATGAGGAATGGGCTAAGAAAGGACGAGGGTGGGGAAAACCTGGAGAAACACCATGGATTTTAGAAGATATGGCAAGTGCTTCTATAGGGCAAGCTGTTATTCAAATTACTCCTTTGCAACTTGCAAGGGCATATGCTGTTTTTGCTAATGGAGGCTATCTTGTCACTCCTCATTTATCTGATCGAGATATTGATTGGACCTCAAAAAAACGTCGTATAAAAGTAGATATTAAATCTTCCACGATAGACACCTTGAGAAAAGGCTTGAGGAAAGTGGCTCAATCAGGAACAGGTGCACAAGTAAATTTAAATTTGCCTACTTTGCCACCTGTTGCTGGCAAGACAGGAACAGCAGAAGATAGTACGGGAGGTTCAGATCATGCATGGTTTGTATGCTTTGCGCCTTTTGAATCTAGTGAAATAGTTATTGTTGCATTTGCTCAAAACACTCCTGGAGGTGGTTCAGTTCATGCTTTACCTATGGCTCGACAAATACTTGAGACATGGAATCGAATGCGTGCAGGATGAGGTTTAATTTGAGAATTAGCAATTATGCAACAAACTTAATCAGGCCTTCTTCAGATAATTTTTGTTCAAGTAATTCTTTTGCTTCTCTAAGAGAACATCTCATTGTTCTAAATGGCAACAAAAACATTGGGCTACGTTCCGGTCTAATTAGCCAACTATGATTTGGTTGCTCTAAGAGTACAAAACCTTTATAGCGAACAACACAAGCATATTTTGGTGGAGGTTGCATTGAAAACCTAAGAAAATTGAAGAGGCTTGTTCTTATATAACACTATATATAGCATATAGCCCCAATGTTCAAAATTTGAGCATATCTTGATCTGAATAGATCAGCACTATAAAAAACTAATATAGACAAGGTTTTTATGGTCAAAAGTCTTGCATAGAGATTTTTTGATATATCTAGAGTGATTTTCTTAGTGTGTGTGTACACACTATATCTAGTGAGGCAATGATTTTTTGAATAACTAGTCAGGATGTGATTCTTTTTTTAATTGCATTGTTCAACCTGGCCAGTGAAACTTAATAGAGTTCCAGATCTTTATGTTGTGAGTTCTAGTTGTTGCATTTGAGATAAACGTTCTATTAGATCTTGAATAGACTCATCTTTTGCTGGCTTGTTGTAGTTGCTATGCAGTTGACGTCCAACTACTTGAGCACCTAGATGAGTTAACTGTATTCGAAGAGAAATAAGTAATTCCATGCCACCACCACCAGAAAAACTCGCAATTGCTATTGGCCTACCATTGAATAAATTACGAAAATCATTTTCTTGAATTGAGAGCCATGCTAATGCACTAGTGAAGACTGGCGGGATAGATCCATTATATTCCGGTGCGCAAATAACCCATTTTGGACATGCTGAAAGTTGATCATTTAAATCTTTCACTAAAGGCGGAATTCCTGAAATGGCATGAGTACGTGGATTAAACAGTGGTAGATCTAAAGTAGTTAAATCAATTAAGTCGGTAACCATTCCGATTTCTTTGCTGATTTTTACAAATCGCTGAGCAAGTTTCAGATTTTCGCCATTACTGGCTGTGATAACGAGCAGATCAGTTGAGTGAGTCATTGGAAGTTTGTTGAATTAATTGTGAAGGAGTTTGAATGCGTTCATTCAATAAGTTGCACCAGTACGTCGATGATGTACTGCAGTAACGCCCTTTAAATCTAAAACTTTGCCATGATTAATCTTTGCGTAGATAAGCCAGTGATCTCCACATTCCATACGTTGTTTGACGCATCCTTCTAGCCATGCCAATGCTTCGGGAAGAATTGGTTGGCCTTCGGGACTTTCATTGATTTCCAGGCCAGAGAATCGATCTTCGCCAGGTTTAAAAGATTGCAGAAATTGCTTCATTAAATTGCTATGTCTACCATCTGCCAAAATATTAAGAGCAAAATGATCATCACAATGTAAGAGACTTTCTACAGCACGATCTTTTGCTACGGCGATAGTTAATCCTGGAGGCGAAAAGCTGGCTTGACTGACCCAACTAGCAACCATTGCGCCACTCAGTATTTTTGAACCATCTCCTTTGCGTGCAGTTAACACACATAATGAGCCTATTATTCTTCCTAATGCAATTAGAGTAGGGTCCATTCGATGTGCACTTATTCCGCCTGTCGCGCGAGTTTGTTGAGATCTTTTTTTATTTAATAGTCTTCTACCAAATAAGGTACCTGTCTCTTCAATTGTTTTAACCATTGCATTATCTGGACTGAATTGCACTTTTATTGGATCAAATGCAAATTTGAACCCACCATCATGAAGTTTATTTTCTAAGAGATCAAGTGCTTCTCCACTCCACCCATAACTACCAAAAATACCTACCGGGTTGTCTCTGTTCCCTTCTGCTAATAATGTTCCTAAGGCAGATACGATAGGGGTTGGTGCATGACCTCCCAAAGTTGGTGATCCAATTAGATATGCATCAGCTGCTTTTATTGAATTGACTAATTCTTGGACTTCAGTAAATTCACAATTGAGGCTTTCAACTCTGACATTAGTACGCCTAACTCCATTTGCTAGCGCATCTGCAATTGCAGCTGTATTGCCATAGGCGCTTGCATAAAGCAAAACAACGCTAATCGAAGCGGTTTGTTGTACTTCACTCCATCTACGGTAGTTATTCCATAAGCTACGCCAACTACCATCTATTGCTGGACCATGCCCAGGAGCGATACTGCGAATATCTAATTCTTCCAGTTTGTCCAATAATGAATCTATTTGACTACTCATCGGACTCATTAAACAATCAAAGTAATACCTTCTATCTTCTTCTGTATTACTAGAATTTATTTCTGCCCAATCTTGCGTGCATATATGAGCGGCAAAAAATTTATCGCTCATGAGTAGCCCAAGATTCATTTCAAAAGCGAGTAACCCCCCTGGCCACCGAGCTGTAGGAGCAGGAATTAATTGTAAGTTAGATGTAGCGCTAATTCTAATAGTAGTTTTCTTTTTGATTGAATCAATGATTGGTAAAGTAGGAATAGATAACTCTGTGTTTTGAAGATTTCCTTGAGAGGAAGGTTTTTTTTGATACCATAATTCTTTGAGTAATTTCGCTCCTGGATTGGAACAAATTAATTTCATTTGTGGATAGTTCCTTGCCAATCTTTGCAAGAGACTGGTCCGGTTTGGGTTGACATGTCCAACAATAATAACAAGTTCGATATTTTTATTCGGCAATACATTAGATAATGCTTTTATAAAGCAATCACCAAAGGCAGCTCCAGGAGGATGTACTAAAAAAGCACGTGATTGATTATTTTCGTCAGTAATTAAAAATGTATTTGAAGTAGTTCCTCTTTCTAATCCATACTCTATTTCAAATCTCAATCTTTTTGGACTTAAGCCTCTTAGACAGACAAACCCTTCTTCAATTGGAATCGAGATTACTTTTATTTCACTGTCTAATAAATTGATTTTTTTTGTGTTTCTAATATTCATTAATAATTACTCCCTACTTTGCGGTGGTGAACTGCTGTTTTAGCATCTGAGTTGGCTACTTTTCCTTTCTCTACTAATGCATAAATAATCCAGTGATCTGACGTTTCAAGTCGTTGTTTAACAACACAGTCAAGAAACGCTAAAGCATCTACAAGTACTGGTCCTCCTTTTGCGATATCTTCTATTATCGCAACACCTTTAAATCGATCCGTTCCCGGTGGAAATCGTTTCAGGAAATGTCGAAATAATGGGAGATAATCATTTTCTTTGAGCACATTTACAACAAACCGATCACCTACTTGCATTAAGCTTTCAATAGCACGATCTTTTGCAACTGCAACAGTTAATCCTGGAGGGGAAAAGCTTGCTTGACTCAGCCAACTTGCAATCATTGCTCCACTTCGAGTATTGTTTTGAGTTTTTTGACTAGCTGTTATTACATACAATCCGCCACTTATGCGACCTAGCGCTTTGGTTAATTCGCCATCTAAGCTTTTAATGAGAGCTATATTTTTTTTTCGATTCATTGTTTGACCTAGGTCTGTACCAGCTTCTTCAAATCGTTGGTAGATATTTCCATCAGGATCTTTTTTCACTCGTAACGGTGTAAATGCTTCTTTTTGTCCAAGCTTTTGTAATTGATTAGCAACTACATCTATTGGCTCATCATTTCCGCTATATGCGTCATATACGCCTACCCATTGTTTTTGCTTTAAGGCTGCCAATACAGTTCCGATTGCATTTTGTATGTCTATATCTGGTTTATTAGGCCAGGTTGGTACTACTACTGCACTGGCATCTCCTATTAGTCCATTAAGTTCTTGAGAATCGGTTCCTTGTAAATCAATGAGCTGAACTTGGGCTTCAGCTTTCCCGATTCCATGAGCTATAGCTTGACTTAAACTATCACAAAATCCGTATTGGCTGATATAACATACTGCTACGTAGTTTTCATTTTGGTTTCTTTGAGCACTCCAATTACGATAGTTATTCACCCATACGCTGAGATGATCTTTTAATAGCGGACCATGTCCTACAGCAATTGTTTTAATGTCTGGTAATTTATCTATTCTTTTGAGGGCTTGTATAACACTACGTGCATTGGGACCCATTAGACAGTCGTAATAGAATCGAAAATCAGGAGCTATTAGATTTGGGTCCGTATCAAATACTTCATTTGAACAATAGTGTAAGCCAAATGCATCACAGGTATAAAGAATACCTGTCCCATGATCAAAAGAGAAAATTGTATCTGGCCAGTGTAAATTTGGGGCGCTAAGAAATTCGATTTTATGATTAAGTCCACTTGTTTTATTTGTCCCTAGATTTAATTCATTCCCACTTTTGATTGCACGTGACTTGAATGATCGATGAACTTGATTTTCTAAAAATTTAATTGCAACTTTTGATGCTATTACTTCAATATTTGGATTTGTTGCAAGCAATTCACTGATTAATCCGGAGTGATCAGGTTCAGTATGACTAACTATTAGATAATCTATTTCTTTTACATCAATTTTGTTTTGTAGCTGTTTAAACCATAAATCTCGAAATTTAATATGACTAGTGTCAATTAGAGCTGTTTTTTCACCTCTGACAAGAAAACTGTTATAAGTTGTTCCGTTTCTCAATCCGAATTCAATATCAAAACGGCTTCTATCCCAATCCAGAGAACGAATTGTTGTTGAATCGGTTCCAATATTTAAACATTGTAAAGACAGCCTTGCTTGTTCTGCTGCGTCATTATTTGAAGTGTTTGTTTCCTGGTTAGCCATTTGTTCTGCGTATTAAATCTTCCAATTTGATTTGAATTATTTAGATATAGATAGTTATTTAAGATTTTACAGTAGTATGATCCTTCTTGTGAGTGAACTGGCTGGACACTAAATCCAAGCAAGTCTTGGCAGCCAGTTGACTAGCGCTGGAACAGTGATGATGAGTATTAATACTAAAACTTGTAAAATGACAAAAGGTATTGCACCCATATATATTTCTTTGGTGGAAATGGTTTTTGGGGCTACACCACGCAGATAAAATAGTGCAAATCCGAATGGCGGCGTCAAAAAGGAAGTTTGAAGGTTTGCTCCGATAACGACTCCTAACCAAAGCAGGGCATCATTTCCTAAGAGTTCTCTTGCTGCTGGTAGTAGTAGAGGTACAGCAATAAAAGCAATTTCAAAGAAATCAATAAAAAACCCTAAGATAAATATGATTAACATGCTGAATGCAATAAAACCTATCTTGCCTCCTGGAAGATTTAGCAAAATACTTGCAATTAATTCATCTCCTCCAATACCTCGGAAAACTAGGCTAAATGCTGTTGACCCGACTAAAATAGCCATCACCATTGATGTCGTTCTCAGAGTGTCATCACAAACTTTTGATAGTGTTTGACGACTAAATCCTTTATGGATGCTTGCAAGCCCCATGGCTCCAATTGCACCAAGTGTGCCGGCTTCAGTTGGTGTAGCTATTCCAAAAAAGATGCTTCCCAGAACTAAAAATATTAAGCCTATTGGTGGAGCAATTACTCGTAATAATTTGATGAGTTGGATTGGTTTTAGATCAATACTTTGTACTTCAGGAGCTAATTCTGGCTTTAAAAAACTAATGACAACGACATAAATAGCAAATGTGCTTGCCATTAATATTCCTGGTAAAAGAGAACCAAGAAATAAATCGCCAACTGAGATTCCTAATTGATCGCCTAAGACTACTAATACTATGCTTGGTGGAATTATTTGTCCTAGTGTTCCTGATGCTGCAATAACTCCGGTTGCGAGTGATGGTTTATAGCCAGCACGTAACATTGCAGGTAGAGAAATTAGCCCCATTGTTGTGACAGTTGCAGCTACTACGCCTGTAGTAGCTGCAAGTAGAGAGCCGACTATTACGACTGCGAGTGCTAACCCTCCACGAATTCTGCCTAATAGTTGGCCCATACTCTCAAGGAGTCGCTCAGCAATCCCTGAAGCTTCTAACATTGCACCCATAAAAATAAAGGCTGGGATTGCTAGCAATGTGAAATTAGCCATTATTCCTAAGATCCGTTGAGGAAGGGCACTAACAAAATTGGGGTCAATTTCACCTAGTGCTATACCTAATACTGCAAAGAAAACAGCAACTCCTCCCAGGCAAAATGCAACTGGATATCCGCTTAGAAGAACACCGACCAAAGCAATAAACATCCCTGGTGCTAGAACAAGAGTCGGGTCGAAGCTAATTACATAACCGAGCAGTTCAATCTCAATCAACAATTTTCTCCTGTTTGCTTTTTAATCTTGACAACTTTTTTAAAGTTGCAAAGTTTTGAATCGCTTCTGAAATACCCTGAAGACTTAAAAGTAAAAATCCTAATGGAATTAGAGTTTTGACCCAATATCTTGGGAGTCCATTTGGATCTGGAGAGCTTTCATGAATTAGCCATGAGTGGATAGTTGGCTCCAATGAAATAGTCATTACTGCAATTGAAAAAGGTAATAGTAAAAGTAAAGTTCCTATAAGCTCTATCTTGGCTTGATTTCTCTTCCCTAAGCGAGTTTGGATAATATCTACTCTAACGTGACCTTGACGTTGCAGTGTCCAACCTAAACCTAATAAAAATATTGCATCAAAGAGATACCATTGACCTTCAATAAGCATATTTGAACTGAGATTTTGTCCGATAGCAACTCCTACATATCTACCAATTACATTCCATAAACCTAATCCGAGCATTAGTAGAACCGACCATCTTGCAATTATCGCGAAGCGACTATTTAACTGATCAATTCTTTTAGAGATGACCATCCAATTTTTGATATTTATAGTCATAGTTATAAATAATTATGTTTTGAAAAAGAAAACTCGTTTATTTTGTTCCATCCATACACTTGATTCCGAAATATTTGCCATTGTTGGAAAAACTTTTTAAAAGATTGATCTTTTCCTGAAATATCTTCATAGAGTTGGAATGATGCTTCTGTTGCTGCTTCTAGGATTTTGTTATCATAAGGAACTAATATAGTTCCACCTTTAATTAATCTTTGTAGAGCAGAGCCATTAAGATTGTCATATCTACTTAACATTGTCATATTGGCTTCATAGCAAGCTGTATTAAACATTGCCTTATATTCATTGGGTAATTTTGCCCAAGCTTTTTTGTTTACAATTGCATTAAGTGTTGGCCCTGGTTCCCACCACCCTGGGTAGTAATAGAAACGTGCGGCTTTAGCGAAACCTAGCTTTTCATCATCATAAGGACCTGTCCATTCAGCTGCGTCAATTGTGCCTCGGTCTAGAGCTAAATAGACTTCACCACCTGGTAAGACTTGAACATTTACTCCTAGTTGAGACATGACTTCCCCTCCTAGACCAGGAATTCTCATTTTTAGACCTTTGAGTGATTGGAGACTATCTAGTTTTTTCTTAAACCATCCCCCCATTTGAGCACCTGTATTTCCTGCGGGAAAACTAATAACCCCGAAATCAGCAAAAATTTTGTTCATTGCTTCTATCCCACCTGCCTGATAAAGCCATGCATTTTGTTGTTGAGCATTGAGGCCAAATGGGACTGAAGTTCCAAAGGCAAAACATGGATTTTTCCCTTTGTAGTAGTAGCTAGCTGTATGCCCACATTCGACAGAACCTGCCTGAACTGCATCTAATACTTCAAGTCCGGGAACTATTTCGCCAGCAGCATATGGTTTGATTGTGAAATTTCCATTACTCAGAGTTTCTACTCTTTGGCTAATGGTTTCTGCTCCGCCAAAAATTGTGTCTAGTGATATTGGCCAGCTAGTGGCCATTCTCCATCGAACTTTTGGTATTGATGTTTGAGTATTGCTTTGAGCGTCTTGTTTGCGAATTGTACAAGAGCTCAATAAACCAGCACTAACAGCTGCTGTAAGTGCACTTGCACTTGATCCGAGTAATTTTCTTCGTTGCATGAGAGATTGTTTTAATCAAAGTTTAAGAGGTCTTTTCAATCTTTTGTTAAACTTAGTCTTAAGAGAGACTATAGTCGTTGCATTAAAACAAAATTTACGATTTAAATATAATTTTAGTGTAGCAAAATCATTTATTTATTGACCAAGAATTAAACGTTGCTGCCTGACCAACGTTTTTGCCTGTTTCGTCCAATATAGTCCATATTTTTGCATTATTTATTTTAAATCTAGTTCCCTTGCTGTCGATCCTAATTCCATTATATTCCTTAATTGGTTTATTTTTAATTACTTTATTTAAATGTTCCAACCTTTGTTTTCTTTCTTCTGGAGGTGCTGTTAATTTTGACGGCATTCCAATCATTTGATCCCAAGTGAGCTTCCAAAGTTTAAGTGCAGCAGCATTTGCATATTTAATTTTTGGATCATCTTCTATATTATGAATTAAAAGTGGGTGCATTTGATTGAAAATTATATTATTAATAGTAATTTCTGATTCGAGACTATTTGATAAGTTGACAAGATCTTCTCCAAAGTTTTTTTTGTATGAAGTTCTAACTCGTTTGATTAATTTCAATATTTCTTTGGTGAGCCAAGGAGCTTTATTCATCTGCTGACATTGCTTTTAACATTGCTTCTTGTGCGAAGATTTGACCTTGCTGTTGAAGGTGGGAAAGAAATTTGTTGTTTGCTTGTGGAAATTTTGGATTTTCTGCCAAGGGTAATTCTCCTGCTGCATTGAGTCCTGTATCTCCATCTAGTGCAGGAGTTATAACAACTAAATCGGCATTAAGGCTTGCTTCATAACTCCACCATAAATGTGGATTTGTGATTGAAGAGTGTATAGAGCTAGTGGTTTGAGTGATTGCTGATGATTCTGTTAAGTCATCATCTTTTTCTGCTGAGTCTTGTGCAATTTTTTTAAGAATTTTTTTTCGTTGTTCAGCTAAATCTGTAAGAAGCTTGGTTCTTGTGCGACCTCTTAGTTGAAATAGTACGAAAGGATCTTCACTAAAACGATCTCCCATTAGAAAATAAATAGCGCTTATGTGTTTACATGGATTTGCTTTATCTGGGCAATTACATTCACTCCTTACTTCTTGGAGTTTGAAAGGGAATAGCCGTTTCCCAGAAGCTGCAAATGCTCTTTCTATATCAGAAGGCATTATTCCTGTTAAGAGTTGTGCCGACCATCTAGCTTTTTGAGTTAATGCTTCAAGTACATAGCTCCAGTCTTCGTCATTAAGTACATCAAGCCATAGCTTGACTTTGTATGGCTCCTCATCAGTTCCTTGCACTCTTGCATGAACTCTTCGTCCTTCAAATCGGATTGAAGTTACATTTCCTTCTCTGGCATAACTCCAAGCTCGCTCTAATCTTTTTTTAAATCGATATGAGTTAATTAATTCCATCCATTGCTCAACCCACCAGGGTTGATTGCCCAGACCTTTTTCACTTAAAGCTGTTGTAATTTCAGATGAATTGTCAGGAAAAGTGTTCATATTAATGAAGGATTTAAGAAGTTTCTAGAGCGACTAGATTCTTTAATTGATTGACACCAAGATTGCTTAACCAATCTTCACCTGAGCCAATAATATCTTCTGCTAGTCGAGACTTTTCACGAATCATTTGATCAATTTTTTCTTCAACTGAGCCGCTAGTAATGAATTTGTGCACCATAACTCGATTGGTTTGGCCAATTCTGTATGCTCTATCAGTAGCTTGATTTTCTACGGCAGGATTCCACCATCTATCGATATGAAATACATGATTCGCTCGAGTTAGATTCAGGCCTATTCCACCTGCTTTTAAGGACAATAAGAAAAGCTGGGGCCCTCTTGGATCTTCTTGAAATCTGTCAACCATTGCTTGCCTTTCATTTTTGCTAGTACTTCCATGTAGAAAAGGGACTTCGCATAACCATCTTTGTTGTAAATAAGCTTGTAATAGATGACCCCATTCAGCAAATTGAGTAAAAAGTAGAGCTCTATCTCCTGCTTCAATAACCTCTTCAAGAATTTCTTCTAATCTTTGAAGCTTAACTGATCTATTTATAAATCCTTCTTGAACTATATTTTCTTTTAATGCAAGTGCTGGGTGATTACATATTTGCTTGAGTCGAGTTAATAATCCAAGTACTTTTCCTTGTCGTTGCCCTAGAGGAGAACTGGCTATTAAATCTATTGTATCCTCGACTGTTTTATTGTATAAACTTTTTTGTTCTTTGCTTAAGCCAATCCATTCATTTAATTCAATTTTTTCTGGTAGATCAGAAATAATTGTTTTGTCAGTTTTCAGTCTTCTAAGTATAAATGGACTAACACGAGCTTTTAAGTCTTTTAAGGAAGAAATGTCTCCATATCTTTCTATCGGTAGTCGATAGCGTTGCTGAAAAAAGTCTTCTTTCCCAAGCACTCTAGGATTTAGAAAATCCATTAAGGACCATAATTCACCGACTCTGTTCTCTACAGGCGTACCAGTTAAAGCAATTCTGAAACGATTGTTTTTATCTGGTCTTGCAATTTCCCTAGTGGCTTGACTTTGTTTTGCATTTGGATTTTTAATTGCTTGTGCTTCATCTATCACGATTCCTTCCCAGTTAATAGATTCTAATAATTCAATATCTCTTTGTAGAAGCCCATAACTAGTGATGACAAGGTTGATATGTTTAAGGACTTTCTTCAATTCTTTTTCAGTTGATGGCCTTTTAGGTCCATAGTGTTCAAAAATTTGGAGTGTTGGTGTAAAAGCATTAGCTTCGCGTTTCCAATTTGTGAGCACAGATGTTGGAGCTATAAGGAGCACCGGTCGTTTAAGTTCATGCTCAGACTTGAGATGTTGAAGAAATGCAAGAAGTTGAATCGTTTTTCCTAGACCCATATCATCAGCTAAGCAAGCTCCCTGATCAAACCTATGAAGAAAAGCTAGCCAACCTAAACCTCTTTCTTGATAGGGCCTTAATTGCCCATTAAACCCTTCTGGGGCTGGTAGTGGATCTGGTGCTTTTTGTTGGTGGTACTTCTCTAAAACACCTTGCAATCTTGGTCCTGCCTCAAATCGATGAATAGGCAACTTCATTAATGTGTCGCCTTCTGTGGCCGTTAGTCTTAATGCATCGTCAAGGCTGAGATTTGGAGTTGTGCTGCAAAAGAGCGCTGCGTTTTTTAGATCATTTGGTCTTAGTTCTATCCAGGCACCTTGGTGGTTGACTAATGGACTCTTTTTACTAGCTAAGCGTTCAAGTTCTTTTAAGGTTAAGTGGACTCCTCCGATCATGAGTTCCCACTCCCAATTAAGGCTTTCACCGAGAGTGAAACCTCTAGAAGTTTCTAATATCTCGGCTTTAATTGCTAGACCTAAACGACTAGCGAGCCCCCCTGACAAGCTTGGTGGGAGCTCAACTCCAACTCCAACATCACGCAGTTGACTGGCTGCTGTGCGAACCAAAACAAATGCTTCTGCAGGTGTTAACTGCATATTTTCTGGCGTGGCGTTCTCTAACCCTCTTGCAATTGGTTCAAATACTGTGAGTGCTCTCCCTAAACCTTCTAAAAGCACTTCACTAGGTTGATCAACATGTATTTCACCAATTTGTAGACCTTGAGAACCTGCTCCCCAGACTGAGGCTGCCTGCACTTTTAATGTTGGATCGGCTGCTGCTTGTAAAGCAAATCTTAATTCCCATAGATCTTCACCTTGGTTCGGTGTGAAAAGTTCTAGACAAGTCCTGGCTGGAGCAACATTTCCAGCTACGCCTTCTTTCCAATGATTGCTAGCAGTTGCTAATCGTTCAACATCCTCTTCATTCAGAGTTATCACACCGTTCTCAGAGCCGAGTGCCTCTTGCCAAATTGTTAAGAGAGGATCAAGATCCTTAGTATTTGGAACAAACCCTTTTCGAAGTTGAGCATCGACAAGGTCTTCTAATAAAGTTGCTACTCGAATTCGTCCACTTCGAGGCCTGCAAGAAGCAATGGGATTTGCCTCTCTCATTGCTTCAGGTCGTAATCGAGTCATACGATTATTTCTTCGTCCAGTTGGTTCTCTCCATGGCAGTGCACAAGTAGCTACTAATGGGAGTCTTGCTGCAAATTCTTCAAGTTTTTGCCGGTCATCTTCACGGTTAAGTAAGGGAACCCATCGTGCGCGATGTGGATATCCTTCTCCTTTACTTACTTCCACTTGCGGTATCCACCTGCCTCTTGCAATCAGACTTAAAGACCAACGTTGGAAATGACTCCACCATCGTATTTCTTCTCCTAAATCAGAATTGTTTCCAGATAACGGCAGTTTTGATAGCCAAGTTGTTGCAGCACTTGGTTCAATTGCTAGTCCCTGTACTTGCCATGGCCACCATTCACATTGTTTTGGGATAGGCTCTCCAGCTTGTAAAGGAAGCCCAGTCCATGCAAAATCGTTGATTTCTTCATGTAGTTCATCTGATTGCTTTTTATAAGCATTTTTTGTGCTTGGGGCCTTGATATATCTACTAGGCAGTGTGAGGCACGCTGTTGCTTCAATTATTCCTTCTGGCAATAGCTCTTTTTGTTTAAGCCAGGTACTGAGTTCTTCTGGATTAAGAGTAAATGGATGCAGGGCTGGGGTAATCTTTGGACCTGTCGGAGTTGCTACTCTCCAAGTATCAGCCCACACAAGCAGTGCTGGACGTCCCGAGCACGTCGGAGTTCGAATCGGTGGAAGCCAAGTGGCGTGCAGCAGGCTCATAGCCGCGACGCGAAAAGAAGAAAGTGATTACCTTGATTTGGATGGACTGTGGTGATGCTGACTAGCGGCCTTTCAAGGTGTTTCATAGTTAATAATGCCACTCTATGGGGCCTTAGTCATCTTCATTCATATTTTTGGGTTAATGGCACTCTTCGTTTAAGTACTTTGGATCCTTCGAAAATTTGCCTTAGATAATTAATTTTGTAGGCTTTCTATCAAGTTAATTATTCTACTCATTCTATGAATTATCTTTATTAGGGGAAACAGTAGTTATATGAGGGCTATTTCAGTCTTTGCTTTATGAGAGGTGAGATCATGCAAAATTGGTATGTATTCACCGATCATGAATCAAGACGTTCTTTTCATTGATCAATTTTCTTATGGCTGTGGGCTTGGAACATTCATCTCAATTAGGTGACTCTCGACCTCATTCTGGGGAAGAAATCAGAAGTGCTTTTTTGAAATTTTTCTTTGACCGTGGACATCTCATTTTGCCTAGTTCTTCTTTAGTACCTGACGACCCAACGGTTTTGCTGACTATTGCTGGCATGCTCCCTTTTAAGCCAGTATTTCTTGGTCAGATTGAGCGTCCAGCAGCTAGAGCAGCCAGCAGTCAAAAGTGTATTAGAACTAATGATATTGAAAATGTGGGCGTAACAGCCAGACATCACACCTTTTTTGAGATGTTAGGCAACTTCTCTTTTGGAGATTATTTTAAGAAAGAGGCAATTCAATGGGCTTGGGAATTAAGTACTAATGTATATGGATTAGATCCCAGAAATTTAGTAGTTAGTGTGTTTAGAGATGACGATGAATCTGCGTTAATATGGCGAGATGTTGTTGGCGTAAATCCAAATCGAATTGTTCGAATGGATGAGGCTGATAACTTTTGGTCTTCAGGTCCAACAGGACCTTGTGGACCATGCTCTGAGCTTTATTATGATTTTCACCCTGAACAGGGAGATTTAGAGATTGATCTCGAAGATGATTCTCGATTTATAGAGTTTTATAATCTTGTCTTTATGCAATACAATCGAGATTCTGAAGGCACTCTTCAGCCTCTTGAAAATTGTAATATTGATACAGGAATGGGGCTTGAAAGAATGGCCCAAATATTGCAAGGCGTATCAAACAATTATGAAACAGATTTGATTTTTCCGCTTGTTAAAACAGCTGCTACTTTAGCAGGAATTGACTATCAACAAGTTGACAATAAAATTCAGAGTTCTTTAAAAGTTATTGGTGATCATAGTCGAGCAGTCACTCAATTAATATGTGATGGCGTAACTGCAAGTAATGTTGGCAGAGGATATGTATTGCGACGATTGTTGCGTCGAGTAGTTCGTCATGGTCGTTTGATTGGAATTGAGAAACCTTTTCTAACAGATATGGGGCAAGCAGCGATTGAGTTGATGAATAAGGCATATCCACAGTTACTGAATAGACGATCATTGATTCTTCAGGAATTAGAAAGAGAAGAATCTCGCTTTTTAGAAACACTAGAACGTGGTGAAAAAGTATTGTCAGAGTTATTAGCTGATAATCCAAAATTAATTAGTGGCAAGGATGCATTTGAGTTGTATGACACCTATGGCTTTCCATTAGAACTAACTCAAGAAATCGCTCAAGAGCATAACCTAACTGTAGATATAGATGGCTTTGAGCATGAGATGAATGCACAGAGACAACGTGCAAAAGCAGCAAATATTAGTATTGATTTGACGCATCAAGATGCTATAGAAAATATGGCTTCTCAGAGTATTGCTACCAATTTTAATGGCTATACCTCTCTAAAGGAGATTAGTACTGTTACAGCATTAGTAGTTAATGGTCAATCAGCTCATTGTGGCGTTCTTGGAGATCGAGTTGAGGTAGTACTTGATCAAACTGCATTTTATGGAGAATCAGGCGGTCAAATTGGGGATTGTGGTGTATTGATAAATCAAGAATCTAAAACAGATGAATTATGTGTTGATATTCATTCGGTTAGTCGAAAGCAAGGTGTATTTATACATAGCGGCTTAATTAAGAAAGGAACATTGAATTTAGGTGATAATGTTGTATGTAAAGTTAACCCTATATGTCGTCGCAGAATTCAAGCTAATCATACAGCCACTCACCTTCTACAATCTGCTTTGAAAATGGTTGTTGATTCTAGTATTGGACAGGCTGGATCCCTTGTTAACTTTGATCGATTGCGTTTCGATTTTCATGCTCCTCGTCCAGTTTCAATTACAGAATTAGAAGAAATTGAAACTCTTATAAATTCATGGATTTCCGAATCACATTCACTTGATGTCAAGGAAATGGCCATTGAGTTGGCTAAAGAAGAAGGGGCTATAGCTATGTTTGGTGAAAAATATGGTGATTATGTGCGAGTAGTTGACGTACCAGGTGTATCTAAAGAATTATGCGGTGGCACGCATGTGCGTAACACATCTGAAATAGGTGTATTTAAAATTATTTCTGAAAGTGGGATAGCTGCAGGTATTCGTAGGGTTGAGGCAGTGGCTGGCCCCGCAGTTTTGGATTATCTCAATGAAAGAGATGTAATTGTGAAACAGTTAGGCGAGAGATTAAAAACTCAACCTGTAGAAATAGTGCAAAGAGTAGTTGCTTTGCAAGAAGAAATGAAAGAAAAAAATAAAGAACTTCAGATACTGCTTGAGGATTTAGCCTTAGCAAAGGCATTAAATTTGCGTAGTCAAGTAACAGTTATTGGTGATACCAAAGTACTTGTTGAACGTCTAGACGAGGTTGATGGGACTGCGTTGCAAAATGTAGCGAAGTCTTTAATAGATAATTTAGGAAAAAATGCTGTTGTTGTTTTAGGTGGGCAACCAGACTTAAAAGATTCAAATAAGGTGATTTTTGTCGCGGCCTTTGGTTCCGATGTAATTGCCATAGGGTTGCATGCTGGAAAATTTATAAATGATATTGCTAAAAGTTGTGGAGGAGGAGGTGGTGGACGCCCCGCTTTAGCACAAGCAGGTGGACGGAATGCGTTAGCAATTAATCAAGCTTTAGATATTGCAAAAGAAACGTTGAAATGTTCTTTGTCATAAGCCTTTTTCTTCTTGGAGGTACGTACTTTGCCGAAGTGTTGTTTCTAGGTGATCCATCAGTCGTTGAGCATCTTTGATCTTTAAGGAGCCACGCTGTATGGCTACTTCACTGTTGATTCGAAGTCTTTCTAATAGTTGTTCTGGATCATGTTCCATTGCTTCGAGTACATCAGATTTCGTATTTCCGCGGACAACATGATTTAATTTGTAGCCACCATTATTTGCTAAGCGCACATGTACAGCATTTGTACTGCCAAATAGATTATGCAAATTGCCCATAACCTCTTGGTATGCGCCAGCTAGAAACATGCCAATCAAATAGTTTTCATTTGGTTTTAGTTGATGTAATTCGAGCAATGATTTGACCTGACTGTTGCCAATGAATTTTGCAAGTTTCCCATCTGAATCACAAGTCAGGTCTGCAAAGTGACCAAGTTGATCTGGTTTTTCATTAAGTCTATGAATAGGCATTATTGGAAATAATTGTTCGATTGCCCAAGTATCAGGTGCTGATCGAAAGACTGATAGGTTTGCGTAATAAGTTACAGAAAGTGCGGATTTTAAATTAGTAAGTTCTTCTGTTAAAGAGTTCTTATATGGAAGCATATCTGTCAATGCTTTAGCACATGCCCAAGTGATTTGTTCCGCCATGGCTCGTTCATGAAGACTTATGTAGCCCAGGCGAAATGCATTTAAAGCATCATCCTTGAATTTTATTGCATCATTCCATGCTTCTTGCAGTATGGAATGATCAGGATTTTTGTCTTTAGCAACTTGATTTATAAAAGATAATGCTTCTCGTAAATTACGAATAATTAGTGATTCATGATCTTGAATTTTAGGGACATAAGATGGAACGCTGCTAGTCCCTAAAATATCAAAAATTAATACTGAGAAATGACTGGCAATAGCTCTTCCGCTTTCACTTATCAATATTGGCATTTTTATATTATTGGATTGACAGCAATCTTTTACTGTTGCGACTACATCATTAGCGTAATTTTGTAGTGAATAATTCGTTGAAGCTTGTGTAGCTGTCTTACTTCCATCATAATCAACGCCTAGCCCACCACCTACATCGAGATATCCCATGGGAGCACCAGCTTTTTTTAGCTCAACATATATTTGCCCTGCTTCTTGAAGAGCATCTTTTAAAATTGCAATGTCGTTAATTTGACTGCCCACGTGAAAGTGTAGGAGTCTAAGATCTGTCAATAAATTTGCATCATTCAGCTTTTCTACTGCCTTTAAAATGTCGGGAACACAAAGGCCGAATTTTGCATTATCTCCAATTGAATTTGCCCATCGACCACTACTACGAGTAGATAATTTAGCTCTTATGCCTATTAATGGAGCAGCCCCTAATTCTTTGCTGGCTAAAATGATTCTTTCGATTTCATCAACTTGTTCAATAACTAAAATAGCTTGTCTACCAAGTTGTCGTGAAAGAATAGCTGTTTCAATATAACATTTATCTTTATAACCATTGCAGATCAAAAGGGCTTTAGGGCTCTCTATCAATGCAAGCGCTATTAGTAATTCAGTTTTACTTCCTGCCTCTAGTCCAAACTTCCATGGTTTTCCGCAATTGATTATTTCTTCTACTACATGACGTTGTTGATTGCATTTTACAGGGAAGACTCCTTGATAGTGGCCTTCATATTTGTATGTAGATATTGCTTTGGCAAATGCAAGATGTAATTGCTTTATCCTGTCTTCAAGGATGTCATCAAAACGAATTAATAAAGGAAGTTGGAGATTGCGACTTTTTAGTTCTTTGACAAGATCAACAAGATCTAGGGATTGTCCTTTGGATCCTGTTGGTTGGATGTTGATATTTCCTTTTTGGTTGATTGCAAAATAATGTTCGCCCCACTTATCCAGCCCATAAAGCATTGAACTATCAGCAATAGTCCAATTCCTTTTTGCTTGATATCGTTCGTTTTGAATGATCTCCGATGGATCAGTTTCAGCATTCACAGTTTGGTATCTGCATCAGCATTCCAACAATCTAAGCTTCAATGTTTTATCTAATCAACTTTATTCGCTTGCCAAGATGGTGGTCTGGAGATGACTATAGCTTTCATCTGCTCTTTTTTTTATGGCGTCTGAAAGAACTTTTCTTGCAATTAAGCCTGATGGTGTTCAAAGAGGCTTGGTAGGAGAGATTTTATCTCGATTTGAAAAAAAGGGCTTTAAGCTTGTTGCACTCAAGCAATTAACTCCAACTAAAGCCTTAGCCGAGCAACATTATGGAGTACATAAAGATCGACCATTTTTTTCTGGTTTGGTTGATTTTATTACCAGTGGCCCTGTAGTGGCTATGGTTTGGGAAGGTGATGGAGTCATAGCAAGCGCACGTAAAGTGATAGGTGCTACTAAACCCTTAGAAGCTGATCCAGGAACTATTCGTGGAGATTTAGCTGTCAATATTGGTCGCAATGTAATACACGGCTCTGATAGCCAAGAAACTGCTCACTTTGAAATTGGGCTATGGTTTCAGCCTTCTGAGATTAATGAATGGTCTCCTTCTGATCAAAATTGGCGAGTAGAAATGTGATCTACTCTTTTTTACATGCTTTGAACTAATTGGTTGGAAAATTAGAGCTTGTATTTCAAGAATTTTTTAATATTGAGCCTGTACTTTTAAAACGATTTAAATTAAATGCTAATAGTAATTGATGTTCAGTTTCATTTAATGAGCTTCTTTGAATACATTTTGTTAGTAATTCTGCCGTTATTGATGCGAAGAGCACTCCATTTCTATAATGTCCAGTAGCAAGCCAAAGCCCCTTTAATGAAGACTTTCCAATAATTGGCATTTCATCAGGCGTACAAGGCCTAAATCCCCACCATCTTTCCATATGCGGCCATTGACTTGCTGATGGAAGAAGATTATTAATACCTTGTTGAAGTTCTTTTTGACCAAATGGAGTGAGCCCTTCCGTAAAGCCAGCATTTTTTTCACTTGTTGCACCTACAACGATCAGACCATCTTCTCTTGGAACTAAATATGTTCCTGGTCCAAAAATAATTCTTTTTAAAGTATCTTTTGGACCTTGAATTGACAACATTTGTCCTTTTATAGGAAATATTGGTAGTTCTTGTAAAATTTTCTTGCTCCAAGCACCACTGCAGAGGATAGCTTCTTGACTAATAAGATCTTGTATTATTCCTTCCGCATTTTTAATTTGCACGCCTTGAAATTCTTGATTATTTTTGAGTAACTTTATTACTTCTATTCCTTCTTGAAAATGAACACCTAACTCAACACAAGCTTTTTCAAGAGCTCGCATTAATTGTCTGCGGTTATCAATTTGACCATCTTCTTTAAATAATAAACCACTATTCCAATTGGGAGCAATTCCAGGTATTTCTTTTTCGAGTTGAATACGATTCAATTTTTCTCCGAATGATGCAGTGGGATAAGTATCTCTTTCAGTTGCGGACAGGAATGGAACCACTATTCCGCATTGTCTTAAACCACAATTCATTCCACTATTAGCTTCAATTTTTTTTACCCAGGTTGGTATGCGCTTCAGACTTAGTTGACCTAGTTCGAGAAGTGTGTTTTTAAGTCCTTCTGCATGAGGAGCAAGCATGCCGGCTGCTACAAATCCTGCTGCTTCACTTCTTCGACGACTTAGCACTTCAACTTTTCGCCCTTCTTGTGCCAACTCATGAGCAATTGATAGCCCTATTAGCCCCCCGCCAAGTATGAGTAATGGTTTTTTGGCTTCGACAGCCATTTTTGTCCAAAGATTTGAGGTTTAGTGTTTGTGTTCAGATTGACAATGCTAACTGCTGGGTATTTCCATAGGATCTAAGAATATTGATGAATTTGTGATGTTGGACTCACCTGCTGCTTGGGAGGCTGTAATTGGCTTGGAAACACATGTTCAATTAGGGACTGAAAGCAAGATATTTACTTCGGCTTCTACTTCTTTTGGGGATGATCCAAATACGCATATAGATCCTGTTGTTTGTGGTTTACCAGGTACTTTGCCAGTTTTGAATGAAAAAGTCCTTGAATATGCAGTTAAGGCTGCTATGGCTTTAAATTTAAAGATTTCTAAGCATAGTAAGTTTGATAGGAAACAGTATTTTTATCCAGACCTACCAAAAAATTATCAGATTTCTCAATTTGACGAACCAATTGCTGAAGAGGGATGGATTGAAGTTGAGGTTGCTGAGAAAGGTAAAGAAACTTATTTAAAAAAAATAGGAATAGAACGACTTCATATGGAAGAAGATGCTGGGAAGTTAGTGC
The DNA here is from genome assembly GCA_902589115.1 of uncultured Prochlorococcus sp. GTDB lineage: Bacteria > Cyanobacteriota > Cyanobacteriia > PCC-6307 > Cyanobiaceae > CACIRS01. The sequence continues at coordinate 22,498 of CACIRS010000008.1, forward strand.
ATGCCGGCAGTGATCGCTTAGCAGGATCTACTCACTCTTTAGTTGATTACAACCGAGCTGGCGTGGCATTAGCAGAAATAGTGAGCAAACCTGACTTAAGAACTGGAAGAGAGGCAGCCGAATATGCATCTGAGATTCGACGGATCATGCGATACCTAGGTGTTTCTGATGGAAATATGCAAGAGGGCTCATTGCGTTGCGATGTCAATATTTCTGTACGTCGAGGATCTAAATCACCCTTTGGCACCAAGGTTGAAATTAAAAATATGAACTCATTTTCAGCCATTCAGAAGGCTTGTGAATATGAAATGCATCGTCAAATCAACGCATATGAGAAAGGTGAGCCTGTTTTACAAGAAACAAGACTGTGGGATGAGGGAAAGCAGTTAACAAAGAGCATGCGTTCCAAAGAAGGAAGCAGTGATTATCGTTATTTCCCTGATCCAGATCTTGGGCCTATAGAAATAAATTCTGAATTGCGTGAAAAATGGCGCTCAGAATTACCTGAATTACCAGGGACTAAACGTAAAAGATATGCGAATGAATTTGGTTTGTCCATTTATGACTCAAGAGTATTAACTGATGAATTATCTATGGCGACTTATTTTGAAGCTGTTGTTCAATCAGGTGCACATGCAAAGACGGCTTCTAATTGGATAACTGGGGATATAGCGGCTTATGTAAATGCAAATAGGTTGAGTTTTTCTGAACTGCCATTTTCACCTGACCATTTAGCTGAAATGATTAAAATGATTGATGGAGGAAAGATTAGCGGCAAAATTGCTAAAGAAATTTTGCCAGAACTTTTGGATAAAGGTGGGTCTCCAGGCTCATTAGTGGACAAACGTGGCCTTGGCATGATTAGTGATCCAGTTGTTATAGAAGAAATTATTAATGAGATGCTTACTGATCATCCTAAAGAAGTAGAAGCTTTTAGAGGGGGAAAGACAAAATTACAAGGTTTTTTTGTAGGCCAACTTATGAAAAAGACTAGAGGGAAGGCAGACCCTAAACTAGTTAATAAACTGCTAAATGAAAAACTTAAGGGATAAAAGTTTTATAAATATTTTTCTACTTGTTTAATCCATGAATTTTTGTACCCACTATTATCGATGATTACATCAGCTAATTTTTTTTTGTAGGATAATGTTAATTGCGAATTGATTTTTCTCTGTGCTTCTTCTTCGCTAATACAATCTCTTGCTATTAATCTTTGTAGTTGTTGTTGAAGATCACAATTAATAAGCCATATTTCACTACACAAACTTGTTAAGTTTGCTTCAAATAAAAGCGGTATAATTAGTATTAATATTGGCATTTTTTCATACTTTTCAAGTTCTTTGTTGATGTTTTCAATTACTATTGGATGGATAAGTTTTTCTAGCCATTTTCTTTCGCTTATGTCTGAAAAAATAATTTTGCTTAAGACATCACGATCTATAGAATTTTTTTGATTTTTGCATTCAATTTGATTCCCATATCTTGCTAAAACTTTCTGCGTTGCTTTTTCCCCAGGCTCTAATGCTTTACGAGCAATGATGTCTGCATCAATGATTGGTAGGTGCTTAATTTCATTGAGAAACTTGCCAACACTAGTTTTACCACTAGCAATGCCACCAGTAATACCTATTCGCCGTTGAGAATTAAACCTACGAGTTTTATAAGTAGGGGTGTGAAGATCACCTTTCATGGCTCAGGATAAGATTAGTTTATTGTTTGATAATTGTGAGCCTTACGGCTGATTCACAATGGTCCCGAGTTATAGGTGGGATTACTACACCTAAGGGATTTCAAGCATCTGCTATTAGAGCAGGCTTTAAACCTTCGAACAAGGAGGATTTAGCATTATTGCTTGCCCCTAAAGGAGCAGTTTGTGCCGGAACCTTTACTCAATCTTTAGTTAGGGCTTCTTGTATTGATCTTTGTCAAAAGAGAATTCAATCATGTGGTGGCAATGTTCGAGCTGTTCTGATTAATTCTGGACACGCAAATGCTTGTACTGGGGATCTTGGGCTTAGAGATAGTTTGGTTGCCACTGAGGCCGTAGCTAATCATTTGGATTTATTGGCTGAGGAGGTTTTGATTTGTTCTACAGGTGTGATTGGTATTCCTATACCTATGGGTAAGTTACTTACATCTTTAAAACCTCTTGTAGAAAACCTAAGTTTTGAAGGAGGAACAGCGGCATCTCGGGCAATTTTGACTACTGACCTTGTTCAAAAAGAAATTGCTTTTGAAGCACATTGTGGAGGTCGAAGAGTATGTATTGGAGGCATGGCTAAAGGATCAGGAATGATTCATCCCAACATGGCTACAATGCTGGCTTATATAACTTGCGATGCAAAATTACCTCCAGATGTTTGGCAAGCTTTTCTTGAACGAGCGGTTAACAGTTCGTTTAATGCAATCACAGTAGATGGAGATACAAGTACTAATGACTCAGTAATAGCTTTTGCTGCAGGTGAGTTGTTAGATAAAGAATATTGGGAAACTATAGAACTTGGTTTAAAGGCAGTATCTCAATACTTAGCAAAAGCAATAGCTAGAGATGGAGAAGGAGCAAATTGCTTATTAGAAGTAAAGGTAGATGGTGCGAAAAGTTTTGAAGACGCAAGGCATATTGCAAGGACTATTTGCAGTTCTTCTTTAGTAAAAACAGCTATCAATGGATGCGATCCCAATTGGGGACGAATAGTTGCTGCTGCGGGACGAGCCAATGTTGTTTTTGACTCTAAGTTATTAGAAGTTTCGTTGGGACCGTTTAAGTTAATGTCTGGTGGGAATCCTATAGATTTTGATCGTGCATTAATCTCTGCATATATGAAAGAAAGAATGAATGATAGTTATTTGCTTCAAGACTCTATATGTATTCAAGTAACGGTAGGTAGTGGTATTGGTTCAGCATCGGCTTGGGGTTGTGATATGTCTGCTGAATATGTTCGGATTAATGCCGATTACACTACTTAAAGTGGGATTATCGACTATGCCGTTATTTGCTTAAAATACACTCTGCAGAATCTAAATTTCCACCTTTATATGCCTCTGCTGCTGCCTGGAGTTGCTGCATCAGCTCCTCTTGATTCACCAGTTAACTCCGGTTCTATGTGCATTTAAGGGAACTGCTTGATTCTCAGAACTTGCTTAATGGCTTCGGCTCAAACATTTGGCCTAGTAAGTGATCAAAAGGATGCTATATCGCTTTTGCTTTAACTAGGTCTCAACAGAATTTTTACTTGACGCCACCCTTTTAAATAAGTACATTTGTTCTATAGGGTATTCTCTCAAGCCTTTTTGCCTGGCTGTATGACTACTTGCATTGATTAGTCAGCGAGGTGCCTTTTTTGCATGCTGTGAATTTTTGAGCATATGACTTCTGAACTTGGAAGACTAATACCAACACCAACTGGATGGTTGATCCACCCAGAGAAGAAAAGAGTTTTGTTTTTCATTAGTGATCCTCAATCCTTAGTGTTCTTGCCAAAGGTTATTACCCAACTTTGGTATTCGACTGCTGAAGGTATTCCTACAAGAATGAAGAACACAAGAATCATGGAGTTAGAAGATGCAATTGAAACTTGGAATGAGTTATTGAGTCATGGGTGGGAATTAATAGAGCATCAAATCAATGACGCTGCCTAAATCTTCTTAAAAAATACTAATAGCTTTAAAAGGTCCTCTTTTGAGATTTCTTTATCAGGCTGAGGCTCCAAAGGTAATTGATTTAAATTGTGCTTCGTTAAGTCTCCTCCTGTATAAACAGTTTCAAGAGATCCTTCAGCAGCAATAACAATTCCTATTCACTCTTCTCCTAAAGGAGTGAGGATAGCTGTAGATTGAATGGTCAATTCCAATGTATCTGCACCTAGTATATATTTGATCAGTAAAACTTAAAGTATAATTACTTGCTTTTCTGTGCAAGTCTATGTATTTTTTGTAAATAACCAGTAGGTGAGAAAAATTAATCCACAGATAGGTAGTAAATATAGAGCTGTAATTAGGCCCATTAATATTATCCATAAGCAAAAAATAGTTATAATAATTAGAGTGAATATTTTAAGCCATTGTCTAATTTGATTTATCCAAAAAGTTCCGTTGGCTTTTTCTATTTTTTTTTGAATTAATCTTCTTTCTTTATGTAGAAGAAGTAGCCTATCTTTGTGCCAGTTTGCAGATTCTTGCGCGGCTGTACCATATAATTTTCGCTGTATATTTCCAAATAAACCTTTACTTGTGGATAAATTATATCTCCAACTGATTACTTGTGAATTTATAAGCTCTCTGCTGATATCTGCAATTTTATTATCTATGGAATTAAGTTCTTCCTTTAACTTTTCAAAATAGGTATTGTCTACTAATGTGGGCTTTATAATTATTGAAGACTGCTTTTTTAGAGTCCATTGTTTCCAGAATCTTTTTTGAATATTCATGAACTCTTGTCTTTTAAATCATATGTGGGTTTTGTCTCAGGCTTCTTGCCTTCTATTAATTGGCTAAAGGCCATAAGAAATCTGCCAAAAATTGGTACCCATAGATTTTCATAAGCAAACTTCAAAGGATTGCTCTTCATATGAATAGAATGCGAAGAAATAGAATTGATGAAAACCTATACTAGGTATTTAAGGCATTGCTTTGGATACTATTTAACTAGTCTAACAATAGTTATTGTAAAAAGAAAAGCAATATTTTTTACTTTCTCCTTGGATTACTTTTGCCCTTGTTAGTTCCATAAGACTTATTCAGTAATTGAATCAGGCTTCTGAATGATCAAAAAGTTTGTAGCTATATTTATTAGAAGTCAACTTCTAATAGATTATTCCTAGAAAGGCTTTGATCGTGCTTATAGCTTTTCTTGTGATTTGTTACTCGGGTAGTTGGCAATAAATTAGAGGTTATTTTTCAAGATTTAAGTTGCCCACTGGCAATTTGGCTTCAACTAAATGCTTTTGAACAATCGGCAGAATTCTTTTCGCTTCAGCTAAGTCAACCATTGCGAGTCGACAACGTCGAGCAAGAACATCTGTAGGAGTACAAGCATGCTCTTCTTTAATAGATCTAGAGATTTGGGCTTCACAGATTGGGATAATGTTACTCAATGGATTTCTTTGATCAACAGGACTATTGCTAATAAATCTGAGAGCTTCTAAGCCATAACTAGCTTGCAAATGTGCTATTTGTTTGTGCAATAGAGGACCAGTCGGTAAATACTCTTTTAGTTTTTCTTGTTGTGCAAGCAACTTTATTGGAGTTAGGCTTGGATCCGTACTTGCCCCAATTAATGCTATTGGTTTGGGCGATGGGAGGTTGACTCCTAGTTCATCAGCAACTGCTTTTAAGGTATCAAGAGCCATTGGGCGACATGTAGTCCATTTGCCTCCCATAATACTTATTAGTCCACAAGATAAAGTTTCAACTTGATGTTCTCTGACGACACGACTACTATTAGTTGCTTTATCGTTTGGTCTTAATAGTGGTCTCCCACCCGCCCAACTACTTTTAATTATTGGTTTTTTTAATTCAGGAAACCATCTTTGAACATAGCTTATTAAATAGTTTTTTTCTTCATCTGACGGTGCAAATGCTTTGTTACTGCTACAAGGTATATCAGTTGTTCCTACTTGGGTTTGTCCGAAAAATGGTAGCAAAAATAAGACTCTTCCATCATCAGTAGAAGGAAGTAAGACACCTATATTCTGAGGGCATAGGTTTTCCTCTAGAACGATATGCACACCTCTACTAGTAAGCATTCGACGTTCGATATTGTGATCAGCCATTTGCCGAATATTGTCAGCATAGATTCCTGTAGCATTGACTACCACCTTTGCTAACCACCTCTCTAATTTACCGACTTTATCTTGAGTAATAGCTCCGCAAATTTTGCCATTCAATTTGTGCTCAAGTTTAATTACTTTGCAATAGCTTCGAATGATTGCTCCTTCGCGTTTGGCAGTTAGCGCTAATAATAAATTTAAACGTGCATCATCAAACTGACCGTCGCTATAGGCAACTCCTCCATTCAGTTTATTCTCCAGCCGTGGTAAGGCATTATATAGTTCTTTTTTCGATAAAAATCGACTTTTTCCAATACTTGTATTGCCAGAAAGGGCGTCATAGGCCCCTAAACCTAACCTGTAATAAGCCTTTGAAAAACAATCTGCTGTTGGTAAAGCTAATTCCATTTGTTTGGCTAGAAATGGTGCTTGTTCAAGCCAATATCTTCTTTCTATTAAGGCTTCACGAACTAATCTTAATTGTGCAATATCCAAAGTTTTAACTGCAAGTTCAAGATATCGGACTCCTCCATGTAGCAATTTACTGCTACGACAACTGGTTGAACCTCCAATATCACCTGCATCAACTAAAGCAACACTCATCCCTCGTTTGGTTGCTTCATAAGCAATGCTTGCTCCTGTAGCACCTGCACCAATAACAAGCAGGTCAATTTGAGTATCATTCATGCCACATTAAGCTTCGATTCACAGCATTCTCCCAGCGTAATAACCATTTATCTCTTGAGGCTTGTGTCAATTTTGGATGAATTGTATCTGTTGTATTTTTATAGGTGTCTACTAATTTGTTGACATCTGTAATTAATCCAGCCTGAAGTCCGGCCATCAATGCAACCCCTCTTGCAGTGCTTTCCAGATTTTTGGGTCGTCGTATACATAATCCTGTCGTATCAGCTTGAGCTTGTAAAAGTGGCTGAGAAGCGGCGGCCCCTCCATCTACAGCAAGATCCTTCAATTGTTCTCCTAGAGCTTGCTCAGCCAATTGAACTAAGGTTGCTACAGATAGAGCAATTCCTTCTAGAGCCGCTCTTGCGATATGACCTCGACGACTATCACGAGTTAAGCCAATTAATAAACCACGTGCTTTTGGATCCCAATGGGGTGTCCCTAATCCAGTAAAGGCTGGTACGAGCATTACTCCCGCAGAATTTTCTACTTCGCCAGCTAATTCGTTGATTTGAGCTGCGTTATCGATAATCCCTAAACCATCTCGGAGCCATTGCACTACTGTTCCAGCATTAAACAGACTGCCTTCCAGACAGTATGTTGGCACCCCTCTGTCATCAGTCCATCCAAGTGTACTAAGAAGACCTTCTTTGCAACGTCTAATTGAATTACCTGTGTTGACAACTAGAAAAGCCCCAGTGCCATAAGTACATTTTGCTTCGCCTGGCTTTAGACATAGTTGACCAAATGTGGCTGCTTGTTGATCACCAAGTAAAGCTTGTATTGGTACACCTGCAAAGGGTAGGTGAGATGCAATTGTGCCGAACTCTCCTCTACATGGAACTAGATTTGGCAGCGCATTTTTAGGTAAATTGATGATGTCGCAAAAACGTTCTACCCATACTCGATCATTAAGGTCCATCAACAAAGTTCGACTTGCATTACTCATGTCAGAACAATGCGAATGACCTTCAGTTAGTTGCCATAACAACCAGCTTTCGATAGTTCCAAAACAGAGATCATCATCATCAGCTGCTTTTTTAGCATCAGGTTGATGTTTAATAAGCCAATCAATTTTGCTTGCACTGAAATAAGGATCAAGGAGTAAACCTGTGGTTTCTTTCCATTCCTCTTCTAAACCTTCAAGCTTCCACTTATTACAGAGATCGGCTGTCCGACCGTCTTGCCAAACGAGGGCTGGCCCACAAGCTTCAGTATTACTCCTTCTCCATAAAACAGTTGTTTCTCTTTGATTAGTGATTCCGCAACTTATGACAGCATTACGTTGCTCTGTATTGAGTTGCTTTTCAAGATCTGCCATGGCCTGAACTTGACTCGACCATATAGCGTTAGGGTCTTGCTGAACCCATCCATCTGCAGGATATTCAATTCCTAATTTGGAACCAGCACTGGCTATAAGTTGTCCATCAGCATCAAATAATGCTGCCCGAGAACTGCTAGTTCCTTGATCAAGAGCAAGTATTAAAGGTTGTTGAGGCATAACAAATTTTTTTCAGATTTACTTGTTTTTTTAGCTAATAAATTTGGGCCAGGCTTTTTCATGTTTTTTTATTAGATTAAGTGGGAAGGTGGCTGAAACGATTATTCGCTTCACTAATCAGGTGATTCAAAGTTTATTGTTGGTAATAAATAAGATTTGATTTGGAAGGAATTGATGAAGAAAATTTTTCAATGGAAGGATTTGAACTGGAAGACAATGTCGCATGAACAGAGGTTGAACTTGAAAAGACTATGCCTAGTTCCTTTATTTACTTATTTGATCTATAGCTTCTTGAGTCATTACGCCTTCACTCTTCTGATAATCCTTGTGGTTTATTTCGCGTATAAATATTTTGACAAAAGAAGATGAGTGGAAACTAGATCGTAAGCGCATCAAGTGCGCGAATGGAGCGGAGAGGAATTGAGGTGGGTGCCCTAGAACGCTAAAAAGCATCAATTAAGCCAAATCTCTTCTTTGCTACTACCCACGATTGCCCTGCCGACCTTCCCTCGCTTCCCCAAACAACCTGATCCAAAAAAGACATGTCAGCCTTTTCATGAACAAATCGACAGGAGGGCTGTTGATGCAAGCACGAGGCAATTAACCAGCCGTTACCCGTCAGAAGCGAGATTATTTCAGGTGAATTTTGCTCCTTCCGCCCCGCAAAATCGCTCTCTACGATTAAAATCACATCTTCCAGCGCAGATGCATTCGCAAAAAGATGCATTAGAGAATTCAATACATCAACTTCATCACCATCTACATCAACCAGGCAAAGCAAAGAACCGTTAATAAAAGACGAGGCTAGAGAAAGATCATACTCAAAGCTAACAAGATCGGACACCCCATTAGCGGTCGCCATATGACGAACAGCATCACCAGCCCTCTGATCTATATCAACACCCAAGCATGGAATTTTTTTCCAACGTGCAATACCACTTAAATAAAATCCCTCGGCGCATCCCACATCAAGAAAACGATCAAACTGGTCAGCACATAGTTGCAAGTAATCTTGAACTTCTTTCTCATATGTGCCTTGAATCTTAGGAGGCAAAACAGAACCGAGAGCTTCAGGCTCCAGCTTCATACCTTGGAACAAGCCAGACTCAACGACGAAGGAAGAAGCATCACGATTCTTCCGAATTAGAGCGTCACTATATAAAGTAATTGCGGCTATAAACAGGCGCCTTGGGTCCAAACCCTGATTAACAAGCTGGCAAATTATCTTCGCTTCAGTAGAAGCAGATTTGAGAACAGAATATTCCACACAAATCAATAAATCCAGACCATCCAATCCTGACCTTAGATGTCTCATTAGTCACATATCTATGTGACAGATTTACTTGCTCGATAGTTAGTGTCTTTGACTTAAATATGTATCCCATTCAACTAAGAGTTCCACCCACAGCACCATTATAAAAAGGGGCCTCTCAGCCCCCATGAGTCATTTGGGTGATAAGGCTGACTTAACCCCATCTCCCTTAATTGGGTCAGGCAGCAACAGGGGCTGATTGACGGGAGAAACGAACGATGTTGTTCGCTGTTACGAGTTTGCTCTTACCGAGCAGGCTTCAGTCACCCTCCTGATGCTCCGTCGAAACCATTGCAGCCCCTAGTGATTATGAGGTGTAATGGAGCTGAGCGGAATCGAACCGCTGTCCGAAACATTGGTGTGGATCACCTAGTCCATAAGAAAATGGACAAATACATTCTTGCAGGGTATTTGAATTTGAGAACAGTTCATGAAATTCTTTTAGTTCTTGAATGAGTTACTTCTTTTATATATGAGGATCCAACTATGCAAGTAATTGCTTTTTTCCCTCAAGGGTTAGAAATTGAAGGATCTAAAGAGTTAATTTCTTTAGGAGTTAAATCTATTCGCATTTCAAAACGAATAGTTTTTTTTGATGCAGATAAAGCATGTTTGTATCGTTTATATCTTCAGGCTCGTTTACCATTTAGGATTTTAAGAGAGATGGCCAGCTTCTCTTGCAGAGGGCCGGAACAATTATATTTTGGGATTCAAAAAGTACTTGAATGGAGAGATTGGTTAAAACCTTCAATGAGTTTTCGAGTAGATATTTCTGGAATTAGTGAAGGATTAACTCATAGTCACTTTTCTGCTTTAAATGTTAAAAATTCAATAGTAGATCTTCAAAAGAAACTTTGGAACAAAAGATCCAATATAAATGTTCAATTACCTGATCTTTGTATACATGTTCATTTAGAAAATGATATGGCAACTTTGTATTTAGATGGATCTGGCAATAGTTTGCATCGTCGAGGTTATCGACCAGCTATGGGTATAGCCCCACTTAAAGAAAATCTTGCAGCAGGATTAATTAAATTAAGTGGATGGAATGAATCCTTACCTTTAATAGATCCGTTATGTGGTTCTGGCACTTTGCTCATAGAGGCTGCGGCTCAAGCTTTAAAATTAGCGCCAGGATTAAACAAAGACTTTATTTTAAAAAAATGGTTTGACTTTGATACACAGGTTTGGGAAATTGAAAAAGAAAATGCAAAAAATACAAATAATAATCAAAAATTGCCTTTGATCATTGGATGCGAAAAAGACAAATCAATTGCTTCTCAAGCAATTGAAAACATTAAAGTTGCTGGACTAGCGGAATTTATACAAATCTTACCTATACATTTTAAAGAAATGAAGTTGCCTGATAATAAAGGAATTATATTATGTAATCCTCCATATGGAAAAAGATTAGGTTCAGAGGAAACCCTTCATAAGCTTTATCATGAGTTAGGTATGTATTTAAAAGAAAATGCATCTGGATGGGTTTTATGGCTACTTAGTGGAAATCCTAATTTAACTAGCTCTTTAAGAATGAAATCAAGTCTAAAAATTCCAATCAGTAATGGAGGTATTGATTGTAGATGGTTGAAATATCTAATTAGATAAAGTTAATTTTTACCTAATACTGCCTTTGTTGTTTTTGTAATTCCTTCAAGTGTTTCTGGTAGATAAGGACCTTTGGCTAGTTGTCCTCCAATTCTTAAACTAATCCCTGCCATGGTTATATTGACCAACGCTAAGATTCCAAGAGCTGATTCCAATGACCAATCAGTATTTTTTGAGCTCCAAATTAATAACCCAGCTTCTATAGCTAATAAAGCGCAGAGCATTAAGACACCACCGAATGCTAAAAATATTCCACCACTAATTAATCTTCGCTTCTCTCTATCCATTTCTTGAAGTGCTATTCGCACATGTAAATCCATAACTGATCCTGCAAGAGCAGTTACGCGAGCTGCAGCGCCTAAACCTTTAGAACGTTTTGATTCAGTCATTAGGATTTTTTGCCTCCAGATAGAAGCATTCCAAGTATTAAACCAAGACTTGCTGCCATACCGATTGCAAGTAATGGTCTTTCTCGAATTGGCTTTTCAAGACGTGGTCTGAGAGTGTTATTTAAATCATCGAGAAGTTCTTCCAGTTGTTGTTCTAATGGTTCTAGGCTTTCAGCAATATCTTTTGTTTTTTCGCCTGCATTATTCAAAAGCTCTTCTAGTTGTTCTTGTACACCTAAAGACGTTTTACCAGAATGCTGAGCAATGACTCGAATTACTTCATCAAGACTTCCCCTAGTCGCTTCGAGCGTTTGTTGGGCTAAATCAGGCCAGCGTTCTTGAATTTTAGGAAGTAAATTCTCAAATCTCTCGTTAAACCATTGATCTGCAAGAGTTTGTCCTTCTGATGGGGAAGGATTGGCAAATGTAGTTTGTGATTCGCTGGATGCGGAATTGGTGGATTCCATAAAATCCAGACGACTGTTCAAAGCCTAGTAACTCATTTGCATTATTGGAACCCCTTTGTCTGTGCTTTTTAAATTCTTCAGAATTTTTGGTTTTTGAGCATTTTCTTAGTTGTATGAATGCATTTGGAAGAAAAAACAAAAAAAATTCGGCGTCGTCTTTGCTTACATTTATTGCTTTATAAATACTTCTTCTGCTAGAGGTTGCCTGTCTTGTATTTCTAGATTATGGACGTTGGCCTGTCCGCAATGTTCTTTGCGTCTAATACCATCCCAACGACTTTCGGCATAGTCGCTGCTGCAGTTGCTGGAGCAGGTACCTTGTTGCTAATTGCCTTGAGGTTTGTTCCAGCAGAAGAAAGCTAATTTTCTTCTTTGCCAGTTCATAAAGAATTGGATTGCTTGATCTGAATCTTTGTGTCTAAGAACTGTTTGTTTAAAGCATTAGTCTCAGTCTGAGATTGGTGCTTAATTCTCTTGCGATTAAATATACCTCTTAGCTCACGGGAAGCATGTTATTCTTAGTTTCTAAGATCAAAATAAGATGACCGAAGATTCTATTTCAATTGGTTTGGAGTCTAAATTTGAAGTGGAAACATTTTCCAGAACAATTCAAGAGTGTAATGATATTCAGACTTTAAGAGATATAGCTATAGAATTATTCAAAATGAATCAACAAAAAACTGCAATAGCAAAGTGGGCTACTAAAAAAGCTGCAGAAGCAGAGTTGTTTAGAATTAGCTCTAAGTAAAATCTTTGTTTGTTCAATAACAAATATTTTTCTGTTCTTGAAAAAATAATATTATTTCTATGAATAGTTATAAAAGATGGGTCTTATTAGAGCATATAGGGGCCCCAGATGATTCTATTGGTCTTCATTACGATCTTTTGCTAGAGGATCTTTGCGATTGTCGTACTTGGAAGCTTAATTCACTGCTGATTTTGGATGGTCCAATTGTTGAAGCAAGAAAGAGTCATCCACATCATTTGAATTGGCTCAAGACCTCAGGTCGTTTGGTTTCAAATGGCAGAGGATGGGCTCATCCAGTTGAATCTGGTTATTACAAAGGTTGTTTGCCTAAGGCTTTGGAATCCAAGCCGGTACTTGTAGAGCTTATTGGTAAGGGCTTTTCAGGAATCTTGGAAATACAGCAAAATTTTTGTGTTCTTAAGTCAAGTTAATACGAAGACATTTTAAAAACTTTAAATTCCCTTGAGCTTTTTCTAGGTTTCGCTAATGTCTAATGAATTCTGGCTTGTCTCCTGTTGGTTCATATCAATCAGGTCGAGCTAAAGCATTTCAAGTCCTTTGGGGGGGCGATGACAATCCCTCTGGAGGAGGGTTTTACTGTAGTTACCGGTCCCAATGGTTCTGGGAAAAGCAATATTCTCGATGGTGTTTTGTTTTGCCTTGGCCTTGCAAATAGCAAAGGGATGAGAGCAGATCGATTGCCTGATTTAGTTAATAGTGCTGTTCTTAGAGCTGGTAAATCTGCTGAAACTGTAGTTTCTGTTCGTTTTGATTTAACTGATTGGCAACCTGATCCTGCCGAGCAAGGATTAGAGCCACCCTCAGAAGGGCCATGGATCAAAGTAGATCAACAAGAATGGACAGTTACCCGTCGCCTTCGAGTGATGCCTGGGGGTTCTTATAGCTCGAGTTATAGCGCTGATGGAGAACCTTGTAATCTTCAACAATTGCAAACGCAATTAAGGCGTTTAAGGATTGACCCTGAAGGTAGCAATGTAGTTATGCAGGGTGATGTCACAAGAATTGTCTCTATGAGTAATCGAGATCGACGGGGATTAATAGATGAATTAGCTGGAGTAGCATTATTTGATAATCGAATTGCTCAAACTCGAAGCAAACTTGATGATGTCCAAGAGCGGCAAGAGCGTTGCAGAATAGTCGAGCAGGAACTAGTTAATTCAAAGCAACGCTTGGAACGTGATTGTGCAAAAGCAAGAACATATCAAGAATTACGAGAAAAATTTCAAATAGGCAAAAAACAAGAATTAGTTCTTGCATATGAAGCTGCTAAACAAGGTCTAATAGACACTAAAGAGCGTCAAAAATTACTGAGAGAGCAAGAAATAAAAGATGTAGCTTCTATTGAAGATTTTGAACAAAAAATTTCTCAATCCTTTGAAAAATTTAACTGTCTTCAGAATGAAGTGAAAGAGCTAGGTGAAGATCAATTAATTTCTGTTCAATCAGAAATTGCTGGATTAGATACACAAACCCGTGAATTAGATCGTCAAGCTCTAATGCACAAAGAGTCAGGGGGGAAATTAAATGAAAGGCGTAGAGAATTGATTAATCGGAAACAGGAAGTTTTTCAAAATACACAAACCAAGCAAGAAGAAGTTTCATTCAAAGCAATAGAAGATGCAAACAACTCTGTTAAAGAAGCAGAGGCTGCAGTTGAAGTATCAAGGAGAAGGTTGTCTGATGTTGCTGGTAAATCTGGGGCTTGGGTAGATGATCAAAGGAAAAGAAGTCTTTTACGGCAGAAATTACAAAAGGACTTAAATCCTCTTCAAAATGAAAAACAAAAGCTAGAAGAACGTTTAATTCAAGATAGTTCAAGAATAAAAGAGCTTGAATCTTATGAGGAGAGAGATGTTTTAGAGAAAGATCAAGTTCATAAGAAATTAGATATTCTTGAGAGTGAATGTAAAGCAATTATCAATAAAGTTGAAAGTAAAAAGGTTCTTTTGCAGAATCATCTTTCAGAATTGGATCTTCAACAAAAAACTCGTATTAGGCTAGAGCAAGAACAAACAAGATTAGAAAGAGAAATAGCAAAACTGGATAGTCGAAGGGAGACTTTGCATGAAAGTCGAGGAACAGGTGCTTTAAGAATTCTTTTGGAAGCTGGAATTGAAGGTATTCATGGACCTGTAGCACAATTAGGTGAAGTAGAAGATTACAATCGATTAGCGTTAGAAGTAGCAGCAGGTGCAAGACTTGGTCAGATTGTTGTTGATGATGATCGAATAGCAGCTAAATGTATTCAGTTGCTCAAATTACGCCGAGCTGGGAGACTTACTTTTCTTCCTTTAAATAAGATAAGCTCGAGATTATCTTCTAATCAAAAAGCTTTATCTAGAAGTAGAGAAATTGAATTAAATAAAATCAATGGATTAATAGGAAAAGCTATAAACCTTATCAAATTTGATCCTATATATAGCTCTGTATTTGCTTATGTTTTTGGAGAGACATTAGTTTTTACAAATTTAGACTCAGCAAGATCTCAGTTAGGTTTGCAAAGGGCAGTCACAATTGATGGTGAATTGCTAGATAGAAGTGGAGCCATGACAGGTGGAAGTTTTTCTGGAAGAAATATTGGATTTACATTTGGAAGAAGTAATGATGGAGATGAATCAGAACCATTAAAAGCTAGATTGATCGAAATTGGCGAAACATTAATTAAGTGCTTAAACGAAGAATCGAAATTGCAAAAATATATAGATGAATCTAGATCTCTATTAACTCAGATTGAACAAAGACAAGCAGCTCTAGAAGCTGAAAGAAAAGCTGCTCATCATTCTAATCAACCTATCATCGAGAGGAGAAGAGAAAATTCTGAACGTATTCAAGTATTGAAAGATACTACTCATAATAATCAAAAAAGATTCGAAGAAATTAAAAATGAATTAAAACCATTAATAGATCAATTAAAAGCTTTAGAAGAAGAAGAGAATTCCAAAGAGTCTCATTCTGAACAAAATAATTGGAAGCTATTGCAAGACAATTTAGAGAAAGCAGATAAAGAATTAATCACTGCAAGAAATCAACGAGATATATTGATTAATGAGCAGAGACAGAGAGAACTCGAGTTGGAACGTTTAGAAGATCAAAAAAATACTCTCTTGCTAGAAGAAGATAGGTTAAAAGAAGAAGTTAATGATCTTGCAAAATTACATAATGATTGGAGAGATCAGCACAATCTACTGAAATTACGTCGAAAAGAACTGGAAGATCAACAAGAGAATCTTCAAACACGTTTAGGAGAACAAAGAAGAGCTAGAGATCTAGCTGAGTCAGAATTAAGTAATCTTCGTCAAAAACTTCAAGAGATTCAATGGAAATTAGAACGGTTGCGTCAAGATTGTCAGTCTTTGGAAGAAGAAATAAGAAACAGTACTATTCGGCTTCAAAAACTCGAACAATCACTTCCTAATCCGTTACCTGAACTTTCTGATGAATTGAGATTAAATGGTTTAGAGGCTCTTCAAGCTGATTTGCTTCAAATACAGACTCGAATGGAAGCATTAGAGCCAGTAAATATGTTGGCCTTAGAAGAATTAGAGCAATTGGAAAAGAGATTAGAAGAATTAGAAGATCGATTAAATATCTTGAGTGATGAGAGATCTGAACTGCTACTTCGCATTGAAACTGTGGCTACACTTCGTCAAGAAGCATTTATGGAAGCTTTTCAAGAAGTTGATAAACATTTTCGTGATATTTTTGCAAGTCTTTCTGAAGGCGATGGACATTTACAGTTAGATAATAATGAAGATCCTTTAGAGGGAGGTCTTACACTTGTGGCTCATCCAAAGGGCAAAGCTGTAAGACGTCTTGCTGCAATGTCAGGAGGAGAAAAATCTTTAACAGCATTAAGTTTTCTTTTTGCTTTGCAAAGATTTCGCCCTTCACCTTTCTATGCATTAGACGAAGTTGATAGTTTTCTTGATGGAGTAAATGTTGAGCGATTATCTTCTTTGATTGCTCGACAGGCAGAACAGGCACAATTTTTGGTCGTTAGCCATCGCAGACCAATGATTGCGGCTTCCGTTAGAACAATTGGAGTCACCCAAGCTCGAGGGGCACATACTCAAGTTGTTGGTTTACCTGATGCAGCTTGAAATGTTTCTAGTACGCTGTTTTGCCAAAATGATTCGATTACTTCCTTAGAGAAGGACTGCGTTTGTCAACTACTCAATCCCCTAACGACCCATTGGAAACCATCCCAAGCGATCGCCTCTGGCTGAGGTCTGAATTAATGGGCACTCAGGTCATTACCCGAGATACGGGTAGAAGACTTGGCGTGGTTGGAGAGGTGGTCGTAGATATTGATAGAAGAGAGGTCATAGCTCTTGGGCTTAGGGATAATCCTTTAACTAGATTTTTACCTGGCTTACCGCGCTGGATGCCTCTTGAACGTATTAGACAAGTAGGGGATGTAATTCTTGTTGATTCCGCTGACTCTTTAAGTGAGGGCTTTACACCAGAACGATATAGTCGAGTCATTAATTGCCAGGTAATTACAGAATCAGGGCAACAATTAGGAAGAGTGCTTGGATTTTCTTTTGACATTGAAACAGGTGAACTGACAACTTTAGTAATGGGAGCTTTGGGTGTCCCTGTTCTAGGAGAAGGCGTCTTAAGTACTTGGGAAATACCAGTAGATGAAATAGTTAGTAGCGGTGCTGATCGAATAATTGTTTATGAAGGGGCTGAAGATAAACTGAAACAATTGAGCAGTGGTTTCCTCGAAAAGTTAGGTGTAGGGGGTGCTAGTTGGGAGGAGCAAGAAAGAGAAAGGTATAGAGTTAATCTTGTGCCTGTAGAGAATCAATTAACTGCTGGAGATAATGTAGAAGATGGACAAAAGAGATTGCAAGAATCTAATAGTGAATCATTTCAAAATGAACAGGATTTGGAATATGTTGAATTAGATGATATTCGTCAAGATCAAACAGCAAAACGTTTATATTTAGATGATCAAACTTCGGGGGAATATTCAAGTTATAATAATGATTATCAAGAACTGAATGAGGACTTAGATCAAGCAAAATCTATATTGAAGCCTAGGCCTCCTTCTAGAAAACCTGTAGATATTGATGTTGATCCATTAGATGTAGAACCTTTAAATTCCTTGAACTCTAATGAAAATAATCTGGGTAACATAAACTCTTCAACAGAAATTGAAGACCCGTGGTAATTATTTTCTGAATAATTAATTGCAATATTCTAGACAATCTACCTATTATTTTTAGTCATGAAAAGTTTAATAATTTCATCAGCCATTAGTCCAGCTGCTCCAGGCCTTCCTCTTAGCGTTCTTAGATCTTCTCTTTGACCATTTAAACGTTCTTTTGATTCAATCCAATATGCAGCTTCCTTTGCAATATCTATAGGAGATATTTTCCCAACCTTTTCTGGTACAACCATTCTTCCAGCTGCAATGTTAGGCCATGCTAAAAAGCCTCGATTTCTTAATCTCCAAATTCCTATTAAAAGCCCTATAAATTTTTTTAATATTGGGGTTCTAGCAATTATTCCTAAAAAACCATCCCAAGCTTGCATAACATTTAGGTGTTGTGTAGGAACAATTACAATCATTGGGACACAAAGTGCCCCTAATTCAGCTGTATTTGCTCCTACAGTTGTTAGCGCTAATTCGCATTGACTTAATAAATCATGAGCAGGTGGATCTTCATGTAAGTGTATTGAATTACCATGAATAGTGACAATTCTCCTGAATGGCTGATTGTCTTCTTTTGGTAAAATTTTAGCAATGCCAGATTTATAATGCTTGGCGATTGGGTTTTTTGAATTAGTGAAATTTTGAAGTTCATGCAGATTTGTTGTAGGAGCAACAGGTAATAAAAAGGATATTTCAGATTTAATTGCAGCTAAGTGATCAGCAACTTCAAGAAGAAATGGAACTCCTATGCAAAGTTTAGTTTTTTTTGATCCAGGCATAAGTGCTATCCAACTTCCTTTTTGTAGTGGCATAACTTCTTTTGCCAAGCTTGGTAGATCAGCCATTAAATCTCCAACTACTGTGCATCGATTTCTAAATTTTTTGGGTATTTTATTCCGCACGTTTGAAGACATTGCTGCAATTCGATCGTTCCATTGAGGCCATCTAGCAACCCATTCCGCATATGTCATATGAAGGTATCCAAGTCTGGCTGAAAGCAGTACACTCCAAAATTGATCACCGCCGAGAAATATAACTAAACCATTTGAAGGCCATTCTCCAAAAAGTTTAGGCCTAATTAACAGGTTCCAAAATTTTTTTGCTGGTGTAATTAGTTCAAAAATACCTATATTTTTTGCTGCTTCTGCTTCTTTACCAGTTGCATTTGGGCAGGGGACTAAGACCAATCTGAGGGAAATTTTTGAATTAATTTCTTGAGATCGCTTTAAGAGCTTCTTGTTTAATGCCTCTGCAAGAGGTCTTACCCATGTTGATAATTCTCCTGGACCGTTAGATACCATAACGATCATAAAAGAAGATTTTTCTTTGATTTCAGGGTTTGGTGAGGTCAAGCTAAAAGCAATTAATGCGGATGGCGAGACTTGAACTCGCAAGGCCGAAGCCACACGCTCCTTAGACGTGCGTGTCTACCAATTCCACCACATCCGCTAATCAAACCGAGTCTTAAAGACTTAGTCGGATCAGATCATAACGGTAAATCTGCCACCTATCTTTTAGCTGTTTGGTCAGGAGCGCTGATACTATCCGCATTAAGACTGAATAATTTTGGATGCCTATAGGCAAAGTCCTAATTGCTAATCGTGGCGAGATTGCCCTTCGAATTCTTCGCAGCTGCAGAGAATTGGGTATAGCCACAGTTGCCGTTTACAGCACGGTAGATCGGAATGCCCTTCATGTGCAATTAGCAGATGAAGCTGTATGCGTTGGAGATTCTCCCAGCAGCAAAAGCTATTTAAATATTCCAAATATTCTTGCTGCTGCTACCTCACGGGGAGTTGATGCAATTCACCCTGGCTATGGTTTTTTGGCAGAAAATGATCGCTTTGCAGAAATTTGTAGAGATCACGGAATAATTTTTGTTGGTCCTTCTCCTAATGCAATTCGATCAATGGGAGATAAATCCACTGCTAAGTCAACAATGCAGAAGGTTGGAGTACCAACTGTTCCTGGAAGTGCTGGATTACTTGCTGATACAGAAGAAGCTGCTCGTTTGGCAACTGATATGGGTTATCCCGTAATGATTAAGGCAACTGCAGGAGGAGGTGGTAGAGGCATGCGATTGGTTAATTCAGCAGATCAACTTGAAAATCTTTTTAAAGCTGCGCAAGGAGAGGCAGAAGCAGCATTTGGAAATTCAGGACTTTATATGGAAAAATTTATTGATAGGCCTCGACATGTTGAAGTTCAAGTTCTTGCAGATAGAAAAGGAAATGTTGTTCATTTGGGAGAACGTGATTGTTCGATTCAAAGAAGGCATCAAAAGTTATTAGAAGAATCGCCTAGTCCTGCTTTGAATCCTGATTTAAGAATTCGTATGGGAGAAGCAGCTGTAGCTGCAGCTAAAAGTATTCAATATGAAGGGGCTGGAACAGTTGAATTTTTACTTGATAGAAATGGTGATTTTTATTTCATGGAAATGAATACACGCATTCAAGTTGAACATCCAGTAACAGAAATGGTTACTGGCATTGATTTAATTGCAGAACAATTACGTATAGCTGGTGGTGAACCAATCAGTGTTTCACAGGAAGAAATTAAGTTAAATGGTCATGCAATTGAATGCCGAATAAATGCAGAAGATTCAACTCATAATTTTCGGCCTTCTCCTGGCAGGATTACAGGTTGGCTTCCACCAGGAGGACCTGGTGTGAGAGTCGATAGTCATGTATATACCGGATACGATATACCGCCATTTTATGATTCTTTAATTGGAAAGTTGATTGTTTGGGGTAAGGACCGTGATTCAGCCCTTAAGAGAATGAAAAGAGCTTTAAATGAATGTGCTGTTACCGGTATTCCAACTACGATTGATTTCCATTTGTTTTTGTTAAATCGAGATGAATTTTTAAAAGGAGATGTTCATACCAAGTTTGTTGAGCAAGAAATGCTTGGTTAAGTTTTGCATTAATTTCAGACTTAGCTCTGGGCATGAATATTGAACATTATTTGAGTCAATACTCCTTGTTGACCAACTAACAATTCTCTTAAAAGACTGGTAAATCCAACCCAAATGACTGGCGTAATATCTACGCCCCCAATAGGAGCAACAAATTTTCGTGTTAAAGCGAGAGGAGGCTCTGTAGGAATCACCAGCAAAGGCCATAGTCCGCTTTTTAAATTGACACTTGGGTACCAGGTCAGAATGATCCGCAACAAAAATCCAAGGGTTAGTCCAGACAGTAAAAAACCCAATGAGAAATTGATTGTTGGCAAGGCTTTCAATACTAATGGCGTCACAAAGTTCAAAGCATCAACCCATACATCGTAGAAAGTTCCATTTAATTCGTAGGATTGGTCTGATTTGCTCTGAAATCAAAAAGCTATGACACCCTCTGCCGTAAATGCCTTGTTAAGTATCGTTGGCGCTGTGGCTTTAATTGTTGTTCCAGCAGCCTTTACTTTGCTTTGGGTGAGTCAGAAAGACGCACTTGATCGCTGAACGCTAGTTCAATCTTTGCGTACTTCGTAGACTGACATCAATGAGGTTGATTTTCAGCCTCGTCTTAGACCTTTTCGGGGGGCTCTGTTTTGGTCAATGCCAGTCTCAACTGGGCCAGCATTGTTGGAATAGTTCTGGCCGTATGCGGCGCAGGACTGTATTTCATGCGGTCATTTAAGCCAGCACTTGCTCGTGATTACGATGTTTTTTTTGCAGCAATCGGCTTGCTTTGTGGTGGAATCCTTTTTTTTCAAGGTTGGCGCTTAGATCCAATTTTGCAATTTGGCCAATTTTTACTTGCTGGTACAACCGTTTTTTTTGGTTACGAAAGTGTCAGATTAAGAGGAGTGGCTGTGGATCAAGCCAGACGTTCTTCGTTTTTTGATGATGAACCTTCATCTCCTCGAATGCCTTCAGGCGGTTTTAGGGAGGGATACGACGACTCTTATGATCAATTTGGTGAATCAAGGCCTTTAAGAAGAAGGTTCTCGGCTTCTGAGGATCTTGATTCTGAAAACACAGAGGAAGATTTGTATCGACCTAGACGAGTCTCTAGAGCGGCAATACCTGAGGAAGCTGTGAGTCGACGTCGTCGTCCTTCAAGAAATGAAGAAATCTCTTATAGGGAGAATGATCCTGAGCAAGCCAGACGAATGGCAAGGTTTGGAGGTCAAGAACAAAGTAATTCAGATCGAAGTCAAAATTTTGGGCAAAGGCGTAATAGACGACAAGAGGAACGTCGTGGCTCTAGGCCTTCTATGAATGAAAGGATTGCAGATCAATCAGGAAGATCTCGAAATCAAGCACAAAATATGAATCGAGACCGGAATGTATCCCCTACTCGGAGACCCGGAGTCCCTCAGGGATCACCTATGCAAACAGAGGCAGAAGATGCAGCCTTTACACCAACCTCTTCAAGGCCAAATACATCTCGGCCTATTAATACTTCTCTGAAATCAAAAGAAGAAAGATCTAGTTTTTCTTCTAGAACTAATCAATCTCCTTCTACTTCTAAATCACAAAGACCTAGACCTCGAGATAATAGTTCTAGATTTGACGACTAAATCTTATTTCTTTGAAAGCACTATTCTTTTTATTGGGTGTCTTGGGTTTATTTGGTTGCAGGCCTCAAATTGATCGAATTTCCGATGGTTTATTTAGTCTGAATCAGCAAGATCCAACATTAAGTGGTAATGGAAATCAAATCGCCTTAATAGTTGAAAAGCAAGGTAAACCTACTGTTGAGATGAGAAATTTAAAAGATGGAAGAATAATTTATTTGAGAAATTTATCTAGATATCAACCTCATAGTTCACCTTCATTAAGCTGGAGTGGCAGATACTTGGCTTTAATTGCGCAAAAAACAAAAACTCGTTTTATCATTATTAAAGATAGAATTAGCGGGAAATTACATCATTTGCGTGTCCCTGGTAACTCTATTCCAATAAGGCTTAGTCTTTCTCCAGATGCAAGTAATTTAGCACTCCAATTGATTAATCAAGGTAAGTTTAGGGTCCAGATTTTTGATTTATCTCATTTTCTTGAGCCAGATTTACCTCAACGTATAAGAAGCCAAGATCTATAGTCTAAGTATTATTATGAAAGATATTTTCTCTATAAAAGATTCTATTCTGTACATTCTATTTTCTACAATTCTTTTGAGTGGATGTGCATTACCTTATTTAAAGCCTCTAAAGCAATTGGATAATATTATTTCTCGTCCTTATGAAAATTATCGTGAGCCTAAATTGGGCCTCAAATGGTTAGCTGTATTAACTAAATCAAATGAGCGAGAACAAATTGAACTTATAGATCTTCGTTTGCGGAGGAAAGTTAATTTGCCTGGAATTAACAGGTCTGATTCATTGCCAATTAGTCTTGCAGTTAATTCTAATGGTAATCGAGTTGTATTTATTAGGCAGCGAGGTAACTT
>CACIRS010000009.1 GCA_902589115.1 uncultured Prochlorococcus sp.
TATTGTTGGATTTAGCGCGAGAAGGTATGCCTGCTGCTACTGAATTATTAGATCCTGTAGTTCCTCAATACATTGCTGATTTAATTAGTTGGACTGCTATTGGCGCTAGAACTACTGAGAGTCAAACGCATCGTGAAATGGCCTCAGGTCTTTCTATGCCAATTGGATATAAAAACGGAACAGATGGAACGGTTTCAATTGCTATTAATGCTATGCAAGCTGCTGCAAGACCCCATCATTTTTTAGGCATTAATGGTGAGGGTCAGGCATCTATTGTCAGTACAACAGGTAATCCTGATGGACATTTGGTTCTAAGAGGTGGAAAGTCAGGTACTAATTATCATCAAGAAGCTGTTCAAGAAGTTGCTCAAGAGTTGTCTCAGTCAGGTTTAGATCAGCGTGTAATGATTGACTGTAGTCATGGCAATTCAAAGAAAGATTTTCGTAGACAATCTGAGGTATTGAAAAGTGTAGCCAGCCAAATTCGTCTAGGCTCTAGAAATGTTTTGGGAGTAATGATTGAAAGCCATCTTGTCGAAGGCAATCAAAAACTTTCTCATGACTTATCAAAGTTGACATACGGACAAAGCATTACGGATGCATGCATCAATATTGATATGACCGAAAAACTTTTATTCGAATTGGCTGAATCTCTACCTTCTTAAAGTTTAATTAGATTTAATGATAGTTTTAGAGATTACTAAATAAGAACCAGGAATAAGCAACCGCCAAAGGAACAGTTAAGTTGTCAATCCCCCATCGACTAATTTGTTCCAAAGAGATCGCAATTATTGTAATACCTACAATTTGTAGTTGATTTAATGGATATCCACAAATTAGATTAAGGCAATAAACTACTAAAATTGTAATTATTGCCATAGTCAGGGTCCCAGCCACTGACTTGCGCTGTTTCCATATAATCCAATACGGCGATTTGATTTCTCGACCTATTAAGCCTGCTAGCCCATCTCCAAATGCCATTACGAGGATACCCGCTGTGACTGCAGCAGGATCCTTCGTCCAAAATAAACTAATTAATAACGTAATACTTAAGCCATAGACAACTGTTCCATAGCTATTACGCTCAACATCTTCTAATGATGGCAATAACTTCATTTTTTTATTAATGAGTAGCGCTCCGCTAATTAAGCAAGCTGTAGTTAAAGCGATTTCAGTAGAGATGTTTAACCACCATGCCATTGCTATAACTGGACCAGTTCCTATATGAACAATTTTTCTGCTTAATTCGTTATTACTCGGAAATCTTTTTTTACATAACACTGAAATTGCAAGAATAATTATGATCCATCCAATAATTAAAAGTAACGAGTAAGGGTATATCAATACTTGAATTAAGCAGCCTGTTGATGATTGGTCATTACTCTTAACTTGAGGATTGCTTTAGCTTCTAGTTGTCTCACCCGTTCTCGAGATACGTTAATTTGACGACCTATTTCCGCTAATGTTAAGGGTTCAGCTCCATCCAAACCAAAACGCAATCTCAAGATTTTTTGCTCTCTTTCATTTAGTTGTGATAGCCACCCACCCAGATGCTCTTTTTGAATACTTCTATCCATCCCTTCCATTGGCTCATCAGAATTAGGATCTGGAATTAGTTCACCAAGAGTACTTCGATCTTCTTCTCCTCTTGCATGAGCATCTAAAGAACTACAAGGCGCACTTTGCGCCATTAGATCTTCTAAATCTCTTGGCTCAATGCCCATTGCATTAGCTAATTCCAATCGATTAGGTTGACGACCGAAGCGATGAGAGAGTTCTCGTGAGATTCGTCTCATCTTTGATAATTTTTCGCTGATATGTATTGGTAAGCGAATCGTTCTAGCACTGTTATCAATTGCTCTTGTCATCCCTTGCCTGATCCACCAATAAGCGTAGGTAGAAAATTTGTATCCCATTGCAGGATCAAATTTGTCAACAGCTCGTTCAAGACCGATTGCTCCTTCTTGTACTAGATCAAGCAGTTCAAGACCTTGGTTTTGATATTTTTTTGCGACACTTACAACAAGACGTAAATTTGCAGCCATCATTCTGTCTCGAGCTCGCTTGCCCATTCTTATTTGATGTCGATGACGTGGCGTATGCTCTTTATCTGGCAAATCCAACAAAGTTTTCATTGTTTGGACATGATGCGCCAATTCAATTTCCTCTGCAGGTGTCAGCAAAGGTATTCGTCCGATGCTACTGAGGTAGAACCCTATTGCATCTGTTCCTAGACGTCCACCGGATTTGTGATGACCTTTTGGACTTTTATTCGTGTTGCGTTGTGCAGTAGACATCAACACTGGATTAACTGATTGAGAATCAGAAGCACCGTGTGCAGATTCCAGAGGGATCCCCATCACCCTGGCCTCCTATATTTATGTTTGGCCGGAATTTAGCACTGCTAGAGCAAACTTGACATCATAAATCGGAAATCTTTCAGTAACTCATAGGGAACAACAATTAAACTTGCATAGGTAAAAGACGCAATTTTGTTCAAAAATTCCTGGCTTGCCTTGCTCTAGATCATCCTATCTCTATGTTTTTGAATTTTTACTATTAGCTAGTAGATGTATCGGCTAATTTCATTAGTTCTGTTTGTACACACCTTTCTTCCTTACTGGGTAAACGCTGAATGAAATCACCATTACTGTTCATTTCCCATGCGGAACGGTTATCCTCCAGATAAAGCTTTAAAAGGTTTTCTAATTTAATTTTGAGAGCTTCATCTTCAATTGGCGTAACAGCTTCTATTCTGCGATCTAAATTTCTACGCATCCAATCTGCACTCCCTAGGAAGACTTCTGGATTCCCATCATTAGCAAACCAAAAAATTCGTGAATGCTCTAGAAATCTTCCAATAATGCTAATTACACGGATATTTTCACTCAGATTTTTTTTGCCTGGATATAGACAACACATCCCTCTGACAATTAAGTTTATTTGAACACCTGCTTGAGATGCTTCGTAAAGAAGCTGCACTATGTTTGGATCAACAAGAGAATTCATTTTCGCAATAATCTTCCCATTTTTTCCGGCTTTAGATAGTTCGATTTCCCTCTTTATTAAGGACTCAATTCCTTTCCTTAATGTCACAGGAGCAACCATTAATTTTCGAAAGTTTTGTTGCTTAGAAAAACCAGTCAAGTAATTAAATAGCTCTACCAGATCCTGGGCTAATTCTGGATTGCTAGATAATAATCCTAAATCGGTATATGACTTAGATGTTTTTGAGTTGTAGTTTCCTGTCCCAATATGAAAGTAGCTTCTAAGCTTTGTTTTCTCTTTTCTGACGATTAAGGCTATTTTCGTATGAGTTTTTAATCCTAGAACACCATAGACAACATGAACTCCTGATTGTTCCAATCGTTTAGCCCATTGAATATTATTATCTTCATCAAATCGGGCCTTTAATTCTACTAAAGCCATAACTTCTTTACCATTTTCTGCAGCACGAATTAAAGAGGAAATTATTGGGGAATCTTTTGAAATACGATAAAGAGTTGTTTTAATTCCCATTACTAATGGATCATCTGATGCTTGACTTATAAACTCTTCAATTGATGTAGAGAAAAGGTCATAAGGATGATGGACAAGAATATCTTTTCGTCTAATGATGGAAAATATACTTTTGAACTCTTCTTGCTTTATTGAGCCATCTTCCAGTAAATTTTTTTGGCTTCGTTTAAGCACCTTGGGTGTAGAACCTTTAAAAATAGGATTTTTTAAATTTGATAAAGGTATATCTATTAATTTGATCAGTTCATCAAGTCCTAGCAGACCTTGAACTCTATACAGGTCTTGCTCATTCACTCCCATCCCTTCCATGAGTAGGTCTAAAATTTGTTGAGGCATATCAAAAGAGACTTCTAGCCTTACAACTTCTCCGCCAATGCGACGTTTCCTTAACCCTTCTTCTAATGCGCTCATTAGGTCATCTGCTTCAATATCTCTTAGTTCAAGATCAGCATCTCTCGTAACCCGAAAAAAGTAATATTCTTGTATTTCCATTCCTGGAAATAGCAATTTGAGATTATTGGCCACAACTTGTTCAATAGGTATTCTGATATGACTTCTTTCTTCTTCTTTGTCAGTTAATTCATTGGGAATTATGAGGAATCTACCTAATGCTTTCTTCGGTACTTTAACTCGGACAAATTGTTGATCTTTTGTCTCAGGATCAACAATTAATGCTGCCACATTCAGACTTAAATTACTAATAAATGGGAATGGATGTGCAGGATCTACAGCTAAAGGAGTCAATACAGGGAATATGGCCGAGCTGAAATAATTATTGACCCATCTCATTTGTCTTGAGTTAAGTTCATTATAATGCAATATATAAATCTCTTTTTGCTCCAGTTCTGGCTTTAATTTATTCAAGAAATGTTTTTCTTGATCTTTAAGTAGTGGAATTAAGTTAGATCGTATTGCTTCTAGTTGTTGTTCAGGAGTTTTTCCGTCTTCACTTTCTTTTGTTATACATGCATCCACCTGAGCTTTTAATGAAGCTACTCTTACCATAAAAAATTCATCCAAGTTATTACTAAAAATCGCGCTAAATTTTGCTTGTTCTAGCAGTGGAGTTCGTGAATCAAGGGCTTGGGCAAGGACTCGCTTGTTGAAATTCAGCCAACTTAATTCTCGATTAATGTAGTGTTCTGAAGCAATGCATTGAGACATTTAATATCTGATCACTTTGACTAAGCTTTTATAAACTAGCATTTTTCGGACAATTTGTACTAATAGTTCATTGAACATCTAAGTTGATTTAATTGGTGTAACTTTAAGACTACCTGTCACTAGTCCTATTACTATTAAAAGTAGAAATGTGGTCCCAAAAAATGGACTACGTTCACCTAAGAAATCATAAGATAAGCCTGCAGCAGTTGCACCAAGAAATGTTCCTAAACTTTGAAGGCCTTGTAAGCTGCCAAGCACTGTACCTTGACTAGTTGAATTAAGCCTTTTGGATACTAATGCTCTGAGACATGGCGTGACCAATCCTGTACCAAGAGCGAGAATTCCTACCGCAGAGAAAACCATGACAGTGGCGTTCTCTATTTTTGCATTAGTTAAGAGTAGGCATCCGACAATTACAAAGCCAATGCCTACTAAAGTTAGCCTCCACTCTCCAAATATTCTTACCAGTGGCCCTATGAGTACTCCTTGCACGATCATTGCAACTAGTCCAACCACAACAAAAGTTAGACTTGCCATCCCTGGGGTCCAATTGAAAGCTTGTTTTAAATAAAGAACTAGTACTGCAGTGAAGCCATTAAATGCCATAAAGAAAATAAAGAATGCTAGGCAAAGACGTCGTAATTCCAAATTGTCAAACACTAATTTCAATTGAGTAAAAGGATTTAGCTCTCTCTTTCGTGGTAGTGAGGTCCGTGCTTCAGCCGAATGTGTCTCTGGAAGAATCCATATAACCAATATCAAGTTTGATATTGCAAAAGCAGTGGCTGCCCAAACAGGAAGCGTCACACTAAATTTTGAAAGCGCTGTTCCTAAACCTGGGCCTAACAAGAAGCCAAGTCCAAAGGCGACACCAATTAGCCCAAATGTTTTAGCGCGATTTTCCGGACTAGATATATCTGCCAATATGGCTGTTGCTGTTGCGGCTGTTCCGCCACTAGCACCGTCGATAATTCTTGAACCAAATAGAAGCAATAGAGGGATACTAGTAGCCCATGCAGGCAAGAAAGTTTGCCAATTGATTGAGACTGTTAATGCAAAAAGGAAAAGGCCAATTACAGATCCCGCTACGCAAATAATTATGACGGGTTTTCTCCCAAATCGATCACTTAAAGCTCCTATTAAAGGGGCTGCTGCAAATTGAGATATTGCATATGTGCCTGCCAAAAGTCCTAAAGTGCTTCCACTATTGGTGAATCTTTCTAGGAGAAACGGTAGTAAAGGAAAAACAATAGTTTCTCCTAACCTGTCGTTTAAGAGCGTAATGAAAGCGCTTAAAAGAGTGGGTATTTTAGGGGTGTTCAATTGAGTAAGCTTCAGCATATATTTCACGATCTCATAAAACTCGATCACTGGAATAAATTTCTTTGCATTCAGATGGCTAACTGTTGTCAAATAAGGCCAGTCACTTCAGATGATCATCTAACTATTCGGCACGTCTATCAGGATGCCATTCAGTCTCAAGCTCATTTATTTTATAGCGCAGATCAAATCAAGGCATGGTCAGCCTTAGCTTGGCTACCTGGTTTTCTTGATAGAAGCTTGAATGAGGGACGGGGTTGGGCAGCTATTTACAAGGATGAAATACAGGCTTTTGCTATTCGCTACCCTTTAGATCGTTTAGCACTTTTATATTGCCGTGGTTGTGCTTCTCGTAAAGGTTTTTCATCTGCTCTGCTTCATCAAGTAGAGCGAGAGGCATTCTTAGAAGGACAAATTGCTTTAAGAACTGAAGCAAGTTTATTGAGTTATCCTTTGCTATTAAAATTAGGATGGTTTTATCGAGAACTTGAAATAATTGAAATTGGTGGAATTAAGTTTCAACGGTATCTCATGCAAAAAAATTTATCTTAGATCTTTTAGAATCAACGATTACTTTAGTTCCTCTTGATTATTTATACATAGATCTAAAGCTAATTAAGTTTTCTAATGTTTGAAGTGCTTTTCCGGAATTTAATACTTCTTTGGTTTCTATAATGCCTTCATCTAAATTACTTGCTATTCCTGCATACCATAAATAAATAGCTGCATTCCAAATCAAAGAATCTGCTAGCAAGCCTTTGTTATTGAGTGCATTAATTGCTTGTTTGTGCCAGATAGTTGGATTTTCCCAAGGAATATCTTTGCCAGATAAATTGTATTTTTTGGGATGCAAGATATATCTTTTTGGCTTTTCAGTATGATTGCGGGCTGTTATACAAGGACGGCTTATTGGGAGGTCAGTGCTTCCTTCAAGACCTTTAATCGTTATAAAGTTTTGTTCTCCCAGAATTTGCAGAGCTTTCCATGCCCTTTCTTCCGTAGGTGGATGCACAAATCCACTCACTAGCAAATGTTTTCCTTCATGTGCTGTCCAAATTAATTCCATGCTTGCTATTGGTGGTCTTTTGCCAATTTCATCTCGATAGCTAATTAGCCGATCGGCTTTTGGAAAATGATCTGGTTGATGTATTACTGCCAAGCCAGTTGCATCAAAATATTTTTGAAGGTTTTTTTTTGTTAATCCTTTTAGCTCTAAACCAAGCATGCTAAAAAGTTCCGTAGTTGTTGTTCCATATTTCACTGGCATGCGTTGCCCTCCCTGAAATACAACAGGTTGCTGCTTGGCAAGAAGTATTAGAGCTGTCAGGGGATATATAGGTGCTGTTTTACAACGCCCATCAAAGGGGATACCAAAACATAGTGGGGCAGTCTGCCCTTCTTTAGATTTTATTTTTGGTCCTAATTCTAAGTACGTATCAATCATTCCAGCCAGCTCTTGCGGTTCTGGCCTTCTAATGCGATGTGCAATCATGAATGCTCCAATTTGAGCTGGAGTAGCTTTAGATTCAAGAATTAATTTCATAGCATCTGCACTTTCTAAGCGAGTTAATCCATTACTAGTTTTTTCACCACTACCAATTTTCCTTAGATAGCTTTTGAATTGTTCTTTGTAATCAGTCACGTCGAAATTATTTTTTAATGTATACTTTAAATATAAACTATAACCTATTGGCTTTGGCTTTAGATTAATTCTTATTCTAGAAAGAATTCAATTGTGATTTTTTCTGATCTTAGAATAGATCAACTCACTTATATCCTCTAAATTGACTTTTTATTTGTTTGATTGCAAGATCATAATGTTTTCCAGGTGGTAATTGTTTGCAAAGTTCTGATAAAGTATACGAACTAGCTTCTGTTCCTATACTGCCAAGTCCAATTATTGCATTATAACTAGCTTTGTCAGAACCGTTTTTTGCAACATCTGCTAATAATTTGCATATTTCCAGACTATCTCTTCGCTGTAATATCTTTATAGTTTTAATTACAATTTGTTCATTAATATCATTTAGCATGACTTTAGTAATGCTTATTAATTCATTATCATTTAGTTCTTTTGCTTTGAAGCTAAGTAATTCCAATCCTGCAAGTCGAATCTCTTGATTAGAGTCTTTTATTATTTCTGTGATTAACCCTATAGGCAATGATTCCCCCCAGCACCCTAATGCTTGTAATACTATGAGATTAAATTTCTTCTGATCATATAATAAATCTAATAATAATTTTTTTGCTTCTTTCTGATGAGATATTCCAGCGGCTTTAATTAATTCTGGTTGAGGACCATATTTTTTGATTAGGATTTGAATTTTTAACCAACCTTTTTCTGCAAGTAATCCTAATTGCTCTGCGATAGATTCTCTAATGCTAGTGGATAAGTTTAAAGAATAGATGTTACTGAGCCAATCTTCTTCAGCCTTTATTTTTTTTCTATTGTTGATTTTTTCCAAAATTTCTTTTTCGTTGTATTCCATATGAAAAAAATTAGGAGGTCTTCTAAGTTTGAGGGCCACTCTTGTGAATAGTGATTTTTTGTTTAATTATCCTTTATGGCATAAGTTTTTAGCTAGAAAGAAGGTACTGCCTAGAAAAAATGACAAATCAATCAACTTCCTTGAAACTTGAACATCTTGAAGACGAGTCTTTTGAATCATACATTTCTGAATCTAGAATGAGAAATGATAGGCAAGTTGTATTCAATGTTGTACGTGAACTAGTCAATGCTCAATTTAATCTTGGAGATCATGAATTATGTAAGAGACTCTGGCAGGACATTGCAGATCGGAATATTGACCTAGAAAGAGTTATTTATTTGATGTATAATTGCAATTTTCATGATGATGAGGAATTAATGCTAGAAACAGATTTAGCTTATTATAATACTTAGAGAATACTTATTCTCAGTCAAAGATGTAATAGGAATATGAGCTGTTTATAGATATAAAGATAAATCTTTTATCTAGCACCAAGTTCAGCTGCAAGCTCTCTTTCAAGTTTTTCATCATGGATTGAAGGACGAACATTCGCCATTTTTGTTCGATGAGTGCTATAAAATAACATTCCGATAAACACCATTCCTCCTATTATATTCCCGATTGTTACAGGTAGAAAATTCCAAAATAGTATTGCACCTAATGAAACTCCTGAACCCAGTAAAGGACCAGCAGTATGAAGGAACATATTAACTACTATGTGCTCCATTCCCATTGTTTGGAAAGCAGTAATTGGTAGCCAACAAGCAAGTATTTTGCCTGGTACACTTTTACTTACAAGTGCCATTGTTACACCTAAGCAAACCAGCCAGTTTGCAATCACACCTCTTAATACAGCGAGCAAGAATCCTGTACTTCCGAGTGATTGATATTTCAAAATCACATTAGCTTTATTGAGTGCGATAATTTTGGCTGCAATAATAGCCCACCCTTTGCCTCCAGCTGCAGCTGATAATGGCTCAACATTGCCTCCACTCGTAAGGCTAATGGAGAGTAAAATTGCAACTAGTACAGTTCCTAAAAAATTGCCAATCCAAACCCAAGTCCAATTTCTAAATGTTGCTCTCCAAGAACTTTTACCAGCCCATGTTGCCATTGGTAAAAGTGCAAAATTACCAGTTACTAACTCCATTCCAAATAGGACAATACTTGCGAAACCAAAAGGAAAAATCACTGATCCAAGAAATGGCATTCCCGATTGAATGCCCACTGTGATAGCAAGACACGTAGCGAGTCCTAAGATTGCTCCTGAATAAAAACCTCTTACCAATAAGTTTTTCACACTTACAGTAGCTTTTTTCCCTCCAGCAGAAATCATTCCATCGACTAATTCATTTGGGAGGACATAGTCCATTTGAGAAATAGGTGATTCCATTTGCATAAGTTTTGATTTAAATATTTAAAGGGTTTAATTGCTGATTTTATTCATGATCTTTGAAAAGAAATCTTGACTACCTTCTATTCGATTTGTTGGTTCTGTATCTGAACCAACAGAGCTAAACCAATTAACAAAGCGAGAAAAAAGATCGCTGGATTTTTTGTTTTTAGTCATTGAGATTAAGGATGAAGAAGTGAGAAATTTGCAGCTATGTTTTAATGCTGCGCAATGTTTTAACTTTCAACCAGTTATACAATTTATGAATACTAAATAACTTTAATTTTTTTTGCTTTACTTTTGCCGAATACTTTTCAAGTAAAATATTCTTTATCACATCTTTAATCTTATCTTTGGGAACCGATTTATGCATTATTTCTCCAATTTCGTTTACCGCACCTTGTGATCCACCAATAGAGACATCGTATGCATCAACTATTATTCCATCTAGGTTTTTTGCTTTTTTACCAGTTAGTCCAATTGCACCCATATATGCTTGACCACAACTATTTGGACAACCTGTCCAATGTATTTTGATTTCTTTATCTATTTCCAATTCATGATCTAGTTCTTTTGCTAATTTATTAGCTATATCTTTTGTATTTGTTATTGCAAAACTACAATATGTGTTGCCAGTACAAGATACTGTTCCTCCAGAAAATGAACCTGGTTCTATTGGAAAACGTTTTAAAATAGAAACTTTTTTGAATTTTTCGATATTACTTGTATGGATTCCAGATATTATTACATTTTGATCTTCTGTTAATCGTATCTCTTGGTCTCCTAAGTTAATACTCAACTCGGCTAAATCTTGAAGGTCTTCTGACGATAATCTTCCTACTGGAATATGCAGTCCTGCATAATTAAGATTGTCTTGTTTTTGTGCATGTATTCCAAAAATTGATCTTGGATTTTCTGAAAATTTTGATCCAGGATCCTTTTTTAAAGGACCAAATTCTTCTTCTATTACTTTTCTAAAATTCTCTATGCCAATTTGATCTAAATAGAATCGAAATCGTCCTTTAGGCCTTTTGTCTCTTTCACCATTATCACGCCAAATCTTGATTATTATGCCAGTAATTTTGCATATTTCGCTTACCTGGATCCATGCGTCTAGTGGAATAGCATATTTATTTAATTGAGAAGATAATATTCCTCCTAACCAAATCCCAAATCCCATTTCCCCATTTAATTCTACCGGGTGAAAAACAAGATCATTATGCAGTAGAAAATTATCTTTCGATCCTGCTATTGCTGTATTCCATTTGCGAGGAAGATTTGAAAATTCTTCATTACCATCTCCTCCATTAGTCAAATATTCTTGTAATTGATAGGTAAATGGTCGGGTGTCGATAATTTCGTTTTTATCTATACCTGCAAGTGCATTGCCAGTTATATTTCTTGGATTGTCAAAACCTGATTGAATTGTACTTATTCCAGCGTCATTTAGTCGAATTAGTATTTCTTGTAAATCACTTAATAGAACTCCTCTTAATTGAAGATTTTGTCTAGTTGTTATATCACAAGTTCCATCTTCTCCATATCTGGCAACAATAGATGCAATAACTTTTAATTGATTTGAATTAAGAATACCATTTGGAATCCTTAATCTAAGCATGAATTTACCAGGAGTTTTCGGTCGCCAGAACATTCCATACCATTTTAATCTTAGTTCTAAATCAGTTTTATTCAGGCTTTCCCAGCCTAGATTTGCAAAATCATTAATTTGACTACCTATAGCAAGTCCATCCTTTTCAGCTTTGTTTTTTTCGATTTTATTCAGTTTTTTATTTTTTAAATAATATTTTTTTGATGTTGATGATGTCATTGCTCCTAATTATTATGTTGTAGGGATTTAATTTCTTGCTATTAAGCCCTATTGCCTGTCAATCATTCCGTATCAATTTCTACCATTTTGAATATTAGTTGTGAGATTGATATTTTGTAGTCACAGATACATCAAAGGAGCTTGATTGTTTTGTTTATTTGTACCTCTAATTTATTTGTTAGTATTGTCGACCGATCTCACCTATCCATTTGATAGTTCCTTCTTGGAGCATTCTCCACACTTTCTGCATAGCAAGGAAGTCTTTTTGAAGAAGTGTTTTGGGTTTTCGAGCTATGGGGGATTGAATTTTTTCTCGCAAATCACTATCCCTTCTAGAGTAAGATTCAGAAATTCTGCGTTTTACAGGTCTCATAGAGATTTTTTAAAAATAATATGCCAATCGACTAGAGCATTTGATCGGTCAAACGATCCGTGCCGATTGTTACAGAAATTAGATTATGATTTCACTCCTACTCCCTTGAGATTAATTGTGCATGGTTCTTCAGGCGGCAAAATACCTGCTTGTTTCTATAGGTTGGTTGATAATTTGACAGATTTGAGAGGAGCTCCTACTGAAATCGAGGCACTCACGATGGATATCAAACCTGCAATTGACGTAGATACCACCTGGGTAGTTCCTTTATTTTTATTCCCTGGAAAACATGTTTGTAATGATGTCCCAAAAATTATTAATAGGCTGAATCATCAAGGGGTAAAGACTCAGGCGTTACCTTTTTTAGGTTCTTGGCCTGTTTGGCTGTCTTTGTTAATGGATTTTGTTAATCGTGAGTCGACATATAATTCATTGGCCTTATTGCATCATCCAATCAATACTGATCTTGGACGTCATTATTTGACTTATCTAAAATACCTTTTAAAAATTCCAATCATTACTTGGGATAATGGGAGAGATGTTGTCGAACAAAATTATTCTCATTATTCTTTGGTTCCATATTCTCTTGCTCCGAATCGGAATCTTCAAGATTTGAGTACTTTTCAAGGGCTAACCTCATTGCTTGAGATTGATTCATTTCAGCTTGCCTTATTAGATTTTTTGAGCCTACTTCCATGAATGAGATTCAATATGGCAAAGTTTATTTAGTTGGAGCTGGGCCAGGAGATCCTGATTTATTGACTGTTAAGGCGCAGCGTTTACTTAGCGAATGTGACGCACTTATTTATGACTCTTTAATTCCTCAAGAATTTCTAAATTTGGTTTCTGATTCTTGTATCTGTCACTTTGTTGGAAAAAGACGCGGACACCATAGTACCCCTCAACTCAAGATCAATGAATTACTCTTGGAAATGGCTAAGAAACATTCGTGTTTAGTCCGGTTAAAAGGAGGTGATCCCTTTTTATTTGGTAGAGGAGCTGAAGAAGGTAGCTATTTAACTAAGCATGGCGTGCCTGTTGAAGTAGTCCCAGGAGTTACTTCTGGTATAGCTGTACCTGCTTATTTTGGTATTCCTGTAACTCATAGACTTGCTGGATCTTCTGTGACATTTGTCACTGGTCATGAAGGGATTGATAAGCTTCGCCCAAATGTTAATTGGCGAGCCTTGGCAAAAGCTTCTGATGGATTAGTGATATATATGGGTGTACATAACCTTGAGCTTATTGTTAGTGAATTGATTGCTGGAGGTTTAGATCCTTATACCTCTGCAGCTGTGATCCAGCAGGGAACAATAGTAGGTCAGCGTTTGATTAAAACTTCTTTGGAACAATTGTCGCTTACTGTTAGACAAAGAAAATATCTTTCTCCTTCAATAGTTATCATTGGTTCAGTAGTGGACTATCAGGTTGAATCTTGTGCACCTCAACCAGGAGCTGTCACAATGCCAATTCAATTTTAGGTCTCCTGATTTAAAAGCAGAAACCATAATTCTTTAGAATTAGACAAAGTTGTTAATCTTTGATCATTAAATAAATTAATTGGATGGCAACTAAGGCTATTAATAAGAAACCATTCGTCTTCATCCTGAGGCTCTGCAGATAATTTCATTTCTTTTATTAGTCCATAATCGACTCCTTGTTGTCTCATAACACCAGGTAGGCATCCACTCGCTAGTCGTGGTGTTAGCCAGTGGCCTTTTCGTTTAATGATTAAATTAGCTGTTGTTCCACAGCATATTTCACTATTAGTGCTCAATAGTAAGGCGTCATTAAAACCTTGTGACAATGCTTCTTTTCTTGCTTGTATTGATTGGCTGTAATTGAAAGTTTTGCATTGACTGATTTTGCTATTGGCATTTCGTCTTTCATGGCGACTTAAAATTGTTGTTATTGGATTAAACTTTGGCGAATAAGCATTTATTTCTAACCAAAATCTATCGTTTGATTCCTTGGATATGTTAATGCCTCGATTATTACTATCACCTCTGCTCCAATTTAATCTAACAACTCCATTTCCGTTAAATAGACTGGTGCGATCAATTGCTTCGTGAATTATTTCTTCAATCCAATTATCAGGAGGTGGTGATTTCATTGCAAGAATTTGTGCACTACTTGCCCATCTCTTTAGGTGCTGTTTCAGAAGTTTTGGCTGCTTATTTAAAACTAAGATGGTTTCAAAGATTCCATCACCAAGATTTAATCCCCGGTCTGAAAGTGGAATCTTTAATTCTTGGATAGATCCCCATCTAGAATTAAACCATGCTTGTTGTGTAGGTAATTCCATTTATTCGAGTGCTTGAAGTAGTGGCATGAGTTTCCATTTCAACTCTGCTGCTTCCTGTGTTGGTTGAGAATCAGCTACTATTCCACACCCTGCATTTACACGTAATTTGTTATCTTTCATCATCAAAGTCCGAATTAGAATATTGCTATCAAAATGACCATTCCAATTTATATGTAATAAAGCTCCGCAATATGGACCTCTTGCTGTTGGTTCAAGTTCATATAAACGTTGACAAGCTCTTAATTTCGGTGCTCCACTTATAGAACCCCCAGGCCAGCATGCTTTCATTAAATCTATCCATCGTTTATTTTCTTGTAATTGACCTTTAATGATTGATGTTAGGTGATGTACGTGTGGATAACTTTCTAGGCCTACTATTTGAGGGATTGAAATTGAACCAGGCTTACATACTTTACCGAGGTCATTTCGTAAAATATCCACTATCATTACATTCTCGGCTCTATCTTTTATGCTACAAATTAATTCTGCAGCCATTTCATAATCTAATCTTAGATCATTTTTTCTTGGACGTGTTCCTTTAATTGGTCTGGTTTCGATTTCTCCTGAAGGCAAAACTTTGAGAAATCTTTCAGGGGAGGTTGAAATAATTGCTTCGCCTTTTGCGGGTCCATTGGCAATAATCAATCCAGAAAATGGTGCTGGTGAAAATTCTCTGAGTTTTTTGTACAGATCTATAGCTTTAGTTTGTTCGGGTAAGCGTGTTGAACAACAACTGGTTAAATTGGCTTGAAAGATATCTCCATTTGCAATCCATTCTTTAATCTGTTCAACAGCAATTATATATTCTTCTGTTGAAGTATGCCATTTCCAATTAATTAGGGGTATGCCTTCAGATTTATTAGTAACTATAGTGTTAGATTCTTCATTACTAGGAATACTTTTTAACCAATTGTCTAATTTTTTGAAAGTATTCGGGTTGCATCCTTCAATCCAAAGATATTTTTTTTTTAAATCAAAACGTAATATCGGATCGTATTTAGCTATCCAAAGAGTAGCCATTGAGTCTGGCTTCCATAGATTACTTTGCTCAATCCAGGCTCCGGCTTCATAACTTAACCAGCCAATCCAATATCCTTGACTTAGGTGTTCAAGAATTTCAAAAGGATTTTTGTCATCAGTTTCGTCTGGTAAACCTCTACAACAAAATTGTTCTATAGGATTGATTGCCAAAGTAACCCATCTGCCAAGATCAGTCCCATCCCCATCTAGCCATGCAAAGCCATCTTGGCCCCAAGTTTTTACTAATTCTGTGGCTACGCTCTCTGGTCTTTTCCATTCGCATTGTTTTCGTTTTGGGATAATCATGATTTTGCTTGAACACATAGATCTGCTCGACCTGATTGACGAAGTGCATTGTCTCGAATACGACAGCTATCACATACGCCACAAGCTTCATCATTGCCTTGATAACAGCTCCACGTTTTTTCGATAGGTATTCCTAGTCGTAAAGCTTCTTCAACGATTTGAATTTTGCTCCAATTCACAAGTGGTGCCCAAAGTTTTGCGCCATGACCTTCCCGTCCAGCTTTGGTAGCTAGATCTGCCAACCTTTGATATGCCTCTAAGTAGTCGGGTCTACAGTCGGGATAGCCAGAATAATCCATTGCATTTATTCCTAAGGCTATTTCATCTGCATTACGAGCTTCTGCAAGACTTAAGCCTATTGCAATAAATACAGTATTTCTGCCTGGAACATAAGTATTGGGAATCACATTTTTTATAACACCTTGATTATGAATAGCTTGTTTAAGATCAGTTAAAGAGGATCCACCCCAGGTTGAAAGGTTGACGTTGAGAATAATATGTTCTTTTAATCCTAAATATGATGCAATGCTCTGTGCGGCCACTATTTCTTTTTTATGCCTTTGTCCATAGTTGAAAGATAGTCCGATTACTTGATTGCCTTTCTCAATTGCTAATGCAGTTGCAGTTGCCGAATCGAGTCCACCTGATAAAAGAGAAATAGTTGTGGAAGACGTCATATGATTATTAGTTTGCAAGTAATAGAAATCTAGATTAAGTTGATGATAACTAAATTTTCTTTTCCTTTGTTGGTAAGTATATGAATTTTATACATCAACAATTAGTTGATGTTTATAGTACTCCTAGCCATTTGTGTGTTTGCATACTTAATCGCCACTTTGAATGGTGCTTTACATATTCAATTGTCAATTGCCTACCCTTTGGATTATTCCAAGCTGGTTGGAGAAAAAGCATTGGCTGCTGATTTTTGATTTTTAAATGAGTCTTTTGTGTGATTTGTGTTTGTGCCTTAATGGCTTGTTCTGCCATACTTTCAGCAAATACTAGATCCTCTTTTGTTTGTATAACTACTTTTAATTCTTGACAAATAGCTAACATCTCTTTTTTGGGTGGTGCATGACTTTTTGGCGATAATGTTATCCAATCTGGACTGCCACTGAGGCTATCAACACCACTAGTTTCTATATGAATGGGAATTTGTACCTTTTGCTTTTCTTTACTGATTATTCTGATCGCCTTGCATAGTGGATCAAGATTGTGATGTAGAGGTTCTCCTCCTGTAATCACTACAAATTCCGCACCTTGTATATGTGCTTCGATTGATTCGTTTGCCAGTTGTTGGATTGATTCTTCGGGATACTTATCAGCTGACCATGAGTTTTTGGTATCGCACCATGAACACCCTACGCTACAACTTGCAAGTCTTATAAAAAAAGCACTTCTTCCAACATGTGCACCTTCTCCTTGAAGCGAATGAAAACGCTCTACTACTGGAAAAGTTAGCCCCATTAGTGATGAGGAGAAACTTGTTGCTCAATTCCTGGATTGTTTTGTTGTATAGCTTCATTGGGCGAGGCTGGTAAACGTAATTGAGCTGCTTCTATCAAACCAAGAAAAAGAGGATGAGGTTTACCTGGTCGGGAAAGAAATTCAGGATGGTATTGACATGCTGTAAAGAATGGATGACCTTTTAATTCGATTAATTCGACTAGACGACCGTCGGGAGATGTACCACTAATGGTGTAACCAGATTCAAGAAAGAGATTACGATAGGAATTATTAAATTCATAGCGATGTCGATGTCTTTCGTATACCACTTGTTCGCCATATAGTCGTTGTCCTAACGTATCGTCCTTTAGCCTGCACGGATATACACCTAATCTCATTGTTCCACCCATATCTATCACGTCTTGTTGTTCGGGGAGCAAGTGTATGACTGGATGATTAGTATTAGGCTCGAGTTCCGCACTTGTTGCTCCTTTTAAACCTGCTAGGTTGCGCGCCCATTCGATCACTGCACATTGCATACCAAGACATAAACCAAGGAATGGCACACGTTGTTCTCTTGCCCAACGAATAGAAGAAACTTTGCCATCGACTCCACGATTACCAAAACCTCCTGGAACTACTATTGCATCCATTCCTTTTAGGAGAGTGTCTGGACCATCTTTTTCAATTTGTTCTGCACAGACCCAGTGAAGATCGAGAGAAGCATCTTGAGCAAGGCAGGCATGGCGTAAAGCTTCAACTACCGATAAGTAGGCATCGTTCAGTTGGACATATTTGCCAACAAGCGCAACACTAACTTTTGGCCCAGGATTTCTTAGCTTATGAACTAATTGCTCCCAATCGTTTAAATCACATTCGTGATCAGTCAGTTGCAGTACTTCTAGCACCTCTTTGCAAAGACCTTCTTCTTTTAATGCAAGAGGTACAGAATAAATACTGTCAGCGTCTAGTGAAGGAATAACAGCATGCTTATTTACACCGCAAAAACCAGCTATTTTATTCTTTAAGTCATTATTAATTTGCCTGTCACTGCGACAGACTAATAAATCAGGTTGTATGCCGATAGATCGTAATTCTTTGACTGAATGTTGTGTTGGCTTGGTTTTTAATTCACCTGATGTACCAATAAATGGTAAAAGTGTGACATGAATGTAGGCAATATCTCGTCTTTCTACGTCACCTCTAAATTCACGAATCGCTTCTAAGTAAGGGAGCGATTCAATATCACCAACTGTTCCGCCAATTTCAGTAATTACTACATCTGCACCACTATTTGCTGCTACACGATGAATCCTCTCTTTGATTTCACTAGTTATATGAGGTATTACTTGTACAGTTCCACCATTGTAATCACCTCTCCGCTCTTTATTTATAACTGATTGATAAACTGAACCAGTAGTTACGCTATTTAAGCGAGACATTGCGGTGTCGGTAAAACGTTCGTAATGACCTAGATCTAAATCTGTTTCTGCACCATCTTCAGTTACAAAAACCTCACCATGTTGATAAGGACTCATCGTTCCAGGATCAACATTTAAATAAGGGTCCAATTTTAAAATCGAGACGTTATAGCCTCTAGATTTCAATAAGCGGCCCAAGCTTGCAGCAACAATACCCTTTCCAATACTT
Organism: uncultured Prochlorococcus sp.; assembly: GCA_902589115.1. Classification (GTDB taxonomy): domain Bacteria; phylum Cyanobacteriota; class Cyanobacteriia; order PCC-6307; family Cyanobiaceae; genus CACIRS01. The sequence continues at coordinate 18,814 of CACIRS010000009.1, forward strand.
GATACAACGCCTCCAGTCACGAAAACAAACTTGGTCATTTACATCAAGGTGATTTTTTACAGTAACCGTTGAGTAATAGTTAACTTACACCCAACGCATTTGGATACCAGCTTGACTTCCTTGAGAGAAGTATCAAGTTTGTGGTAACTGAATACAGTGTATTGATTTTTTCAGAGGAGATCGTGAATACATTATTAATCAAGGTTTTGACAAGCATCATTAGATGAATAGAGGCGTTTGTCTGATAGGTGAGACTAAGTTTTGGCGAATGCTTTGGTTGAAGGTCAGTTCCCTAGTTATTCAGAAGCTTTCCACGTGCTTTCAACATGTAGTTCTTTGAGCTGTTTTGAAGTTGCTGTTCCAGGTGCTTCAGTCATCAAGCATCTGGCTTGTTGAGTTTTGGGAAATGCCATCGTTTCTCGAATCGAGTCCTCTCCTGAAAGGAGCATTACTATTCTGTCCAACCCAAAAGCAATTCCTCCATGAGGCGGTGCGCCCATTCCTAAAGCTTCTAAAAGGAATCCAAATTGTTCATTGGCTTGTTCAGAAGTTAGGCCAATGGTTTCCAAAACTTTTTTTTGTAAACCTGGGTTGTGAATTCTGATTGAGCCTCCGCCAAGCTCTAGTCCATTAAGAACAAGGTCATATGCTTGAGCACGTGAGGTGGGGAGTGTTTTGTGCCATTGATCGGGATTATTTCCAATATCTTCATTATTTGGAGCACAAAAAGGGTGATGAAGAGCCTCTAGTCGGTTTTCATCGGGATTAATTTCAAACATGGGAAAGTCTACAACCCATAAGAAATTCCATTGATCATTTTCTTTTGATATAAGTTTTAAGTCACGAGCTAAATATTGCCTAACTCGATCAAGGGCTTTATTAACTATTGAAGTTTTACCAGCTCCAAAAAGTATTAGATCACCTGCTTTTGCATTAGTTAGTTTAAGTAGCTCTGCTCTTTGATCTTTGCTGAGATTGTCTTTGATCGCTCCTATTGTGTCGATTTCATTTTCTTCTCTTACTCGTATAAATGCTAGTCCGCCTGCTCCTGCTTTTTGTGCCTCAGTAAAAACATCTCCACCAGGCTTGATTCGAACATTACTAATAGCATTATTGCCATTGGGAACTGTGATGCATTTCACTGACCCTCCAGCAGCAATTGCTCCTGAAAAGACCTTGAATCCAATATTTTTCATTAGATTATTTACTTCAATTAGTTCCATGCCATATCGCGTATCTGGGCGATCTGTTCCATACTTATTCATTGCTTCATGCCATGACATTCTTGGAAAAGGTAATTTTAATTCGATATTTTTCACTTGTTTCCATATTTCAGCTATTAACTTTTCATTCATTGCAAGAATTTGCTCTTGAGGCATGAAGCTCATCTCCATATCTAATTGTGTGAATTCTGGTTGCCTGTCAGAACGCAAATCCTCATCACGAAAGCAGCGGGCTATTTGGTAATACCGTTCTATTCCTCCTACCATGAGCAATTGTTTGAATAATTGAGGTGATTGAGGAAGAGCAAACCATTCACCACCACAAACTCTTGAGGGTACAAGGTAATCTCTTGCCCCTTCTGGCGTTGATCTTGTAAGGATTGGAGTTTCTATTTCTGTATAATTTTCACCTTCTAAAAAATCTCTAGCAGTTTTGACTACTTTATGACGTAATTTTATATTTTTATGCATCTTTTCTCTTCTTAAATCTAGATATCTATGACGTAATCTAATTTCTTCTTTCACATATTCATCATCATCATGAATTGATATAGAAAAAGGCAGGTTCCCTTTGATTTCATTTAGTATATTTAAGTCTTTCGCTAATATTTCTATCTCACCTGTAGCAAGTTTTTGGTTTACCGCTTCTTGCGGCCGACCTCTAACTTGACCTTTGACTTGAATGACAGTTTCATTTCGTAGGTTTTCTGCAGTATTAAATAATTTAGAACCTTCATCAGGATCAACGGTTATTTGGACTGTACCGCTGCTATCACGTAAATCTATAAAAATCACTCCACCATGATCTCTGCAGCGGTCTACCCAGCCGCAGAGTTGGACATTAGAAGCGATGTCCTTGCTAGACAATTCGCCGCAGCTATTACTGCGCATAAGGAAAACTTCAGACGGAGAAGAGTTTCCCATAAGACCGTTTCAAGGTTTTCAAAAATGTTGTCATTTTTTTAGCTAGCCTTTCTATAGAAAGGCTTTTTAACGATTATTGCGCCAAATTGTTTCCCACGAATTTCTATTTCAAAGGAATTGTTTGGCTGTGCTAAGTCTTTGGGAATATATGCCATCGCAATAGCTGCATTCAAACTAGGTGACCAACTACCGCTTGTAACTTGACCAACGACTTGGTTCTTATAAAGAACGGGATATCCATTGCGAGCAATTGCCCGATTCTCCAGTTTTAATCCAACTAATTTGCGATTTATTCCTTGCTGGGCTTGTTTCTCAAGAGCTTCTCTACCAATAAAGTCGGCAGGCATTTCAAGATTCACCAACCATCCTAATCCCGCTTCAAAGGGAGTTGTATCAGTATTCATGTCATTTCCGTACAGATGCATGCCTGCTTCTAATCTCAGCGTGTCACGAGCCCCTAGGCCGCAAGGAGTAACTTTTTGTCTGATTAATTCTTGCCAAAAGAGTTGACCTGCAGATGCAGGCATCAAAAGTTCAAATCCTTCTTCACCTGTATATCCGGTACGTGATATGAATATATCCTCATTACTGATACTTTTGATAGAAACTTTTTTATGCCCAAAACGTGGTATTGATAAAATTGATGAATCTGTAAGTGCTTCTAAAATTGTTCTTGATTTAGGTCCCTGTAAAGCCAATAGAACATTGCCATGCTTTGCATCTGATAAAACAATCTCTTCTTTGTCAAGATGCTTTTTGAGCCAATTTGTGATTTTTTTGTAATTTGCTGAATTTAATACTAAAAGAAGACTATTGGTTTGTTTTTGGTTGGGACCTAGATCGTAAATTATTAGATCCTCAAGGATTCCACCGAACTGATCTAGTAGCAACGTATAACAAGCCTCTCCTGTTCCTATGCGATTTAAATCAGAAGGAACTAAGGCTTGCAGGTGATCCTTTATGTTTTTCCCTTCTAGAAGTACAACGCCCATATGAGAAATATCAAACAATCCCACTTCATTTCTTACTGCTTGATGTTCTTTGATCAGTCCTGAAAATTGCACTGGCATTTCCCAACCAGCAAAGGAGACCATGCGTGCGCCTTCTTTTTGGCATAGTTCAAATAAAGGTGTGCGATGAAGCCCCATGTTTTGATTGTGGATTTGAATGGACTCTCTTAGCCAATTTTCTCAAACTGGAAGGAAAGCAGCAGATTTTGTTGTTTTGCAGTCAGTTTAGAAAACTCTTATTAGCCTGTGATTCTCTTGGGATGATCTATGCCCATGAAAAAAAGCTGTAAAACCTGCCAGCATTGTGGTTTAGGTGAAAAAGAATCGAAAGCTTGGTGTGGGCTTAGACGAATCCATTTACATTCTGATATAGCCTTGTTTGCTCTTTGTCATCATTGGACTCAAAGAGAACCTCGTTTGCCAAAGATTGAATCAGTAACTTCTGAATCTTATCCTGAGCTTCAGCTTGAATTTAATCGCTCACTAGTAGTTAATGATAATTAATTTTTAGCATTATCAAAATCTATGCTATTTATTTAATAGCATTATTATAGATCTACTTACTTTTGCTGCTAATAAACTACTTATACCTGATTGGTCTATTTGAGGAGCAAGTTCAACAATATCTGCAGCAATAAGATTATGGCTTTTTAAAATCTCTAATATTTTATTAAAATCTTGCCAATAAAATCCACCTGCTTCTGGTGTACCTGTACCTGGTAATACACTTGGATCAAACCAATCTAAATCTATTGTTAGATATATAGGGCATTTAATAAAAGGTTTTAATACCTTGGCTAGATGAGAAATTTTTTCCCCAGGAGCAAATTGAATCAGTTGATTTTTAGTTCTCATTTCTTCATATTCTCTTTTAGTGCCACTTCTAATTCCTATTTGAAATAACTTTTTGCTTGGGAGTACTTCTAGGCATCTGCGCATTGAACATGCGTGACTAAATTTCGAGCCTTGCCATGTATCACGTAAATCAGCATGTGCATCGAGTTGTATTAAAATAAGATCGGGATTCTCATTGGCAATTGCTGCAACAGAACCGGCTGTAATTGAATGCTCCCCGCCAAGTATTAGAGGTTTTATACCATTATTTAAAAGTAATTTTGTTGCAGTTTGTACTTTTTGGATTACTGGCTCTGGAGCCCCTAAAGGTATATTGAGAGATCCAAAATCTACAAATTCAATTTCTTCAAGGTCATGATTTAAAGCAGGGCAATAAGTTTCTATCCCATTACTTACTTCTCTAATTGCTGCTGGACCAAACCGCGCACCTGGTTTGAATGATGTCGTTCCATCATAAGGCACACCAAATATCCCTACTTTGCAATTTTTTGAATTTCTTTTTGAAGACATGAAGATTGCACCTTCTGTGTCGAATATTTCTGTGTGATTAACTTGCATTTCATTCATGCTTTTAATTCTCTTTCAATAAAAGCGGGTATGGCTTCAAAAGCTCCTTTTTGCCATCTCGCACTCCAAACTTCACATTTAGCAGAGATTTCTTGAACTCTATGAAGCAGCGGATTTAAATAACGAGGTTCTTTTGCCGATGCGAAGCTCCAACTCCACCAACCACTTGGGTATATGGGTACCGATCCATAAAGAGGGTCAGCAAAGTTGAACACCTCTCGTAATGTGCGAATTATTGCAATATGAACTTGTTTAAACGCTTCGGGTGATTCGCTTTGAGTTGCAAATATTCCGCCAGGTCGAAGTATTCGAGAGCATTGTTCAAAAAATTGTTTGTTGAATAAGCCTTGCGCTGGACCTGTGGGATCTGAACCATCAACAATCACAACGTCATAAGAATTTGTTGCAGCTTTATCTACCCAATTGATTCCATCTTGTATGTGAATATTCAAACGATGATCATTCCAGGCTGAACCTCCAATCAAAGGCAAATGCTTTTGACTTAATTCAACGACAAGACCATCAATCTCTACCATGTCTATATGTTCAAGACTTTCATAACGTAGACATTCCCGGGCAGTTCCTCCATCACCTCCTCCAATGATTAAAATCTTTTTAATTTCTTTAGCACTTGTTAACGCTGGATGAACCAAGCATTCGTGATAATGCTTTTCTTGAAGTTCAGTTGTCATCCAGCAACCATCTAGTAACAGTCCTTTCCCATAGAGAATGCTCTCAAAGATGGTTATTCGTTGATAAGGACTCACTTCTTCTAAAAGAATTTTTCCTCTCAGTCCAAATCGAGCATCATTTAGATACTCATCAATCCATTCAAGGCAATCTAATTGCTGTTTTTTATTATTCATTATCAGATTTCTTCAAGTGTGCCATTTTATTGAGATTGTCTAAATTGTGATCTAAAGATAGATCATATAATTTTTTTGATTATCCCGCATAATGAAGTTTATTGATACATAATTATGGCATTTCTTCCTAGGTGGGAATACATGACTCCTAAAGCAAAAAGATTATTTCGAAAAGTTGTATATACTTTAATGATTTTAATATTAGCATTTTGGATTCTAAGAGCTTTTTTTCAATGGCTTTTAATAGCTTGTTTTGTTTATTGGATATGGAAAACTTTTAAATAAATTCATTAAAATGTATAATCAATTTATAGACTTTTGAAGTAATATTTTGCATTATTCCATAGCTTTTGGAGCTTCTCATATGACATTTCTTTGAATTCAACTGTTTTAGAGGCTTCTACATAACTAAAACGTTTGAGGAATTTTTTATTTGCTTCTATAATGGCTTCTTGAGGATCTAAATTCTTCCATCTAGCAATATTTACCAATGTAAAAAAAATATCACCTAATTCTTCTTGCTGATTTTTAGTATCATTTGAAATTAATTCATATTTAAATTCATTAATTTCTTCTTCTAACTTGCTCCATAGATCTTCAAAACTTTGCCATTCAAAACCTAATTTTGCAGCTTTTTTTGATATTTTCATAGCTCCAGAAAGACCATCTTGAGATTTGGTTTTTTCTATTAATTGTTGACTGATAGGACTTTTGGAATTTGAAATTGGTTTTTCATGTAATTTTATTCTTTCCCAATCTTCTTCTATGCTTTGCATATTTTTATTTTGGATCTTTTTAAAAACAGTTGGATGACGGCGTATCAGCTTTTCACTTATTCCTTGAGCAACATCTGTTAAAGAAAATCTATTCTCTTCATTTGCTATTTGTGAATGAAGCACCACCTGTAACAGTAAATCACCTAATTCTTCTTGCATATTTTCGTCGCCCCCATTTCGAATAGCATCTGCAACTTCATAAGCTTCTTCAATTACATATGGAATTAGTGATTTATGAGTTTGCTTAATATACCAAGGACATCCATGTTTTTGAGATCTAAGAAGGCTAACAATATTAGTTAATTTCACTATTGCCTTATTGCATAGAGTTTGTTTGTTCCCTTTCATTTCTTTAATTCAAATCAATTGTTTTTATTTTCGCCTTTTTTGACTCCATTCGGCTGGCAATGGGTCCCCATCTTTAATCAAATGAAGCCAAGCACTTGCTTCTATTCCAAGAATTATAAAAGTACTTTCTTTTGTATGATCGATCAAAAAATTTATTAAATCTTTAAAAATAAAGATTTCTTTTTGATTTAAGATATTTAAAGATTGAGCTAATAAATAAATCAGGGTAAATAGATAAAGTACTCTCACAAGAGTCCCAATTAGAGGACCATGAGAAAAAAATGATCTATGACGAATTGTTTTTCTGTATGGCCACCAAATGAATCGAATGATTCCCCAACGCTTTAAACAGTTTGAATGTGTATCGAGATCTGGAGAGAACCAATAGCCGCCAAAAATAAAGCCTACGGCTCCAAGCAAGCCAGATTGCAGATCAAATAAGAGACCTAGGCAAATGCTAAATGGCAGAACCCATAGGCTTGTTGATTGATCGTGTTCTTTTCCTGAACTCATTATGTTATTTCTTTGTATATATTTAGTAGGGTGACCTGATAAGTCAGAATTGTCTTCATGGGCGATTAGCTCAGCGGTAGAGCGCCTGCCTTACAAGCAGGATGTCCCTGGTTCGAACCCTGGATCGCCCATTTAATATTTTCACCTTTCAGTTAATGGGAGAAGACTGTCGACTCAAGATCTCAGCACTTGCAGCAGTTGAACTGGCTCGGCAGGCTGCTTTTGCAGGTTCTCCAGGCAGCATGCATCTTGATTTAGTACAAGACAGTTGCGATGAAGGATGGATGCATATAAGGCTTCGCCCCGGTGATTTATCGGGTGTACCTGTCGCTAGAACAGACGGAATTACTGTTTATGCACCTTCTGAGCAAGTAAACCTTCTTCGAGGGTTAAGTCTCAATTATTATGGTGATTTAAGTGGGGGAGGTTTTCTTATAAGTGCTCCATCTGGGGCAGAAAGTTGTGCATGTGGAGCAGGTTTTAGAGAGGTCAAAACCTAGTCATAATAATATACATTGTTATTATATACTTAATCTTTAGCTTTTTAATTTAGCAAATTAAGAGTTCACAATGATTCTGCTATTCTTCTTCTGGAAATAAAATATTTGCCAATTCATCTTCGTCTACATCATAAACACGTGCTAAACAGCTTTCGATTGCATTGGTCACTTCGCTTGGCAAAAAGCGCATTGCATTTAATGCATCTTCAGTAATTTCATCACTAAGGAGGCTTTCAGTATGTTCGAGCTTTTCATCATTGATTACAGCCATTACCCAACTTTGGTAGGCATAGACCAAATCTGAAAACTCTAGTTCGGGGTCGTTCAGGTCCATAAATTAAGTTACTGCCATATAGAGGCACCCCTATTTTGACTGTTGGAGGAGAAGATGTCTGCCAAGGATCATGAGAAAGCAATTCCTATTCAGGCAAAACTGTTTGATTTTGCCTTAACTGAATTGGTTCAACAACACAAAGAAACTTTTCAGCCGCTTTGGACACTTGAAAGTTGGGCGAAGTTTTTGATTTGGTTAGCTTTGAATTGTGGATTATCTGGAGAAAAGCAGAGTCTTGAATTTTTTGCAGAAGCCTTGGGCAATAGGTTAAGCAGTCGGATGAGAAGAATTTTCTTCGAAAGAACTTTAGAGAAGATTCAATTAAAGATTATTGCTGATCCGGCAGATACTGAGGTATTGATCATGTCAATGGAAGTGGGAAAGGCTTTGCTTGAGGCTGATGTTGCAAAAGCTCTTGACCAAGTTGGATTAATTGATCTAGTTGTTGAAGATAGGAATTGTTGGAAATCCTTGAATGAGGTAATTGCAATTCCTTGGCAAGTTTCATCGTCTGAAGAGTAATTGAAACAATCTTTCGCCATTCATTTGCGAGCATGGATAAAAGTCTTCCTAATTCTTCCGTGACAGAACCAAACCCTGGGGCAGGTTTTTCTAAGGCTGGAGATGCTTTGCCAAAAACCTATGACCATGCAGGTACTGAAAGTAAGTGGCAGTTGGCCTGGGAAACCCAAGGCGCTTTTCATCCTGATCCTGAAGATTCAGGGGAATCATTTTCCGTAGTTATTCCTCCTCCAAATGTGACTGGAAGCTTGCATATGGGACATGCTTTCAATACAGCGTTAATTGATACTGTTGTGCGTTTTCAACGCTCTCAAGGAAAAAATGTCCTTTGTTTACCAGGAACTGATCATGCATCTATAGCTGTGCAAACCATTCTTGAAAAACAACTCAAGAAGGAAGGTAAGACTTTGGATGAACTGGGTAGAGAAGCTTTTTTGAATCGTGCTTGGAAATGGAAAGGACAAAGTGGTGGTCAAATAGTTGATCAATTACGACGCTTGGGTTATTCAGTTGATTGGCAAAGAGAACGCTTTACCCTTGACGAGAGACTAACTACTTCAGTTTCAGAAGCATTTATCCGTCTTTATGAAAAGAATTTGATTTATCGAGGTGAATATCTTGTTAATTGGTGCCCTGCTTCTCAGTCAGCGGTAAGTGACTTAGAGGTTGAAATGAAAGAGGTTGATGGACACTTATGGCATTTTCGATATCCATTCGCTAATGGTTTTTCCGTAGAGGGGATAACTCATCTGCAAGTTGCCACTACTAGACCTGAAACTTTGTTAGGTGATGTAGCGGTAGCAGTTAACCCTTCAGATGAACGTTATCAAAAGCTTTTAGGACAGAAATTAATTTTGCCGTTTGTCAATCGCGAAATACCTGTTATTGGCGATGAGCATGTAGACATTAGTTTTGGAACAGGATGTGTCAAAGTGACGCCAGCGCATGATCCCAATGATTTCGCTATAGGTCAACGACATAATTTACCTCAAATTACAGTAATAAATAAAAATGGAACTATGAATGATCTTGCGGGATCTTTTCAAGGGCTTGATAGATTTGAGGCACGCAAAGCAATAGTGAAGGCTTTAGATGAACAAGATCTATTAGTTAAAGTTGAACCTTATAGGCATAGTGTGCCGTATTCAGATCGCGGCAAAGTTCCTATTGAACCTTTGTTATCTACACAATGGTTTGTACGTATGGAACCATTGGCATCCCTTTGTCGTGATCATCTTGCAAAAGGAGAACCTAACTTTATTCCAAAGCGATGGGAGAAGGTTTATCTGGATTGGTTAACGGATATTAGAGATTGGTGTATTAGTCGCCAACTTTGGTGGGGGCATCGTATTCCTGCTTGGTTTGTTGTTAGTGAGACAGATGGACAAATCTTGGATTCAACTCCCTTTGTTGTTGCTTTGTCTGAAGAGGATGCTCTTAAAAAAGCACGTGCTGAGTTTGGGAAATCTGCAAAAATAGTACAGGATGAAGATGTTCTTGACACTTGGTTTTCTAGTGGGTTATGGCCTTTTTCTACTTTGGGATGGCCTCAAATTGACAGTCCTGATTTAAAACGTTGGTATCCAACAACTACTTTAGTAACAGGTTTTGACATTATTTTTTTCTGGGTTGCGAGGATGACGATGATGGCAGGCGCCTTTACTGGAACGATGCCGTTTAAGGATGTATATATTCATGGCTTAGTTCGCGATGAACAAAATAGAAAGATGAGTAAAAGTTTGGGGAATGGAATTGATCCTATTTTGCTTATAGACCGTTATGGTACTGATGCTTTACGCTTTGCTTTAGTAAGAGAGGTTGCTGGAGCGGGACAAGATATTCGTATTGACTATAATCGCACCACAGACACGTCAATTACCGTCGAGGCTGCTAGAAATTTTGCCAATAAACTTTGGAATCTCACTCGCTTTGCGCTTATCAATTTAGAAGCAAGTACCTCTCAAAAGTCAGATCAAATAGACAGCACATCTTTGCAGTTAGCCGATAAATGGATTATGTCTCGTCTAATGAGAGTTAATAGGGAAATATGTACCCGATATGAAAATTACAACCTAGGTGAAGCAGCTAAAGGTCTTTATGAATTTGCTTGGAATGACTTATGTGATTGGTATGTAGAACTGATTAAACGCCGATTAATGCTTTCTTCCAATCCAAGTGAAAGTTTGATTGCGGATCAACAAATTGCTAGACAAGTTTTGTCGAAAGTTTTGACAGAACTTTTAGTAATGCTCCATCCATTGATGCCTCACTTAACTGAGGAACTTTGGCATGGTATTACTGGGTGCTCGGATAAGTGTTTGCTTGCTTTGCAACCATGGCCTCATTTAGAGCAAACCTATATAGATGATGATTTAGAGCAATCTTTTAAGGAGTTAATAGAAGTTATTAGGATAATTCGTAATTTAAGAGCTTTATCAGGTTTAAAAGCCTCGCAATGCATTCCTGTTCGATTAGTAACTGGACGCAAGTATTTGATAGACGTTTTTAACGACGCATCATCTGACATCAAGGCACTCGCTAGAGCTAATCAACTTGAAATTTTGGACCCAGCAAGTGCATCTGAAAAACCAGTAAAGAAAGCGCTTGCAGGTGTCAGTGGAGATTTGCAAGTTTTATTACTCATAGAGGGTTTTGTTGACCTAGATGCCTTGAAATCTCGTCTTGAAAAGGATTTTGCTAAGGCCGAAAAAGACATTGCTGATTTGTCAGCTCGATTAGGCAATGCAAGTTTTGTAGAAAAAGCACCGGAGGCAATTGTCCTTGAATCTAAGCGAAAGCTTCAAGAGGCTCAAATGCAAGCAGATTTAACTCGAAAACGTTTATCTGATTTAGCGTAAACTTTCCGTCGAGTAATCTGCTTGAATATCGATTTTGTATTTATTGATGCTTCATATGAGTAGTAAATTTGCTTTTGTTTCTTTCATTATTTTCTGTCTCTAAGATGCTCGACCCCGTTCCTTTTTTGGATACTTGTCTAACATTTCTTGATTCTTCTATTGGCTCATTTTTATTTGTTCCTTTTTATGCAATTTGGGTTACCTGTTTGTTGCCTGGTTTGTGGGCAACAATGCTTGCTGGAGCATTATATGGGTTATGGCAGGGTAGTCTGTTGGTTTTTTTAGGAGCTTTTTTAGGTGCTGAAATATCCTTTCTTCTTGGACGAACTTATTTAAGGGGTTGGGTAGAAGAGCTTTTATCAAAAAATTCAAAGCTACAAGCTATAGAACAATCTGTCAGTCGAGAAGGTTTGAAGTTGATTTTATTAACGAGATTATCTCCTGCCTTTCCTTTTAGCTTGCTTAATTTTGCATATGGCTTGAGCCAAGTGACTTTTCGAGATTACACAATTGGATTAATTGGTATTTTGCCAGGTACCATTATTTTTTGTGGATTAGGAGTTGTGGCTGGAGATTTAGCAAAATTCGGAGAGGTCTTGGCATTGAATAAAGAAAATCATTTTTCATGGATTAGTTTTGTAGGATTAATTTCGACATTATGTGTAGCGTGGTTAATTATAAAAGCTTCTCGTAAAGCTCTTGATCAATTTAATTCTTAGTCTTATCTGGATTTGGTAGGTTCAAATCTCTTATGCTTGCAATTAATATAAACCAAAATAATCTTATCCTATTAATTAATCCTTTTTTATCTGATAGTTCTGAATATTTTTTGCGTCCACAGCTGGTTTTAATTAAAGTGAATACTATTGATTTTTCCATACAAAATCGTGAAATGATGAATTACTAGGAATTATATATTAGATCTTTAAGTTGACTAATGTCAATAATCTTTACTCCAAGTTTAATTGCTTTGGCAAGTTTGCTGCCTGCTTTATCGCCTGCAATAAGATAATTAGTATTTGATGAAACTTGAGAGGATATTTTCCCTCCAGCATTTTCTATCATTGATTTAACTTCGTCTCTATTGAGCAATGGAATTGCACCTGTGATGACAAATATATTTCCATTCAGGGGTGTATTAGTTGCTATGCTACTTTCTAGACTTACATCTATATTTTCTTTTTTTATAAATAATCCTATATTTTTAAGTGAATTAATTAATGTTTGATTTTCTAGATTTGCAAACCATTCCTGTAGCGATTCGGTAACTTCAATTCCAATCCCATATAATGAATTTATCCTTTCAGGATATACCTCTACTATTTTTTGGAGATGTTCGACACTCGTAAATTCTTTCGCCAGTATTTTCGAATTTGTTTCACCTATATGATTTATCCCTAGACCATAAAGTTGTTTCTGCCATGATTTTTTTTTAGATTCTGTAAGAGCATTTATTAATTTATGGGCTGATTTCTCTCCCATTCTTTCAAGGCTTGTTAATTGTTTTGCATCAAGTTTATATAGGCTTGCAATTGAAGTCACTAAACCTTTATTAACTAATTGTTCAATTAATTTAATACCAAGGCCTTCTATATCCATTGATCCTTTGCTAACCCAGTGTCTTATCCCTCCTTTTAAAATTGCTGGACACCTATTATTAGTACAACGTGTGGCAGCTTTATCAATACCTTTAAATAAAGTCGATTGACATTCTGGACATAATTTAGGTATGGCTAATTTTTGAGCATTAGGCGTACGGAATTCCTTTATAACTCGAACAACCTCAGGAATTATTTCTCCTGCTTTGCGTACAACAATGGTATCCCCACTATGGAGATCCAGTTCTTGCAATCTATTAGCGTTGTGTAATGTAGCTCGACTTATAACTGTTCCTGCTAGCGCTACAGGTGCAAATATCGCTACGGGCGTAATTGCTCCTGTTCTGCCAACCTGATAAGTAAGTTTAAGTAATTTGGTTGGAGCTTCTTCAGCGGCATATTTCAGTGCTATTGCCCATCGGGGCGCTTTTTGAGTAAATCCTGCGAGCTCTTGTAATGCAAATTGATTGATTTTGATAACTACGCCATCTGTTGCATAGGGAAGATTTTGACGATGGTTTTCCCAATAGTGATAGAACTCTTTTACCTCATCAATATCATCCATTAAACTCGTATTTGGATTGACTTTAAAACCAACATCTTTTAACCATTTAAGAGCTTCATATTGACTTGCAGGAATTAATTGATTCTCATTAGTAGATTTCCATGTTTCTGGGAAATGTATTGTGTACGCATAAAAATCTAGTTTCCGAGAAGCAACGACTTGAGGATTGAGTTGTCTGAGGGATCCTGCACAAGCATTTCTAGGGTTTGCAAATAGAGGTTCACCTTTTTCTTCTCTTTCTTTATTTATGCAATTAAAGGTATTAGTTGGGATAAAAGCTTCTCCACGGATCTCAACCCATGGTGGTGGATTCTGGATGTTTAATCGAAGTGGAATTGAAGTAATTGTTCTTACATTAGAAGTTATTTCTTCTCCTTGAGAGCCATCTCCACGAGTGGCACCCTTTACTAGCACTCCATTGGAATATGAAAGTGCAAGAGCATTCCCATCTATTTTCAATTCTCCTGTAACAGAGAATTTTGTATTGGCTGAATCCAAGGCTTTTTCTGAAAGGAATATTTTTCTTAGCTTTTTTCTCCACTCATTAAATTCTTCTAAATTGAAGGCATTATCAAGACTATATAGTGGAATACGATGCTTAATCGTGGCGAAATTTTCGGCTGATTTGCCACCTATCCTTTGTGTTGGACTATCTTCGGTGATGATTGCTTGATTCGTTGTTTCTAGGTGAACTAATTCTTTGTAGAGTTGATCATAGACTTCATCTTCAAGAGAGGGGTTATCAAGTACGTAATATTCATGACAAGCTTTGTTAAGCAAGTTTCTTAATTCAGCTGCACGTTTATTTGAGTTAATTAATGACACTTTAAGATTGGACAAATAAAAATTTTAATCAGCTTTTTACTTTCTCAATTCTATCTATTTTCCATGCTTTATCTATCTTGATAAATGTGAAATCTAACGGTAATTCTGATTGCTTATCTTCTGATTTTAATTTTAATGTTAGAATTATTTGATCATCTTGAATACGAGGTCTACCTGACTTTAGATTTCTATAACGATTTAATTTAAGACCACTAAGGAACTTGAGGAAATCTTGCCGGTTAACGTGCTGTCTATATGTCTTGCTTGTTAGCAAATAAGCAGCATCAGCTCTTCCAGAAGCAATCTGAGTAAAGAATTGTTTGACTAGCGGGTTGATTCCTCTAGCACTGAAAACCAGCTTTACAGCATTAACCGTCCAAAATAAGATCAGTGCACCCGCACCTGCAAGCAGTGCTTTGGTCCCGATTTCCTTGACTAGTGCCCCATCCATTGTCTCAATGCAATTTGTTAGAGAGTCTTGCTCACTCTAAGAACTTTATCGTTTCAAACTGAGTTAATTTTCTCCAGACTGAAACACGTTTTATTGGATCCTTGTCCCATCTTGATTAATGGCCTTGATTCCACTGCTCCCTTTGTTTCATAATTTTAATCGAGAGTATTTTAATGGAACACTCACTTCTGCCTCTAAACCTTTAGTTGCTGTGCGATGGAGTGATGGCAAATTACGGAAAACAGCTGGTTTCTATAGGCGTGGGCCAAAGTTAAATGGTTGTTATAAGTCTGAGATAGTTTTATCAAAGCCTCTACTTGAATTCCTTCCGAGAGAAGCAATAGAAAGTACTCTGTGTCATGAAATGATTCATGCTTGGATTGATCTTGTGTTGCGCCTGCAAGAAGGACATGGACCAAATTTTCATCGACGTATGATTGCTATTAATTCTGCTCAAGATCAGTTTCAAATTACGGTTCGGCACAAATTTCCTGTTCCGATATCTTCACCTAAATGGTGGGCAATATGTCCTGCCTGTGGGTTGCGTTCTTCTTATCAACGCATGGTGAAAGGTGCAGCTTGTAGGAAATGCTGCAATTTGCATCATGGAGGTAAATGGCATGCAAGTTGTTTATTGCAGTATGAATCTGCCAAGGAGAGTATTTGATTTGGATTTATTTCTTTGGGTACTCCAGTGCAGTGGGCTATTCATTGTTCTCATTGGCTTGGATAGAGAAAACTGGTTGCGCCGCCGCCGCCGCTATTAGATCAAAGGATGTCTTTCAGTTCTCGTACTAATCCAAGCCGCAAACGATCCAAAGCTTCTTTAGATAGAAGGGTTGATCAATGGATAGCCACTGGCCGTCAATTTGTTGATGGTGTTGCAGGCAATCGACCAGGCAGGCGTCGTTTGCCTAATAATGATCATAGAAATTATTCTGATTTTGGTGCGGTTGGACGATGGATTGATGAGAAGATGGATTGGTTGCTAGAAGAGGATGATGATTGGCAAGAATCTTGGCAATCACCTAAGTTTAATAATGCTTCTGAAATCATGAAAAAACGTCCTTTAGAAGCTATTTCAAGAAGGGTATTGAAAGAATCAGATAATCGTTATTCTATCGACCCTAATCATGTTTCTGCAGAAGAATGGCCCGATGAATCAAACTTTAAGGTGGAGAAATGGCAGCGCAATTCTTTTCAAGATAAATCAAATACTGATCGTAAATCCAATATTAGTAGCAGAGCAAACTCATTAGGAAATAGGCCCCTACCAAGATCTAATCGCAGAAGAAACTATATCTAGGCTCTGGTTAGTAAAATTACTTTATTTTGTTAGCCACTGATTTGATTAATTTTTCTCTTTTACTTGAAAAACACATCCTCGATTAATAAGTTGAGTATTTACTTCTTTAATTATTGATTTTGGCATTTCTTCCGCCATCTGTTGTGGAGTTGTTTGTATTGAGGGAGATCCTTTAGCTAATTCTTCCAATAAAATTGTCCATTGTTGGATTTGTATCTTTTTACTTAGTGGCTTATAACCTGTTTTTTCGAGCAATATCTTGCAAATTTTTTCGTTCCATAGTGGCGTTAGTGCTGGCTTTTGGTTGATTGGGATAGATGCTGCTCCTGCATTCAATGCTCTGGGAGTAGGAAATCCTTTATTATCTCGCCATCCTTCTTTTTGAAGAGCTCTTCCGCAATGCATCGCAGAAATGCCATAAATTTGTCCAAGGTCTTTCAGGCTTAGCCAATTGGTAGACGAGGCCATAGCGAATAAACCATTTTTTCAATGATGCGACAAGCACGAGTATTGGCAAGTTGTCAAGTAAAAAATTATAAAATATAGAAATTTTACTTAATCAGTCAGTTTTATTGGCTTGCGATGAGTTTTGCCAAGCCACAATTCAAGCGATGGACTAAAAACTTCTCGAATAACAGTTAGCTCTTTGTCTTGACGAAAAAATCGATAGTGTCTACTCCAAAAAGGACCTTTTCTTTCAAATTTTGATTCCAACCAATTTGCATCCACTAATGCCAATCCATCTACTTCACGAAATAGTTCTGATCTTCCTTGGGTAAGGCTTTTCCAAATTGGTTGATGCTTATTTTGAAGATGTTTCTCCGCTTCTATGTTGTTCCACCAGCTTTCTGCCCAAGCAAGAGTATTTGATGCACATTTCAACCAAACTTGTCTTCTCAGTAAAGGAGGCTTGAGTTCTTTGACTTCTATAGGTGCTTCTTTTGATGGCTGCAATTCTTCTTCCATCGCAATTAGCTCTATTTCTACTTCATGCCCTGTTAATAAACGAAGATGACGCGTTGGACTTCCATCGCCTAGCAGCATTAACTGCCAGGCTCCTGGAAGCTTTTGCAACCCTTGACCTGAAAGCACTGCTTCAGTTGGTGCTTCCCAGATGAGTTTTGGAGAAATTAGTATGGATGGTTTCAGAAATGACCTCAAGTGTGAGTGAATTGTTGATGATTTATCTTGATATTATCTCTTCAATGCTGACTGTTGATTCCTTTTGCGATCTTCAATTTTCAACCAAACTAAAAGTGCAGTAAGATCTGCTTTGCTGACCCCTGGTAATTGAGCAGCATGGCCTAGCGATCTTGGTTTTTTAGCATTTAATTTTTCCCTAGCTTCTTTTGATAAAGTTTGAATTGAATCATAATCAATATTGTGAGGTAAAAGTTTTTTGCTTTGCTTTTTGAATTGTATTATTTGTGCTTTTTGCCTTTCAAGATAACCGCTATATTTAATATCTATTTCTGCTCCTTCTCTTACATCTGATGGTAAATTATTATCTGCTAGTTTATATCTAATAAGGTCATTTATATGGACACCTGGTCTTCTTAGTATATTGGCAAGAGTTATTGACCCTTTTATTGACGCATTCGTCTCTTTTGCAATTGTTATGGCTATTGAACTCTTTTCTTTGATTCGTTCAGTTTCCAGACGATTTTTTTCATTTTCTATTGCTTCTTGCTTTCTTTGATAGATCTTCCATCTTTCTTCATTAATAAGTCCTATTTTGTGACCAAGAGGTGTCATCCTTCGGTCAGCATTATCACCTCTTAAAACTAGTCTATATTCGCTTCTACTGGTTAATACTCTATATGGTTCATTTAAATCATGACTAACAAGATCATCTACCATTGTACCAATATAACTTTCTTCACGAGGAAAATAAATAGGGTCTTCTCCTTTGATTAATTGTGCAGCATTTATGCCTGCAATGATACCTTGAGCAGCAGCTTCTTCGTATCCTGTAGTTCCATTTAGCTGGCCCGCACTGAAGAGACCTTGAATCCTTTTTGTTTCAAGTGATGGTAGTAGTTGTGTGGCCGGTAAATAGTCATATTCGACTACATAGGCTGGTCGCAACATTACACATTGTTCTAGTCCTGGAAGAGTCCGCAGTAAGTCCAATTGGAGGACTTCAGGTAAGCCTGTTGAGAAACCTTGAACGTATATTTCTGGAGTATCTCTACCCTCAGGTTCTAGAAAAATTTGGTGTGACTCTTTGTCTGCAAAACGGACAATTTTATCTTCAATAGAAGGACAATATCTAGGGCCTTTACTGTCTATGAAGCCACCATATATAGGTGTTAGGTGAAGGTTATCTTTGATTAGTTTATGAGTTGCTTTAGTGGTTCTTGTGATATGGCAACTCATTTGCTTTCCTGTTTTCCAGTATGCAGGATCAAATGAAAAGAACCGATTGTCAGCATCACTTGGTTGTTCATCTAAAGAATTAAGATCAATGCTTCTACGATCAACTCTTGCTGGTGTGCCTGTTTTGAGTCGATTGGTTGTAAATCCAAGTTTTTGCAACTCCTCTGTTAGTCCTTCAGCTGCTTGTTCTCCGGCGCGGCCTGCTGACATTGATTGATTACCTACCCAAATTTTTCCTCCTAAGAAAGTTCCAGTAGTCAGGATTACTATTTTTGCAAAATAAATACTTCCAAAAAAGGTTTTAATACCTTTAATTTTGCCAATTGAATGGGGAGCATTAGAGCTTTGATTAGTAGATTCTCTTGCTTCTATTTCTAGGCCAGTAACCATTGCCTCTCGAAGAGCAAGATTTGGAGTTTCTTGAAGTAAATGAAGCATTTCTCTTGAATAGAGTCTTTTGTCCGTTTGTGCTCTAAGAGCCCATACAGCTGGTCCTCGACTTGCATTTAAAACTCTTTTTTGTAAAGCGGTTTTATCTGCCAATTTCCCTATTACTCCTCCCAGCGCATCAACTTCATGCACAAGTTGACTTTTGGCAGGCCCTCCTACTGCTGGATTACAGGGTTGCCATGCAATACGATCTAAGTTCAGAGTGAAAAGAGCTGTATTTAGTCCTAGTCGCGCAGTAGTAATTGCTGCTTCACATCCTGCATGACCTCCACCAACAACAATTACATCAAAGATTTCATTAGGGTTTTTGTTGTTTGCCATGGTGTCAATTATTGCTAATTAAGTTGCTTTTTCTTTTAGGCAGCGAGATTTCTAAATCTTGTGAATTGTGGTTCAAAAAGCAACTTAACTGTGCCAACGGGCCCATTTCGATGTTTAGTTACGATGACTTCAGTAATACCTCTATCTGGTGTCTCTGGATTGTAGTACTCATCTCTGTAAATCATTAGTACTAGATCAGCATCTTGTTCGATTGAACCTGATTCACGAAGATCGCTCAGCATAGGTCTCTTATTTGTCCTTGATTCAACTCCTCTACTAAGTTGAGATAATGCAATGACAGGAACTTTCATCTCTCTTGCTAATCCTTTAAGTCCTCTCGTGATTCTTGATAATTCTTGAACGCGATTATCTGGTGTTGATCCTTCCATGAGTTGTAAGTAATCAATTACTACTAACCCCAATTCTTTGCCTTGTTCTGCCATAAGTCGTCTGCAAAGGGAGCGCATTTCAAGCACTCCTACATTGGGTTTGTCATCTATATATATAGGCAATTGTCCAAGTGTATTAATACCTTGACCCAGTAAAGGCCATTCTTCTTGTTGTAAGCGACCTGTTCTTAATCTTGCACTTTCTATGCCTACTTCCATGGACAAGAGCCGATATGTTAGCTGCTCTTTACTCATTTCAAGACTGAAAACGCATACGGGAAGGTCATGCAGTTGGGCAACGTTTTTGGCCAGATTGAGAACTATGGAAGTTTTGCCCATTGCTGGTCTACCCGCAACAATTATCAGATCACTTCTTTGGAGGCCCTGGGTTATTGCATCGAGATCATAGAAATTGACAGGGATACCAGCTACAGAGGTGCCTAAAGATCGACTTTCAATTTCATTGAAGGTACTAGTAAGTATCTCGGCAGTGGGTGTAAGTCCCTTGGAAGGTTTTTCTTGACTAATTGCAAAAATAGATTGCTCGGCTTGATCTAATACTTCATCCATTGGAAGAACTTGATTAAATCCTAATTGAATTACTTCATTGCCAGATCGAATTAATTGACGCCTAAGGAATTTGTCCATTACTAATTTCGCTACTTGCTCAATAGATGCGGTAGAAGTAACTCTTTCAACTAATTCAATTAGACGATTACTTCCACCAATTTTCTCCAAAGAGCCTGTATCTGCTAACCAGGCTGACATTGCTGTTAGATCAGTTGGTTTGCCTTGGCTATGCAACATTAATGCTGTTCGATAAATCTCTCGATGTGCATTTAGATAAAACGCTTCAGCTTGAAGTAAATCAGCTACTCGGCTGATTGCATCAGGATCTAGAAGAATCCCGCCCAAGACAGCTTCTTCTGCTTGTAGGTTTTGAGGAGGTATTGATTCACTTTGAGCTGAAAAATCAAGTTCACGTGGCTTGATGGATTTTCTACTGTTATTAGAGCCTTGTGGAGATGCATCTCCATTTTCAGGAATTGGGATGCTCACCATTTCAAGAGAACCGAATTAAATGAAGAGTACTTACTTTGCTCTTTTCTCAAGACAGAGCAACATATTGGGTTTTAATAGCTAACTACTTCTACGTTGATTTCAGCAGTAACGTCGGTGTGAAGTTTCACTTGAACTTTATATTTACCAGTTGTATGGATATCTGGAACAGTTATATCTCGTCGATCTACCTTTTTTTTAGTTGCTTCTTCTATTGCTTCTGCGACATCTCCATTTGTCACAGTGCCGAATAGCACTTCATCTTCTCCAATTTGCTTTTTAACGGTAAAACGGCCAATAGTTACTAAAGCGGTTTGGAATTCTAAGGCTTCTTTTTTGATAGCTGCTTCTTGTTCAGCTTTCTTAGCTTTACGATGTTCAACCTGCTTCATTACAGCAGGCGTGACTGGCAAAGCTTTGCCATAAGGCATGAGAAAATTCCTTGCATAACCAGGAGCCACTTCTACTAAGTCTCCGTCCTTTCCAAGGCTGAGGATATCTTCATTGAGAACTACTTGTACACGTTTAACCATTGCTAGAAAGAGAGATGAGGATGTGTTTTGTAACCAATATCGATAACCTTAGTACTTTGCAGGCAATCGAACTTTAGTTGCTAAGCCTAAAGCCATAAGAAATCTAATATGCTGCCAAGTTAAATCAATTTGACCATTTTGTAGACCTTGCCTTGCAGAATTGGGAAATGCATGGTGGTTATTGTGCCAACCTTCTCCAAAAGTTAGAGCTGCAACCCACGCATTATTTTTTGAAGAATCACCACTATCGAAGGCGACATTTCCCCAGCAATGAGTAGCAGAATTTACTAACCAAGTTACGTGATAAACCAGTACTAAGCGCATTGGGATCCCCCAAAGAACCATTGCCCAACCTCCTGCTTCAGTTTGTATTCCAGTCCAAAAAAGCAATCCGCCCAAGGGAATCTGTAGTAATAAGAAATTTTTATTTAGCCATCTGTAATAAGGATCTTTGACTAAATCTCCACTTAGACGGCCTACAGCTTTCATTGCTGGAATTGGTTCAAACATCCATCCCATATGACTCCACCAAAAACCTTTTTTACTGTTGTGATGATCAGCTTCTGTATCTGAAAAAGTATGATGATGTCTATGAAGTCCTACCCAATCAATTGGACCGTGTTGGCAGCTTAGAGCTCCACAGGTAGCAAAAATACGTTCCAACCATTTCGGTACACGAAAGGAGCGGTGAGAAAGAAGTCTGTGGTAGCCAAGGGTAACTCCAAGACATGCAGTGATCCAATAAAGAATTAAAAGTGCTGATATCGCTGGAACACTCCAGAACTTCGGAAGTAATGCGAATATTGTTAATACATGAATACCAATCATGAATCCAATCGTTCCCCATCTACGCTGCTCCTTTTTTGGAAATTTTGATTGGGGTGTTAATGGCTGTTGAAGTTTTAAAGAAATTCCAACTGCTTTGTGAGATTCTATAGGCCTGCAAAGGGGGGCAGATTTTTTTCCTACACTGGAAACCATGATCGATCTGTTACATGGTTAGCTAACATAGCTGATCATGATTAATACGGAAAATTTTTATGATTAATAAACTGATCAAGTGACAGCTGATTTTCGCGATAGTCTTTTACGAGGAAGACGCGCTATGGCCCATCTAATTCATGTTTGGCATGAAAGAAATGGTTGGTCTCACAAGATATTGCCTGCTTTTGTAGAAACCCTAAATATTGGAAGAGTTCATAGTTCTCAAATTTCTAATCTTCGTAATGGAAAGCTTGCCTCACCTAGTCCTGAAGTTTTTTTAGCCTTAGCAAAGGCTAATGAGTTACTTTTTAATGGAATTCAACCAATTAAAGAAAGATTAGAAGAAAAACATCCTGAATTGTTGAAAGTCCTTTTGGAATCATCCATTCCATTGCAAGGTGATGATGGACAACCTATAGGTGCTGGTTATTTGTTTGAAATATTTTTAGGTTTAGCATCTTTGCCTTCTTCTTTTAATTGGTTTATTGAGGAGGAAGAGGCGGTTTCATTAAGTGCTGCATTAGCAGAATATTTTTGCCAAGGAAAATCATGGCGAGTATGTAAAGACATGGTTATGAATGCATATCCTGTTCAAAAGCCACTGCGCAGGGCAAAATTTGCTGAGGTCATGGCTGGACTTAGAGATTACACAGCAGAAGAATTAGATGGCGAACTTCTTGATTTACATGCAACAAGTAAAGCCCTTGGAAACAATAATTTTGAAGGTACTGATATCTTTCTTCAAGTAATTAGAAATAGGGTAGGTATAATAACCTCAAAGGAATAAATAAGTACTTTTATGGATATTTAGCTTGTCTAATTTGTTTGGCTAGTCCTAATTTTTTTAAAAACTTAATATGTTGCCAAGTAATATCAAATTCAAACCATCTAAGTCCATGTCTAGCACTTTGAGGATATGCATGATGATTGTTATGCCATCCTTCCCCAAACGAGAGTAAAGCAACCCACCAACAGTTTTTTGATAAATCAGGACTATCAAAATTGCGATATCCAAAAGTATGAGTTGCAGAATTGACTAACCAAGTAACGTGATAAACAACAACAAGTCTTAGGGGAATCGCCCAAAGTACAAGGCCTGTTCCCCCTCCATTAATTTGAGTAATTTCACCAAACCAATATAGGCTTAAGCCTAAAGGAATTTGTAGTAATAAGAACCAATGGTCTAACCATCTAAAGAATGGATCAGCATGTAAATCCCCTGCAAGTCGATCACTATGTTTTAGTGCTGGTATTTCATGGAGCATCCATTCGCTATGACTCCACCAAAAACCTCTCCCAGCATCATGATGATCGTTAGGTTGATCTGAAAATTTGTGATGATGTCTATGTAGTGCAACCCATTCAATGGGTCCACTTTGACAAGCAAGGCTGCCCATAATTACAAGTATTTTTTCTACCCATTTGGGTGCAATGAAGCTTCTATGAGCAACTAATCTATGAAGACCTAACGTTACACCTAATACTGTTATCCAATAAAGAAAAATAAAAGCTGCAATTCCTTCCCAACTCCAAAATCTTGGCAAAAGTGCAAATGTTGCAGCAATATGCATGATTAACATAAAACCTGTAGTTCCAGCTCTGAAGTGCCGTTGGTATACAGGAAGTGGTTGACGGGTGGCTTTGATACCTTCCCTTAAGCGTTCTTCACGTGCTGTTGAAGCACTTGCTGGAATATTGGAAACCAAGATGTACTCCTTGGGTTAGCCACTGCACTCGTCCACTACATTAATTGCGATGTAATTGGGGACAGACGAGTTAACAGAGTATCTAAAAAGACTTTAAACCTCGCTAAGACTATTTTGTGCTCAAACTTAATCCCAGAAACTTTGATGAAGCACTAGTCCTTGAGTGGGCTAGTAATCAAGTCTCTTCTGTTGCTTCAGATCTCAAGTTAATTGCAGATAAAAGAACAGAGGCCGTTATGCAACGACTTGAGAAAGTATTAGATGCTTTTAAACAAGAGCGCATAGGTGCTCATCACTTTTCTTCAGTGACTGGTTATGGCCATGGCGATGAAGGACGAAAAGCTATAGATCATGTCTTTGCAAAAGTTTTAGGTGCAGAGAAAGCAGCAGTGAGATTGCAATTTGTCAGCGGAACGCATGCAATTGCAGCTGCTTTATTTGGTGTCTTAAGGCCTGGGGATCATTTGCTTTCTGTAACTGGGAGTCCTTATGACACTCTGCAGGAAGTAGTTGGACTTAGAGGAAACGGGCAGGGTTCCTTGGCTGAATTTGGAATTTCATATGAAGAGTTACCACTAGGAGAAGAGGGAATTGTTGATTTCAAATTATTGGAAAATGCTTTAAAAACTCCTATAAGAATGGTTTTTATCCAGCGGAGTTGTGGTTATAGCTGGCGCAACTCTTTATCAATAGATCAAATAAAACAGATATGTGATTTCATTCATCTCAAGCAGCCTGAGACTATTTGTTTTGTTGATAATTGTTAT
The DNA here is from genome assembly GCA_902589115.1 of uncultured Prochlorococcus sp. Classification (GTDB taxonomy): domain Bacteria; phylum Cyanobacteriota; class Cyanobacteriia; order PCC-6307; family Cyanobiaceae; genus CACIRS01. The sequence goes on from CACIRS010000009.1 coordinate 43,443, forward strand.
GGAGAATTTGTTGAAGAAAAGGAGCCTACAGAAGTTGGAGCTGACTTAATTGCAGGATCATTAATTAAAAACTTGGGTGGAACAATTGTTCCAACCGGTGGATATATAGCTGGTCGAAATGATTTGGTGGATAAAGCATGTTGTCGTTTAACCGCGCCAGGTATTGGGATAGACGCAGGAATTAGCTTTGATTTGAATCGATTAGTTTTGCAGGGATTATTTTTAGCACCTCAAATGGTTGCAGAGGCATTGATTTGTGCGGATCTTGTAGCAGCTATTTTTTCTAAATTTGGCTTTGCTGTAAAACCTCTTCCAGGAGAAGATCGTGCAGATACGATTCAGGCTGTCCAGTTAGGGAATCCAGATCTTCTAAAAATAGTTTGTAAGGCTT
>CACIRS010000010.1 GCA_902589115.1 uncultured Prochlorococcus sp.
GCTCACAAGGTAAACAACGAAGGATCAGCCGAAGTCTGGAGGGGACCTCTAGAACAAGCTGAGCTTTATCATCAACAGTTATCTAGTAGGGGTTTAACGCTGGCTCCACTAGAAAGATGTTAACAAATTTTAAAGTCAAAATTTCTAGAAACTCACTTAATGTCGACTCTTACTAAGCAATCAAAAAATAACTAGTCCAGCATTAATTATTTATTTAATGCTTTTAGAATTGCTATGAAGCTTTAGGAGCTCAACTGTTCTTATATGTTTAGTTCTAGAAAAAAAAACGTACTTTATTACCTTGCCAGGACAAACCGCTAAACCTCTGACCTCTTCTGAATGGGACTCCACACTTAAAACCTTGACCTTGGTGCCAAAGTTACTCGATAATTTTTCCATGACTTCTTCGCGAAGAGTATCTATGGAACAAATCATTGCTGGTAAAGATCTATATTCATTTCGTAGCAAGATCAGCAAATTTCGACCACTTAGCAGGCTCTAATGATTTGGGAAGACTTGTAATAACACATAGTTCCTACCTGGAAGGATTAATTCCAATACTAGAGAAATTAGCAAAAAAACAAGGAATTAAGACAGTTACTCCTGGAGTTATTGGCTCTTCAAAAGGAAGATGTCAAAGCTTGCGAGTAAAAATATCATCATCAATTAATGGTGGATATAAGCTAATAGCCAGAAGAGGAAAAACCGTCCAAGAGGTATTTGTGATTACAGAAGTAGAAAAAATAGATTTAGAAAATATAATAAAGGATTTAACTAAGTAAACAGTAGAATTAAAGGCTTTAATAAAAGAGAGATGCTAACTGAAAGGCATAATAGTTCGAACGATTTCTTAACTAGTTTATTACCCTTACGAATACCCAAATTAACTCCAAAATACCCTCCTAATAATGATCCTAGTATTAAAGATGGAATCCACTGCCAGATCAGACCAGTTTGAACTGTAAGGGAATAAGCTCCAGTAGCATTCCAAAATAGTCCTACAAATATAAGAGTATGTGCAATTGCAGAAAGATAGTCTAACCGGAATACTTTTACAAGCCAAATAGTTACTATAATGCCGGTTCCAGAGGACAATGAACCATTAAGAAAACCTATTAAGAAAAAACCACAAAAGCCAACTATTAATCTATTAATTGTTAAGGCCTTATCGAAACAATTTAAACCAAAACCTTTATTGAAAAGTGAATATAACGATACAAGTAATGTTAAGAGACCTAAAAGGATTGAAAAAGTATGTTCTGAAATAGCAAGGACTGATTTTGCTCCTAACCATACGCCAGGTAAACCACCTAAAAGCATTAGGAATGAGATATGTTTATTTAATCTGTTTTCTTTTACAATTCTAAAAAATGCGCCAAGACCAAGAAAAACACTTGCGACCTTATGCGTAGAGAGTGCGGTCGAAAAAGGCAAGCCAAAGAATAGTAATGCTGGTAACTGCAATAAGCCTGCTCCTCCACCAGCTAATGCGGATAAGAAATTGGATGTAAATGAAATTATTATTAAGGAGAGTTGAGTAAATAATTCATTCATAAGATAAAATAATATGAGTAGGATTGATACTTTTAAGTTAAATAAATGAATATATTTCTCGAAAAATTAGATTTGGAGATGTTCCTGAATAGTATCATTAAGTTTGTAATTTTCTGATATTGATTCAACAAGGTCTTTTAATAACTCCTCCTTAATAGCTGTCATGGCCTCATCAATCAAGGTGGTATCAGTAACTGACATTGTAATACGCTACAAGCTTCTATTATGATTAATAGATGAAATTTTTTCCTAAATTGTAACGAGTATTACACCAGCTTAAAGGTTAAAATATTATAAAAAGGTATTTAAGTCATAGAACATTTTAAAGAGATAGAATCATCTATAGTGATGTTGTATGATAAAAAAAGAAGAACATTTCCTAAATGAAGCTAAGCGGTAAAAAAAAGACGTTTTCCATATTTCTATTATTGATAAATTCTATGATTCAACCTACTACTGCTGATAATAGAAAGGAGATAAAAGATTTTTGCAAGAATTCTGAAGAGAGAGTAAGATGTGAAAGAGCATATGAAGGTCTGCCACCTATTGAAGAAGAGTTGACTAAATCGTCAAATAGTCCAATAACGATACCAGTAATAAGATACAAATTAAAAAGCAATATGAAAACCAAGAAAAAAAACTATTCAAATTTATGCCGAAGCAAAAAATGTAGAGAAGAAAACAAAAGAAGTAATAAATATTCAAGCTTTTCTAATAATAAGGATCCATGGGCTGATGAAGATGAGGGATATTTGTATAATTTTTAATCATTTAATGTCTTCTGATAATTACAGAAGTCCCTTACTAAAGAAGCCTCAAAATCTTTATAAGGAAACTCCCAACCCTGCCATTTATTATCTAAACCTGTTACATTAATCATCCTCTTATCACAATTAATAGCTAAATATAATGTTTTATTGGAATTATTTAAAATTCTAGCTACATAATTGAACTCAGAAGCTTTTCTCCATTTCCAGAGTACTCGAAGCGGTCCATAACGATATAAAGAATTCGATTCTGATGTATTACTTGTTATTGGTATAGTTTTATACTGTAGGTGTCTAATACAACCTATATAGTCCTTAGCATATAGACAATCGTTATGTGCATCTGTCTTGTTATGAGCTGCAACAATGTTGCCAAAGAAAATTAACAGAAAGAGTTGAAGAAGGGCTTGAAATCTAAACATGCTATTTTGATGTCATACACTAATATAGATAGAATTCTGAAAAATCTATGAATATTAAAGAGATCGATAAAAGAGAGTGTAAAGAATGTAATAGATTCTTATCTCTAAACCTATTTAGGGCGGATGGAGATTGCTGTAGGTACTGTGAGATAGGAGTTATACCTCCTAGACACGTAACCAATCAATTCAAAGCTTCTAATGATAGTAAGAATGATATTAAACTGGATAGTTCGGCAATAAATAGTTCTGATATTAAAAAAGTAGTAGAAGATGTTTATAAGAGCTATGTATATGAAATAATAATAATAATAGGTTGTTCATATAGATGGAACAAATCAAGAATAGATGAAGATATATTAATTGACTGGTTGCTGAATAGAAAAGATCTATCTATTTCAAAACAAGATAGCGAGAATTTATTAGTAATAAAGTCTAAGCTAAAAGAAAAAATAAGAGAAACTGTCGTTGATGTAATGATGATCAAAGCATCTATAAGAACTCTTCATGAAGCCAAATTAGATAGGAAAAACGATTTAATGTCTTTTATAGACAAGTTACTAACTAATGAGACAAACAGGAATGAAGCAATTAGTGAACTTAAAGAAGATCTTATTTCAGATAAAGAGGAATTAGGATATGAAATTCCAATTGTTAAATTAGATCATACGAATTACAAAAAAGATACTCTTAATGATAGAAAAATACTACTAGAAAAATTAGCCTTAAATGAATTTGTTGCCTCCATTATCGACAATATAAATAGTAGAAACTATATAATTGATAAAAAAGATAATGAAGACAATACCAGAAAAAATATTGAAAAGATATTAGATCATAAAATCATAGGTATAGATTACACAGATTACTATGAAATAATAATAAAATCATTTAATATTGGATATACCTTATTTGGCATTAATTATATTAATGGTGGGATTTCTAAAGGTATGAATGGGATAGAAATTATTAATTTAAGGAATAAGTCTATTGACTAGATTTCATATTCATCCTCAAATTTATTCAAATTAGCTTTATAATCCTCAATTCCTTTTTGAGTTCCTTCTGTCAAGCCTTCTGAATCATAAAGAGTTGACACATAAGTATATGCGTATTTTATTGGATTAAATGCCGTTCTATACTCACCTTGTATTTCCTCATCATCTATATCATTAATAATTGCAGTAATCAATTCAACTTTTCGCTTAGCAGCTGCTATTTCCGATTCAAGCTCTGGACTTAACTTTCGTCTTTTTTTTCTAGGCATGCGATTTACATATATCAAATAAATACTAGCTCATCAGAAGATACAAGCAAAATCCTCCAACCACAGAATGAAAAATATTAACGTAGGGAATAAGAATTAGGTAAATTTAAAACTAATTGGATTTAACTTGAGCTCTTTTTGTTATTACCGCAAGACCAGCTTCTATGGAAGTAAAGATGGAAAGTATAATAACACCATAAATACCTATCATATTATTCGAAGGTAATGGGTCTGCTGGATCCTTGATGAAGAGATTAAGCTGTCCTAGAGACAAAATTACAGAGGCTAAAAAACCAGTAAGCCAATAGGCCTTCCATCTTCTTTGATAAAGATAACCGGAACCTACTCCCGGTAATATATTTAATAAAACAGAAACCCAAATAGATGAAGCTGCAATAATGGAGTCTTTGTCTTGTTTATACATGGATTTTGGAAATGTAAGCAAAATAGAATTTTTAATAAAACACTATAAGTGAATAAAGGGATACATTCCGTAAATTAATGTATTTATAAGACTCTCAGGAAGTTAATTAAAAGGTGTTGCAGCTCTTAAAAAGAGAAGGTGAATATAAGAAAAAAGTTAAGCCCTCTTTCATAAGTGGCTAGTTGATTTTCATCCTGATAGAACTCAGATATATTAAGATCGTAGAAAATAGAATTTCTATGAGCGACGAGGCCAAGAAGCGAGTAGGCAAAGCCAAACGAAATAATGGCCTACCTTGGTGGGTCGAAATACTATTTGTCCAGATTGGACTTCCTGATTCGTTACTAAGATGGTTTCTTAAAACAAGAAAGAAAGCATATTACACATTATCTGAACATAAGAAGCCAATAGCTCTATTCCTACTCATTTCTAGTTTTATCATTTATCTCGAGCCTATAGTCACAAAAGCAAAAAGGGATAATGAATGCATAGAGAGTGCACACTATTATTTAAAAACCAATAAGAAATTAAGTCTAGAGAAGCAATCCAGCATTAGTGTTGCACTCGCCCATCATATATGTAATGGAGGAAATCTGAAATTCCTTGAATAAACTAATTGCATAAATGACAAACAAAGAAAAAATAGAATTTTTCGATAAAAATACTCAACTTATTTTTAATCATCCAGATAATAAGTTCATAGAAGCTATTGTGAATGAACTCAAAAATGAAAAACTAGTAACTTTACTAAAAAGATGGCCAAATGAAATAAAAATACTGATGGTAGATAGATACATGAGAAACAAAGGAAATTATTGACTCAAAAACTCAATAGTCTTGACCCTAATGAAGAAATCAACGTCCCATCTCTAAATCATTAGGTATTTACGCTCAATATGCTATAAAGGATGTATAGGTAGAAACACCCATGAAAAACAAAGGCCTAAAGCTAGCTGAATTGACCAATGGACGGCTAGCAATGATTGGAATCTCATTAGTTGCGATAACTGAGCTGATAACAGGGAATGGCTTGATTACGATGATTTACAGCTCAAAGCTAGATTACTTATGGTGGGCATTAGGCATTTACGCCAGCTAGAAGCTTTAAAAAGCACCTACAAAATATAGTTTCATTAATATTTTTATGTTTTTTTAGATTATTGGCAGGAGTGATATGTAATAAGACTTATATATTTAATTTAATATATTAATGATTAAATTATTAATATTAGTTTGTATATTTCAATGAAAAACTACCTAAGTTGATACACCTAGGTAGTTTATCTAATGTAACTGAACAGGTGAATTGCCGAAATTCATGTTAAAACAATAGTTGCTAAATCAAGAGACTTAAATGTTTACCCCTTTTTAGAAAATTATTAAGTTTTAATTAACTTCCTTACCTTGAATAAAAATGCCAAAAAACCCTATTTATATTAGTAGCCTAGGAGGTACTATAAATTGCTTCCGTGGAGATAGTGGTTGGCTATTTAGAGTATGTTTTGAACAATTATACTTATACAGTAATGACATTATATCTGCAAAGTTCCAACTAAATAGACTCGAAAAATTAAAAAAAAATTCATGCATGATATCTATTAAATCTATCAACAATGAAAGGAAAGCATTTAAGGAATTAGTCGAGAGTTCAGCAGCACCTTATATCAAAAAACAGCAACAATACACTTAAATATAAGAGTACATTTGGTAGAAGTAGACTTGACTATAAAAGGTCTTGGCACTGGAATATAATTATTAACGGATTATCACCAAACGACATTATTTAAATCTGTTCCCGTAAATCTGGCCCAACCGACTATTCTAAGTAACCTAAAGCAAAAGATAAAATGGCATTTCAAGCAAAACCATCTTCACTAACAAAGTCTAAATCGTCTTGGATATGGAAATGGGACGAAGCTGAAAGCGAGTTGCAAGTTATACCCAAGTCAAAAACCGAGAGATTATCCAAAAAAGCTGAGTTAGCAAATCTAGATGCCGAGAAAGCATTAAGTAGAGCATACAAAGCTGAATTAGCTAGAACCAAGATAATTAGCGAAGCTATGTTTAAATCTGGCAAAGCGCTTAAATACACTCTAGTAAGTATTGCCAGAGAATTGCTTCTAAGAACTGAAGCTTCTAGAAGAAGATTTGAACCAGGATTTCGGGAACGTTAATATTACAAAAGATCATCATTTTAATTATGATATTGTTTACTTATGTAAGCAAGCAAAGCATCTCTAGATGGGATTTTGGGATACAGCCAGGAGCATATTATAAAAGAAATTATAAGCATATAGTAATAAATTCTATAATGCCAATTAGATTCAATGCTATATAAACCAATATTCATTAAAAATGAATCCAGTATCAAAGAAAGATTACCCCATAAAACAAGCCAAATTGAACAAAATCTTATGTTTAGCCTTTTTTTTAAGAAGGCCCTTGAGAGCCTAAGCATGGTTGGTTTATAATATTCAAACTATTTTACTAAAGAAAACTATACCTATCTAAATAAATATACTAAGAAGTAAAGCAAGTCAAACAATAAGGTGTAGAGAAATTAACATGATGCGCTCCTTTTTATACTTTTTTTTGAGATAAGTTTAACACCTACAAATTAAATAACTCTTTTGCCGTAATTGTTCAAATCGGCCATAGTAAAACTATCTGGGATTATTACATCTTCAAAAAAATCATTAGTCAGAGAAACGGATAAACCAATTACAGAATCATCAGCAATGGTACTAACGACTTCGTCTAAACTTAGATCCATGTCATCTGCCATCTGCTTTAAAATTTTGGCAGTATCAGAATTTACAGCCAATATTACTGGCAATAATTCCTTACCAGCCAACGGATCGTAGTACTTCATAAAGAAAATATTAAGACACAGGAGTCCTGAAGCACAAAATAGTTACAATCGTCTTAATATTTTCTTAAGATGAGTGAAGGCTTGTGTCTAGAAAATCAAAAACAAATTACAAATTCTTGATCAAATAAGGTTAGATGATTCAAAAAACCAGTAGTGGCAATGTCATAGGGGCAAAGCTATGTAAATGATTTCTTAATATGATCTTATTTCTGATTGGAAAAGGACCTAAATAAAATCTACAAGTAAAATCGAAAGTCTTTTAATTGGGGATATTTTATGAAGATGTTTCCAAATTAGATTAGTAAGATAAATATATGACTTTTATTTGGGGCCAAATAGGATAAAATTTAAAAAATATATTGACCGAAATGGCTACCAAAGCTAGTGAGAAAAAGGAATTGGTAAAAAATCAACTGCAAAAACTAAGGAAGGACCTGCGTGTGATGCACGCAGGTGTGACGGAAGAACAAACTATGCCAGACACTGCTGAGGTCAAAAGAATTATGAGTGAGCTTGAATCTTTGCTTGAAGTTCTAGAAACTAAGTCTTCGCGAAAGAAAAAGTAAATTAGTTACTTTTCATATTCCGAATAATTAACACCTCTTCCTCTATATTTGGCGTGGTTAGCCATTCTCTATATTCATTAATGAGCGCCAATCTATCTTTACCTTTTATTATTCTCATACGGTCTACTGCATTATTTAAAGACATTTCAACAGAAATTTCGGCCTTTAGATGATTTATGGTCATTGAGTCAAAGCTGTTACTAACATTTTCCTGTATAGAATTAAAAAATCAAGTTAATTGAGTATTTTATGCAGTCAAGTTAGCTGAAGTAAATCGTTTAGATAAATAGGTTTGGTTTGTCAATGATTTTCTATTATTGACTAATTAAGGCAATGTTTTATTCCTCTTCATTCTTTAGATGAACCTCCACGCATTTAGTGACACACTCAACGTCTTCTCCTCCCAACCAAGAACAAGAAGTTATGCACTCAAAGTAAGAGTCAAGAGCGTCTTTCTCATCTAAAGTGGTTTCCTCTATGGGATAGTTCTTCATTGGATTCCCTACAATATCTAGTAATATAGATGATAATTGAATATTTAAGATTAAAATTACAACAAATAAAGTACCTAAGTAATAAGACCTAAGAATTTATCCATACAATTAGCATAAAACAAAGAGATAGGTAATGCTACCTAAGAAGTTGATTTACTAAAATGCTCGTTGGTATTTCAATATCTGATAACTTCCAAGATTTCAGTCCAAAACGAATCCATACTAATTTAAGTGGGTTTTCACTCTCAGATTTTGATGAGCTAAGAATAAATTTATTTATATTTACGTAGTAAAGTGAATAATTTGATTTATTCTTTTTTGGGAGAGATAAAGAGTTATTATTTGAGCCTTGCGTTTGATTGAATGACTTGGTTAATGATCCCGTCCTTATCAAATATTGTAAACCTTTTGGTGTAACGGTAGCGTCAACAATCCTGTTAACAACAGGTCTGAAGAATATCGAACCTAATGGGGCTAAGGTACTTGAGTAGTTGGATTCTATAACCTCCTGAAAAGAATAATTAAGTTGACGCTTTAAACTTTCTCTGATAGATGGAAAAATAACAAAACTGGAAATTTTATTTTCATCAAGTCGATCTAATGCTTGTTTAAAACTAAATATAGCCAGATAAGGAGTGATGAATAGATATGATAATGAAAGACATACTAGAGATGAACTCAGTCTTATATAAAAATGTTTATTTTGATATTTATTCATCTAACCAAAAAGTGAAATTACTCGCTTGCAAGAGGATAAGCTTGACCATTTTTCTATATTTTTCATGAGTTTGTCTTCTTCATCAATTGAGATAAGTGAATTACCGGTTTTTTTAGCTTTCAATAAATAATTATAGGCTTCTGAACCAAACCTACTTGCCTGAACCTTATATTTACAGGAATTAAACCTATTACCATTTTTTAGTTCTTTGTCTGATATTTGTAGATATTCTTCTGCTAATATAATTTTTTCTCTCCACTGAAGCATATTGTATTTATAAGTCTCTACTGATAGGGTTGAGGTAGGGTTATAGAGTGATATAAATAATAGAATTGGTACAAAGCAAAAGAAATTAAGTATGATTTTCAATTTTAATACCTTAATCAATCCTAATAATTGCTTAAAGTATTTAATCATTATAGATTAAGTATATATCATTAGTTATTATAACCTAGGTTAACCCTTTTGCAATATAACTAAAGTCATTGATACTCAAATTTTTACCAATATAAATTGCTTCTAAGTAGTTTGAACTATAAATGCCTATTCCACTTACAAAAACCCCTAGAGGACTGAGATAATCTGTTGTTTTGAAGGAAAGAGATAAAGTGCTTACTCCTTGAATAAAAATTCGATCATTAGCGTCTAATCCCTCTATTATATCTACCTTTTCGCCTGAAGAATTGTTGTTGGTTGTGTTGTATATCCAGTTATATGCAAACTGATCACTTTTGATATACAAATTGTCTTGATAATCGTCATTTTCATCCTTAAAGGTATTTAAACCAAATCCACCATATAAATTGTCATTTCCTAAGCCTCCAGCTAAGGTATCTCTTCCACTACCAGCTCGAAGTTCATCATTACCTGCTCCACCAATAAGAAAGTCAGCTCCGCGAAAACCAACTAAGGTGTCATTACCAAGTGAACCATTAATATATTCAGACTTGTAAAGTGCTCCTGAAAGACCTAATAATCGATCGTCTTCCAAAGATCCATAGGAAGTTGAATCAAAAAATTTGTTATTTGATTGAATATTTTTTCCCCATATTAACTCTAAAGCAGTTAAATCATTTTCAGTAAGAGATTGAGGCCAACTTCCAGTTCTTGGCGCTCTGTATGCCATAACTGTATCTTCTGGGAATGCGCTGTCCCATGGAGATATAATCCCTTTGTAAATATCACCATCCTGGTTATCAAAGGGATGTTCCAATCCTAAAGTGTGAGCTATCTCATGAAGTAAAGCATATCTAAGATATGAATTGTCTTGAAGTTTTGTAGAATCAATAATTATTTCCCACCAATATCTTTCGTTATTTGAATTCGAAAGTGCTAGACCTAGTACATTCGGATCATCTAAATCTATATTAGTGTCATAAAAAACAGAAATATCGCTGTTTTGATAATTATCTACAAATTCTAGTTTAAGTGTTATACGATCATTAATTTCACTTATATTTTGAACTAGAAAAGATTGATCCGATGTAGATATAGGTATTGTTTTAATAGTCTGTGATCCAAAAATGCCTCCTGAGATATTAAAATCTCCGCCAATAATATTAAGGTAAAAACTTAGTGTGCCATCTTTACTAGAAATAGACTTAGTCAGTCCAGAATTAACAGGTGAAACTAGTAATGATGGCTCTATAAGATTCATAAGCAAGTAATATTAACTAAAATTTAAGAACATATAGATTCTACAACACTGATGAAAGGCGAATTTGGATAAGATATTTTAAAAATAAGAATAGTAGCAAATTACCTATAATTTAGACTATTAGAATAAAATGTAGATCTTATTATATGGATCTTATGAACAATATTATTGGACACAGTGAAATTGATACAGGAAACAATTCTTGGGATGATTTCTACGAGAGTTATGATGGAAAATTTGACGAACAACATATGCTACATATAACGATACACGGACAATATAAAAATGAAATAGAAACACTTGGGTATAAAAAACAGAGTATAGAGAACGACTGGCATAAGCCGGATGAAGGAGAATATAAAATTGATGAAGAAGGTCATTTAGTAATAATACATAGTTGTCCTGATAGAGAAATATTTGATATTGATATAAATGAATACTTAGAAGACCTCTTAATTAATGAAGAATGGGTCAATAACGCTGAATTAACAGCAATTTAAACAAATTTACTTACTATTGCTATTATAGCGCCGAACGTGGCCTAGATAAAACCATCGCCAGGTAGGGACAGTAATGAAAATCCAAATCCAGATAAAATATGAGTAAAGAGAATCAATAGATGCTTCATTACATTTATCTTCTATAAAAGAGATCTCAGTTTCGTTTGTTCTGACATCTAGTTTCCTACACAAAATATAACCATGAGCTCCGAATAATCCTAAAGTGATAATGGTTGGCACGATAGACAAACAAGCAGCTAGGAATAAGTTACCTAATTTCAGTCTAAGATCATCTTTTTTGGCTATTGGCATAGATCTTATAGGAATTTCTTTGATTATATTATATTTTTATCCTCTATAAGAAATTTAACATTAATTTACGAATATAGGGAATTGATGCGTTCGCGATAAAGTGAATTTAGCATCGTTTGAATTTATAAAATTAAATATAATTAAAAAATCCAACGAAAGTAGAAATCGTCTAAGATAATTAAAATGAAGTTTAATTTAATCCAATGGACTCAAACATCGTAATTGTTCTTCTTTCTTCTTTATTGCTTTCTAACACGGTTAAGGAGCAAAATGAATTTATTAAATATGCAGGTTTTGCAGTAGCTGTAGCTTGCCTATGCATAACTTTCTTATAAAGCCTAAGAGAGCAAAAAAGTTGACTAAACCAACTTTTTTGCTCTCAACCTTAAAAAGCTTTACATGATATTATAATAAAATCATTTTTTTTTTATGAATCCTCGATTCTTTTTGTTATCAGCAACTATATCTCTAACATTTTTGAGCGGTTGCGAGTATGCTAAAAAAATTAAAATCCCAGAAATAAATCTTCCTAAACTAACAAATATTCAGAAAACTGTAATAGAAAAGAAAAATATTTCTATTATATGTAATAGAGGAAGTATAGATAAGTATATTAAAGATGGTTGGAAAGTTGTAAAAAAAGAATCAAAAGAAGTTACTTGTAGTTGGAAAGTAGGAAGAGCTAAACCAGGTTGTAATCTAAAAAAAGACAAAGGATGTAGAGTAACTATTCCAGATACTCTGGGGAAGGAACATTTTTATCAATTGGAAAGGAAGAAAAAGTTGGAGGATTAACAACTTTAATAAATTTGGCCTAATTATTTAAATGCTTATATATAGATACGGAATAGTTCAAAGAGTCTATTTTGCCTCAGAATAGTAGTTTTTATTATTTAAAAATCGTGTCTCCTCTAATTCTAGAACTTCTGCACATGCCTCAGCTAGAAGAAAGTTACCTTTTAGCTTCCATGAAACCATTGCGGCCTCAAGACGTGATTTGTGATCTTTGTCCATGAGATTTCAGCAGCTAACAGCTGTACTGAACATTCTCTACATCTAAACGATAGAGATCACATAATCGATGAATGTCACACAATATTAAGAAAATATAAAGGAATCACCTTGATTCCAGTATATATACCTAAAGAAAGGATGATTTTAATGAAAAAATTTCTAATATTTTCCTGATTAGTAAAGCATTTTTAATAGATAAGTAGAAAAGAGGATAAGAATAGACTTTAGGTTAACTGGTTTTTTAAAAGTACAAAAATAACTAAGTTAACTAATATAAATAGAGTATATATCAATCCTGGATTCCTCAAACCTTCTGGAGCAGTCATCTCGAATCCAAACAATTTAAAGACTGTTTGCTTTTTATTCGTTCTAATATTCATTATTGGTAAATTCATTATACTTCTACCTAGGTATTTCTCCCTAGCTCGATTAACGTTATCCGGTGATTTGTTTGAATCATTTTCTTTTTGATTAGGCATTATTTTAATTGCAATTGAGCTTCTCACTAATGTTGGCTATTCGATGTTATTCGATTAAACAAATATTTAGTTGTATTATATAAACATTAATCTGTTTTTTTGTCATCGGGAGATAAATCATTTACTACACTCCCTGAAGAAAATTCTGGATCAATAGATTCTTGGGGAGAATTGACTATCGGTTGAGATGGAGTTTGGGATAGACCTTCTGCTTCTGCTTCTGATTCTGATTCCATATCATTAACTGTTTGAGTTGAGTTTTCTTGGACATTGGAGGGATCAGAGGATTGTTCTTTTATGTCCTCTATCTGTACTGATTCAGATTTTTCCTGATTTTGAATTGATGCGTTTGATTTTTCACTAGGTTCAGTGGGTTGGGATTCTGATGTGCTTTGATTATTATTGTTAGCAGAGGAATCGTTTGTATCTTCTTCCTGAACTGTCATTTCTTTAATTATTTCGTAAATGAGAGTTAATAACTTCGTAGTTTTGCCGAGTAACTCTTTGATTTTTTGGTATATATCCGGCAATAGTGACTTAGCTTCTTGAGCCTTTGGATTTTTACTTAAATATAAGAGGGCTGTTAGAGCTACTAGAGTAAACAGCAAGAAAAAAATGAATTGAGCCATAGTTCATATAGGTTATATATATAAAGATCTCTCTTATTTAAAATAAATCAAGGGGTAAAATAAAAAAAAGTGTCGATAAGAGTACTTTTCCTTGACTTCTCTATCCTTAGTTCAACCTAGGGATAAAGTTGGAATCTTTAAATTTCTAGAAAATTATTATAAATTCTAAAAAATTACATCAATAATAAAGTTCTAGAGATTGATAATAAAATGAATTAATTGCTCTCGTAATATAAATATTTTCTATTTCAAACAAACGAATGATAGTGTAGTTTATTTTGTAAAGTAATTATGTTTTAGAGTTGAGATTTGCTTTTAGATGTAATTATATAAACATCTATTCATTCGTTCATTTCCTGGTTGGCTTTTTTAAACAAGTCATAAAGATAGTAACAAACTCCCCCTAGCAAAATTGCAACCATAATGTTGACGCTATGAACGACGTCTATTGATTCAAACATGGTATCTGCTTCTCTTTGGCTTATTTTAAATCTATGTTCATTATATTATAAAAAGAGCATTTAACAAGATATTGCTAATAACATAAGAATAGAAACCGATATGTTTTGAAATGCAAGGAAACTAGATAAAAGATATTATGTAGTTATAATTCTATTAGATATTGTGCTATTTTACTAAAAATTGAGATTCTAATGAAAAATAGAATTAAGAATTTCTTCATATGCGTTTTTATCGGTTTATTTGTTTTAGTTGTTAGTGGAAGCCCGCTAGTGGCTGAAGAATTAGAATTATTTAATGAACTTATGAAAACCTGGGACAAAGAAAGAGTTTTAGCTTTAGAATTCTTAGATGAAGCGGAAAAGTACTATAAAGATGGTGATGAGCTAAATGCTTGTTCATACCAAGAGAAAGCTAGCATTGCTGGAATAAAAGCAACAGAATCACTACTTAAAGCAATGGAATTAAGAAATTCGACTGATAATCAAGATAATATCAAAGCAGGACTTGATAAATGGAAGCAATTGGGAAATCTTTGCTGAATTTTATGTATCATTAATTACCACAGAGAAAAGAGTATTAGTAGATAATTAAAAATTATTATAAATCATTTTCTTATGTCATATGAACCAGGCAGCCTTCAATGCAGGCTTCTCATTGATGCTAAAGAGCATCTTCTAAACACAATTAAAACTTTAACGAAGATAAACGATATGGAATCCATTAAGACGCAACTTCTTGATATTTACAATGAATTAGAGGAGCTTCATGAAGATAGAAGAAAAATGGAAATGCCATAATCCTAGAACAAGGTTTGTTTATTACATGATTAATAATTATAAAATGTGAGAATTAATTTAATATTAGTTACTACATTCATTTGAATTTTTTACTTATTTCCATAATTAAATATATTAAAACAACTAGGTTAATCGTCGAATTCAGGTTTGGGCTTTTTCTTGACCTTTCCTGCTAAAAGCTGGTAAAGAGCATCAAGAGAAGCGTGAACTTCTTTCAACTCTGATACCTCAGGTAATAACCCATCCTCATTAAGCATCTGATGCATAACCCGGAGTTCTTCACGGATATATCTCAAATGTGAAATTACCTCTTCCCTCTTGCTAGTGGACATTTATCAGTCATTGTAGTTGATATGACTCTAATCATAGATAAGAATGGGGACTATCAACATGAATTTGAAAAAGTCTTCAAATATTAAAAATAATCAATCGAATCGATCTATTTCATCTCAAAGCTAGAACCTACTTTCCAGAGAATCATCTGCTCAAAGACTAGTCTGCTACAAGTCTGATACTAAACAGATCTCCAATAACAGAAGTAATTCGATAGGTTTTATGAGCAATCTTGCGAAATATAAATCTAACGACAGTCAAGAACTATAAAAACACTTATATTTAGAGAAAAGCTACTAAATTCAACTAAATTAGTCTATCTATATAAATATGGTATTGATTAAACCCTTTTTCTCAAAAAAAACCTTAAATATTCTCCTTTTTTTCTTATTATTCATACTGCTCTCATTATTCATTAATAAATACGGATTAGAAAATCTAAGAAATAATGTGGAAAATTTAGGAATATTTATACCTATATCAATATTTGCTCTTAGAACCAGCAGCATAATCGTACCAGCACTTCCAAGTACTCCCTATTCTTTATTGGCTGGCGCATTACTTGGATTCAAGAAAGGTGTAGTAATCATATGTCTTGCTGATCTAGTTTCATGTTCCATAAGTTTTTTCATATCCAGAAAGTTTGGCAGGAGATTAGTGAGAAGACTAGTTGGACAAAATTTTATGAATAATGTCGAAAACGTCGGTAAGAGACACATAGAGAATAATATATTCCTCATGATTGGTCTTCTAATGACAGGTTTATTTGACTTTATTAGTTATGGTATAGGGCTTACAAAAACACCATTAAAAAAGTTCCTACTTGCCCTTATAATAAGTATTGCTTTATCCAACCCCCCTGTTGTTGCATTAGGTGCTGGAGTACTTGATGGAGGCATGAAAGTTCTTATACTTGCTATTATTTGTATATTTGTAATTTCTATTATTAGTAGTAAGCTAATCAAGGTTAACGATACTAATTAATATATTCACCACAATATATAAACCCTGTAATTTCTTCTACTAACATTCAATTATATTTCACTAATCACAACTATTAAACTTTTAAAAGTTATACCTTAAAGATTTCAACTATAGAAATAATAATTTATAGTTTTAATATTCTAAGTGTGTCAATTCTCCTTATCACTGATTACCGATCTTAATAATCTGTTGTTTATATATATTTAATATATAATCCCAACCCTTAATAAATAATCATCATGATATATACGATTGTTAATCTTTAATGTACTATTAAATAATTCAAATATATGTCATCAATTAATCATTGCTAAAGCATAATTAGCCAACATTTAGCGTTATAAAGATTTCTATTTAGGTAAAAGTCGTTTGAAATCAATCTATTTCTTTTTTAGGTAAATAAATTCTATTACTAGCCGAAATCTATTGATAGCAATGTTTTTTTTGGATTCTAAACATCAACTTATCTAAAACGAAACTTTATAGAAAACAATTAAATCATAAATAATATACTGCCTGCAAAATCTTTAAAAGAATTTAGTTCAAATATCCCAGAGCAATCCAGGAATAAGCTATGCCACTAATTCTTCCTGTCACATATAAGCCTATCTTATACTTCATGTTAAATTTTTACAGAATCGTTCTTTTTTTTATTAATCCTGACAAAGATGCCCTTGTTAATACTGAAAATTATTTAACTCTTTAAAAAAAAATCTTGAAAAGGTTAATCAAGGACTAATATGACTGTCCTGCTGGATGAAGTCAATGACAGCGACAGCTTCTAAAGAGCCTGGACTAAGAGTCGATACCCGAGGTACTAACCAACTGCCTCCCCATCTAGACGAGGATCTGTTGACTCCGCGTTTTTACACTACCGAATTCGATAAAGCTGCCAAAACAGATTTAGATCAGGCTCGAGAAGAATTTCAAGCTATGTATAAAGAGATGGAGGCTGATTACAACAGAAATCATTTTGACAGAAAAGCTTCTCTAGACCGACTAGATGAACTGTCACCAGAAGACAAAGCGATTTATGAAAGCTATCTAGTTAGATCAGTCGTATCAGAGTTCTCTGGATTTTTATTATTTAAAGAAATATCCAACCGATTTAAGAAGTCAGGAAGGAAAGAGTTAGGTCAATTTTTTCAATTTTTAGCACGAGACGAAGCCAGGCATGCTGGATTCTTAAGTAGAGCGCTTGTTTCTGAAGGAATAGAGGTTGATCTCCCTCACCTTGGTGGAAAAAGAGCTGCAACATTTTTCCCTTTAAGTTGGGTCCTCTACTCTTTATACCTTTCAGAAAAAATTGGATATTGGCGCTACATACTTATGGACAGACATCTAAAAGCAAATCCCGATAATGCATTCGCTCCTTTATTTGATTTCTTTGAGCCTTGGTGCCAAGACGAAAATAGACATGGTGACTGCATCAACGTAATGATGAGATGTTGGCCAGGAATGACAAAAGGTTTTAGAGGGAAGATTTTAAGCAGATTCTTTCTCTGGACAGTATTTCTTACTCATACTCTTACCGTTTGCGAACGGGGAGAATTTTATCAATTACTAGGAATTGACCCAGTTTCTTTTGATGAAGAAGTCATCATTAAAACTAATAATACATCTAAAAATGCTTTCCCTTGGGTATACAATTTCGATGATGGTAAGTTTCTAGAACTTCGAGTAAAAATTGTAGATGCATTCAGAGAATGGAGATCAACCTCAGGAATTAAAAAACCTTTGGCTTTTAGCAAGTTTGTTGGGTTAATTCTTAAGCAGTTTGCATTACCAATGCAAAAAACAAATGCAGTTCGCTATGGATAATAAAATACATTAAATTGAGTTAATCCAATCAATTCTAGTAATTAATAATCATTTATATTTCAAATGGATTCCCTGCTCTGGCTTTAACTCTTCCTAAATACTTCCCAAATTGAAGCTGATATACTTCATCCTCATCTTGAGTTTCAACTTCAAGAGGGCCTATAGCTCTAGCTACACATAAAAGTCCATATCCTTGAGATTTAAGTTCCTTAGAGAGACCAATACATGCGGTTTGATCCATTTCACCGGATAAAATTCTAACTGCACATTCTGTACAACAACCATTTCTACAAGAGAAAGGAAGTTGCTCACCTTGTGATTCTAAACATCTTAAAATGTAATCTCCTTCTGGAACTTGAAATGTATGTGTTTGGCCAGAATTACGATTATGAATTGTAATCTTATGGAGATTTTTCATACATAAGTATTGTAAAGAGTGTTGAAATTAAATAGTTAGTATCAACAACATCTAACAATATAGCTGTAAAAAAATATCTTGTATTTATCAAGTACAAATATCACGATTAGTGGGTGAAGGAGGAAGATCACTGGCCAGTTCACGAAGTTGATCTATATCCAAACTTATCTCAAAGGACTGTCCCCCAAAACGTAATTTCAGCCATGAAATCACAGAGGGGTCTTCTGCTACTACAGCTTCAATTGCTGTGCCAGGAAGCCCGAAGTGACTAATTAAATTTGGAGGAATGTACCAAAGAGGGAAATCGGCTCCTTTTCTTCCTCTGCGTTCACTCACTGATTCCCTGAGTTGACCATCTCCGCTCAGTTGGCCAATAGGAGCTGTTAGTACAGACAGGTTTTTAAGTTCAGACATGCAATAGCATGCTAGGTGGTAGATCTATAATACTAAATTAACGTATGATAAAAACTATTAATTTAAATATAATATTTTTTACTGTTATAGAAAAGAATATAGGCTTCAATGAAATGAGAAATTTTTAACAAAGGACTAAAACGGTAATAGCTAAAGAATTAGGTTGAAAAGTTTATACAATTAGGGTTTGATTGAATAAAGTGCTATCGAAATCTTTTTCTTTCATAAGCGGTCTCAAAGCCTCCTCAAGCTGATCTTCATTTTGCATTCCTAATAGATCATGGCTTTCGTTTCCTAGGGAATCTATGAATATTTGATTAGGGGCCATGATCAATAAATAATATTAATTAAAGTACAAGCTACAGTTTCAACAACTAAAAAGGCGTAAAGATGTGGATATGAAGATATTGAATTAATCTAGATTTATAAAATTAACTAATGGGTAGCTTATGATAAAGGTAATTATTCTAAGCAATTAAGACTATGTATATAGACAGAAAGAAACTATGATTAAATCAATAATTACGATGAGCGTCCTCACTTCATTTCTATTGATCTTATTCAAAAGCCAATCCAAATGGTTGCCTTTTGTTTATTCCGATGAATATATTAACTGGCTAAACGAATCAAATAAAACTAAGGAATGCATTGAGCCATTTGAGGAAGGACTTAACAATAGGCTGAAAGAGTTAAAAGTGTTGCCAATTAATATTGAAAATAATAATGAGTTCGATTTGCTAATAGATGATGCAGTAAAAGGAAATATTATATGTGGAGGAATCGAAAAGCCACCTGATCGCAAATATATATGGGATAAAAAATCGAACCAGTTTAGATAATTTGAAATAGAATTAAACGAAATTTGCTTGTATTTACATTCTTAATTGCTATAATAAAAAATGAAGGCACAAAATTCCATGAAATATATAGTCTCCTTTTTGCTTATACTGGCAACCGGATCTTATTCAAAATTAAAAAGTGAAGAGATAGTTAATGAACAGAGATTAGTTGATACGCAAAATGTTATCAGCTCAAGACCAGAAGAGTTTGAAATCAACTACCATCGGCATAACCCAACAACTCTAAGAGGCATGGATCCAATATATCAATTAACAGAATTGCTTGGTATTAGCTTTGGCGGTAAACAAGGAGGAAAGCTGATAGGTTTTGGCTACGAAGAGAGGACCCTGTTTTGGGATGCTGAAGCCATAGAAAATACATATAATAAAGTTCTGAAGCAGCAATATTCTGAAAATCCAATAAATACAAAAGACATAAATTCAATTTTTGACGATTAAATACTTATGTCTTTGCAATTCAAACGATTGCAAAATAATTTATAGATGTTATAATTATAAAAAGTTATAATTTTTTCTGTGGGTAAAAGAAAAGTCATATTTATATCTATATATTCTTTACTAACTAGTTTTGGTTTATTAGGAACTGTTGACTATTTAAAAGCCTTTGCTATGCCTATAAGTTCAATTAGTAATAAGACAAATAATTCTAATCAGACTAGGCTCCAACTATATAGAGATAGCTTCAATATATCAATACCTGGAGTAAAAAAAGCAAGTCAAGCTACATTGTCAAATGAAAACAGCAAATGGGAAAGCACACTAGTATATTCTGGCGGCTCGCAAAAATACATTAAGCCAAAAATTCTTTCATTGCCTGAGGCTGGAATTAAGGCAATTGAGATATTTGCTCTAGGTAGAGATCCCAAGACAAAACATCAGATTTACGGTCTAAAGGTAGAGTCTTCAAAAGGTTATACATTGAAAGAACCTAAAATAATGCCCTCTGAAGATATTTTAACTATTAAATTT
Organism: uncultured Prochlorococcus sp.; assembly: GCA_902589115.1. Taxonomy (GTDB): domain Bacteria; phylum Cyanobacteriota; class Cyanobacteriia; order PCC-6307; family Cyanobiaceae; genus CACIRS01. The sequence continues at coordinate 20,731 of CACIRS010000010.1, forward strand.
ACTAGGCCTATACCTGAAACAGAAAGCACATCAGCTAACAATAAAACTATTATTAATTCGCCAAAATCTATTGAGGACAATCTCACTGAAAAGGAATCCAATCTAGAGAATAGGCAAAGAGCTAGCGCACCTCCTCTAGGAGACATGGCAATTGGCACAATGGTACTAAAAAGTAGAGGTTATATAAAATTAGATGGTCCTAATATATCAATGACTTTAAAGGAGGAAGAACCTAAGAATGCAATTATGTCAATTGCAAAGCTAGGAAGTTATGGATTTATATATGTACCTGATAAACCATCCTCAGAATCAGGAGATCTACTACCTAAGGTTACAATTACAATCAAGAATGAGCCATATGATAGAGCACTCAACAGTGTCCTACTTGCATCAGGTTTGCAAGCGAAGAAGGAAGGTAATTTAATATTAGTCGGACCAAATGTATTAGGCAAAAGCTTTGGCCCTAAAATATCCAAAGTTTATAGACTAAATCAGGCATCAGCTGCTTCAGCTGCTGACTATTTGGCAAGTTTAGGAGCCTTAATATCAAAGGTAAATGTCACTTCAACATCTACATCCTATGAAGATAGTGGAGTATCATCGGGTCCAAAAATAACTCTTAAAGACACTTCTATTCAAACCTATGGAGCAGTAAGTGGTCCTTTAACTGGTTTAATAGGAACTACAGACTCAAGGTTACAGACTATAACCTTAATAGGAGACCACAACCTAATATCTATAGCAGACAAATATCTAAAACAACTAGATCTTAGACAGCGTCAAGTTGCTCTTTCCGTAAAAATTCTGGATGTGAATCTTAAAGATGGCACAGATATTTCAAATAGTTTTTCGCAAAGATTTGGTAATACATTTTTCATAAATGATGGTGGTGAACTATCCGCAATATTCGGAGGATATGTTCCCCCGGCTAATAAATCAGTTGAAAGTGCTACTGTTAATCCTGGATATAAGTATCCAGACAAACAGCTGATGAATTTTTTGAAAGCTAAAGTAACCTCTACAGCAACAAAAGTACTTGCAAGTCCAACACTACTACTTAGTGAAAACAATGAAGAAGTAAAAAGTGGTAGCGAATCAAGTGGTGCAAGTGAAGGATTAACCTCTGGGAAAATTGGTAGACCATTTGCAAACGAATCATTCGTAACTGTTGGGACACAAGTAATTACTAATTACAATGTAAGTGCAGGACAAAATGGTGCACCACCTACATGTAATCCTTCATTTGGAACGGCGGGATTAACTTTTGGTGCAAGAGTTTCTAAAATTGATGATAATGGTTTCGTTACCTTTACAATAAGTCCAACATTATCAGCTAGTACCTCTGTAAGAACCATCCCAACTTGCGGACCAGTAGATATCTTAAGTATTAGAAAACTTGATACAGGGACAATAAGAGTAAGAGATGGACAGACATTAATATTAACTGGTGTTATATCAGATGATGACAAGCGTGTAATTAGTAAATGGCCAATAGTTGGGGACATTCCATTAATTGGAAGTTTGTTTAGGCAATCAACTAAGGGAAGATCAAAGAGTGAGCTAGTAATTCTAGTTACTCCTAGAATAATAAATGACAACCAGCCAATTGGTGTAAGAAACTAAATCATCATTTATATACTTAGATTAGAAAAAGCTATCGCTGATAAGTTTCGTACACTTAAATTAAACAACTTAAAAAGATCTATACCTAAACCATTAGCATTAATTTGCTTATAATTTGTTTTAGATTGTATCTTTAAAAGTATATCTATATGATTATATATGATGTTAGCATTAATATTATCACCTCTACTCTTATACAAGAAGGCCGCTTGGTGGAAATCTGAAATAGAAGTACGATACTGATTTAATTTGCTATAAGATAGAGCTCTAGCTAGCCAAGTTAAAGGAGAATATGGAAGCCTATTAATGGCTTTATTAAAATAGTTTATAGATAGATTATACTTCCCCTCTGTGAATGCAATAATTCCTGTATTATGAAGTTGTGTATAACTTATTTTATCTAGGTCAAGGCCTACAACACCTAGCCAATAGCAGTTACTTAATGATTGATAATTAAGCTTTGCATTGTACATATTTGCATTTTCTAACGACGCAGAATTTAATTTTGCTCCACTTAAAATTGCTCCTGTTAGATTAGTATTCGATAGATTGGCAAATGAAAGGTCTGAATTCATTAAATTAGCATTAGTAAGATCTGAACCACTTAGATTGGCTCCTCGAAGATTTGAATTACTGAGGTCTGCACCCTTTAAATCTGATAAGACTAGATCTATTCCTTCTAGTCGACATTCAATACATTTATTAGTTCTAAGTAATAGAGATAGATCGCCAAGAGAAATCTCAGCAGAAGCTGGGAATAATAATACTAACTTTAGAAGGCCAATAATTAGAATAAGCATGAGTAAGAATAGGTAAGATAAAAGTATTAAGCTGCTGTAACCAAATTGTATTTAGAGTCAATATAAGCTTTAATAGATTGTATATGCCTGTAATTCATTGTCCAGAGATGCATGGCTAAGAAATGATCTGCTAAGGAGAAGGCGTCAAGAAGCAGGCATAACCTTGCCTAATCCCTCTTCAAGCAAGACTTCTCTAAATCAAGGAATGATTCTAGGTGGAGGAATATTATCAATAGTTCTACTTTCATGTTTGAATGTTATAGTTCAAACTAATGCTATTAAAAATGCAAAAAAGTCAATTCAAGAAAATGTAGAAAAGTACGATGAATATACAAACCAAATAAATCTAAAGTCAATTCTTATAAAGTCAACAAATGAATTTAATGTAAAATTAGCGAAAGGTATTTCAGGGTTAAGGTCAAGTTCAGCAGTATTAACAGAAATAAGTAATATTATACCAACGTCATTACAGCTAATTAAGGTTGCTATATTAGATAACAACATCACTATCGAAGGCAGAGCAAACTCTAAAGATGGACTTGAACTGGTTAATTCATTTATTCTACAATTAGAAGATTCACCATTTTTTCAAAGTGATTCAATAAGTTTAGTAAAAGCATCTGAATCACAAAATAAAGTACAAAGTATGACAGAAAAGGTCCTTAATTTTAAGATCCAGGCAAATTTTTCAAAGGACATATCAAAAATCTCAAGTGATAAGCTGCTGCTTCTTGGGTCAGAAGGCTTAGCATCAAGAATAGAAATATTAAGGAAGGAGGGTCTAATCAAATGACTAATTACCTTCCAGATGCTCTTAAGAAGAAGCAATACATTACTCCAGAAAGAGCAGTAATATTTATTCCTATTTTATCTGGTATATTTATAGCAGCACTTTTAGGAATATTCGCCCTTAATCCGTTAAATAAGAATAAATCGAAAGAATATTCCGAATTATTAGAACATCAAAGGAAAGCAAAGGAATTACCAATAATATTTTCACGCCTACAAAACATAAATAAAGAGCTAGATAAGGCAAATAAGAAGCAACAAAAGATAATAGAATTAATTGCTGGAGAATCCCAGATCAAGACCTTTTATTCCCAATTGAATCAAATAATTTCTAAATACGATGTAAACCTGAAAAATATAGTTCCTGACACAGAAAAAATATTCATTCCTACTACAGCGGATCTAAATGCAATATCAGATCCTGATGACCCTTTACTTATCAAGGAAATAAAAAGATATTCAACTAAAATTACTCTTACAGGAGGATATCTTGAAATACTAGAAGTTTTAAGGAAACTAGAACTGCTAGAAGTTATTTCATTGCCTTATAAGATGACAATTAATTCTTCTAAGATAGCTTTGGGCACAAAGGAAGATAACTATGAAAAAATAAAGTTAATTCTCAACTTATACACTTATGGTAGGATCAATTAAATATAATGACTTATATATACGCTTTAATTGGTATAGCGATGATGTCAGGAATTATGAGTATGCTTGAAACATCTCTCTCTATATCCGAATCCAATAGATTCAATGAGTATCCTAGAGATTACTATATAGATTCCTCAGATGCATATAGTAATGACCAAGAATTTCTAAGCATAATAAATAAAAAAGATATAAAAAACCAACTAATAGCTAGCAATAATTTATGCAATGATATCAAACAAGTTATTAAGGATGACGGCAATATATATCTAAAAAAGTATAATCTAGGCCAAGAGACAAGTTCCAGTCATTATAGATTTTCTAATTCATGCGTATATGTTGGTGAGATAGAAATAGATTCATCGGATAAAAACAATTATTCAAACAATAAGAATGCATGGCATAGGATAATTATAAATAAAGACTCATCGAATAATCTTTCATATTATTCATGTATTTATAAAAAGAGTGAAGTTAGAACCTCTTGTGATTTCGAACTAAATTATAGATAGTAAATGCTTTCATCAATATTCGGATCTGTTATAATGACTATAGCTACATTAGCTCTACTAATGGCAATAGGAATATCTGAAGATAATAGAAGAAATATGGGAAAGCAATCCTTGTCAAAACAAGAAAAAGAAATAATGTCGAAAGCAGGATTTGATACAGGAAATCAAAAAGAACTGCATCAAGACATAAAGGATTTCTTCAAAACTAAATAGTAATGAAGATAGTAGAACATAAGAAAAATCAAGGGATGGCTCTACCAGAGGTAATTGTTGCTGTAATTATGCTTGCTGCATTTACAGGTATATTTGTTACAATGACAGAGTATATATCAAAATTTTTCAAACTTACTGAAGACTATTCTAAAGCTAATAAATCTAGCGGGCTACTAATAGATCAACACAAAATTAGAATAGCAATGGACAGTTGGGTAGATATATTTAGCCAAGTAGGCTATTCAAAATCTGATTTAAAAGAAATAGTTAAACTAGGATGTTCTAATATTCCATATATTGATTGGGATCTACCTGGTGAAAGACATGAGTTGCCAAATGGATACCAATTCTGTGTAGGTGGAACTCGATTCGATGAAAGTAACATCTTAGATTGGTACGATTTAACTAAGAAAAAAACAGCAAAACCTGGAATTTATGTAATATACGCAAAACCATTAAAGGCTTCTAATGCAGCATTACCTCTAAGAAGAGTTTTCTGCAGACCAAAGCCCTATTGCATAGACACATCATCACAATAACTATGACAAGCTCATCCAAAGAAACCTTACTATCATTAGAATTCAATGATATTCTAAATTTATTTAAAAAATACCGAAGACAAATATCTAAAAGATTTGTATTGATAGAATTCGCAAAAAACTACATAACCATAGCGGAAGCCCAATTTAGAAACCACAAAATACAAATAAGAAAAATTAAAAGGGAAATGTTACCTAAAGAAGCTATTGAAAAAGGTATACCAACAGATCCAGAAACAATGGCAGAACTAATTAGAGATATTATGACAGAACAAAATATTTATACACTCAGAGCAGCTTTAATTATACCCACTGAATCCGCATATACAAGAATAATTAAATTGCCTATTAACCTTTCTATTGAAGAAGCATACGAATATGTTGCAAATCCTTTGTCAGATATACAAATACCTATTCCTATACAACAATCCGAATTTTACCTAAATCCTGTTCCTAAAAATAAGGGTTCTAATAAAAATAGTCAAAAATATTTCTTGTCATCAGTGCCTAGAAAAACAATCAACACACTTCTAAAAACAATAGAACTATCCGGCCTTCAATTATACTTTATAGATCTTGAATTCAATTGCCAACTAAGGTTAATCAGTAAAGAAGTCTCACAATTAAAACAAAATGAACGAGTACTACATTTAGAACTACTTACCGATTGTACTCATTACACATTAGCTGGACAATCAGGTCCAATAGATATAAAGAGATTGACCTCTATTAGGAATTATCCTGATCCATTTGTAAAATATAGCTCAGAAGAGATAGAGAATATAAAAGAAGAAGATAATAACAAGAGTACGACTAAATACTTATCAATTACAGAATTAGATTTACGAGCTCTATTAAAACAAATAGTTAATAGAATAATTAAACTTAAGGCTGCATCTCCAAACTCATCAATAACAAAGATATTTCTTTCTGGTGTAAATGCTTCTCATCCTGGCATTACAAAAATAGTAGGCAATACATTAGGCATACCAACATTCCTAATTTCTTCATCGAACAATCCGTACATAAGTAATCTAGATTTTTCGCCAGAAATTATGTTAGAACAAAGCTTAGGAAGCATAGTTGGAATAGCTTATTCAATAACTAATAAAGACAGTCGTATAGATAATGATCTTCAAGCAGGAGATATATTCTATGTGGATTCATTTATGCCAAAATCCGAGAAAGATATCTCATCTATTTACAAAAATGAAATTTCTAACAAAGAATTAAGATCACAAACATTTAGGAATACAAAAAAACTAGAGAAAAAATCCAAGAATACAGATACTGTAATTAATAAGACTAGTGAAAAGGTAGATTTAAAAGGCTTAAACTTAGGGAATAATAAAGATAATAACAATGTAAGAATTGATAGTAAGAAGTTAAATCCTGACGAAAAGATTTCCATAGATAGCAATAATACTTATAATACAGAAATTGACTTATCATTAAATAAAGAAACAAAAGATAAAAATTCGGAAACACTAATTAATTCTGATAAACAAGCTATAAATTCATCAGAACAAGATATTTCTACTGTTGAATCTAAAAAAAGTAAAGATTCTGTTCAAGAAAATAGTAAAGGAAACAATACAGATATTGTTAATGATTTGGAAAACAAAAGAGATAACATAATAACCGATTTTACTTTAGATACAAAAATATTAGATTCTAAAAGTGAAGACTCAAAAAAAAGTAATACACCTAACAATGCAGATGAATTACTAAAGGATTCTAAAAGTGATCAAACAAACGATGATGATTTTACGCTTGATAAATCCTTCTTAAAATAAGGCTTGAAATTAATATCAATTCGTTATTTAATTATTGTCTATCCCATCTCTGTTATTAGGGCAAACATAGGGAGATAAAGTGCTACAACTATTGTTCCAACAATACCTGCGACTACAAGTATAACCGTAGGTTCCATTGCTTTGGTTAATGCCGAAACAGTCTCCTCCACTTCTCGTTTATAGAAATTAGACAAGTTTTCTAACATAAATGATAAAGCTCCTGTTTCCTCTCCAATCTTAATCATAGAAATAAGTAATCTAGGAATATCTTTTGAAATGGAAAGTGAATAACTTAATTCTTGACCTTGTTGTACAAGGGTTATTGCTTTTGAAATTGAGTTTTTTATAACCTGATTTCCACTAGCAGCTATACATCTCTCTAAACCTTCTACAAGAGGGATTCCAGAATTAACTAAAGTGCTCAAAGTATCGCATAGGGCTGCCATCTCAGAACGAAGGATCAAATCACCAAATAAAGGTATTTTTAATATAAGTCGATCGACTAATATCCTACCTTGCTTGGAAGAATAATAAACACTAAATAGGTATGAGAAAGTTAGGATTGCGATTGGAGCTCCAATAAAAAATCCTATAGATGTAACAATTTTAGATAACAAAAGCATAAAAGAAGTAAGAGCTGGAAGATCAGCTCCAAACCCGTCAAACATTTCCTTAAATGTAGGTACTATAAAAATTAGTAATCCTAAACTTACAGATATTGCTAGAACTAATACAATTACGGGATATATTAGTGCTCCTTGAATTTCTGATTTTAGTTTTGCTTGTGCTTCTATTAAAGATGCTACACGATCAAGAACCTCTGATAAAATTCCTCCTGCCTCTCCAGCTTGAATAAGTCCTATAGTGATTGGAGGAAAAACTTTAGGATACTGCATTAAAGAAGAGGATAAATCTTCTCCTGCAGAAAGATTTTTAGATATATTTCTAACACATATTCCAAACTTTTTATTTGTCATATTTTCAGATAAAAGATCTAAACCTTGTGCTAAAGGAACCCCACTTTGAAGAATTACTGCTAACTGTCTAAAAAATACTAATAAGTCATTTTGAGGTACTGTCAAATTTTTAGAAACAGTTTGACTAGAACCACCTATCTGATAGTTAAGGATAGATTTTAAAATGCTCTGTTTTTTAACAGGATTATTTATTTTCGATAGTGATTTGCTGGCTCTGTTGCCGTAAGGTGCCATACTAATCTTCTAAATAACCATTTATTGCCTTTGGATTAGAAGCCTTATTTATAGCTTCATCATAAGTAATTTTGCCTGTATCCATTAAATCATTCAAGCACTGTTCTAGTGTATTCATACCATCCTTACCACCCGTCTGAAGCTGCGAATAGATTTGACTTACTTTACGTTCTCTAATTAAGTTTCCAATAGCAGGTGTATTTATCATTAATTCATAAGCTAAGGATCTTTTTCCTACTGTATTTTTACAAAGTGTCTGACACATAATACCTGCCAATGATGTAGAAACTTGCAACCTTGCTTGTTCTTGTTGTCCCCCAGGAAATACATCTACTATTCTTTCAACTGTTTTTGCCGCTGAAGAGGTATGCAATGTTCCTAAGACTAGATGACCAGTTTCAGCTGCTGTAATTGCAAGTTGAATTGTCTCGAGATCTCTCATTTCTCCTATATAAATTACATCTGGATCCTCTCTTAATGCGGCTTTTAAAGCTGTAGAAAAAGAATATGTATCTCTTTTAACTTCTCTCTGATGAATTATTGATTTTTCAGTATGAGAGAATTCAAATTCGATAGGATCTTCGATAGTAAGAATATGCCTATTTTGAGTCTCTAATATACAATTTATAAAAGCGGCTAATGTAGTAGATTTTCCTGAGCCTGTGGGGCCTGTACATAAAACAAGGCCTCGATGTTTTTTTGTTAATTCTATAAATGGTTGCGGTAATCCTAAGTCCTGCCATTTAGGTAAATTATCTGGCAAGATCCTTAGAGTCATGCATCTCTTTTCTCTTGCGATATAGACATTGATTCTTATTCTAGATAGGCCCTCAAGACCTATTGATGTATCCAGGTCTCCATGTTCATTAAACTGATTTATTTTTTCCTTACCAAGTAGTTCATCTAATAGCTGATCCATATCTTGAGGGCGCAACTTTTGTGGACTAATTCGTATATCAGAATTTACTCTTACAGCAATAGGTGCGTCCTCTTCAAGATGTATATCTGAAGAACCTGCTTCTATTGCAAGATTTACAATTTGTCTGGCAATTGACATGTTATGTAAAGGATTGGTTAATCATTTCCACTACATACCCGCATGAGTTCGGAAACAGTAGTTAATTCAGATTCTATTAATTTAGTTCCATATGATTTTAGTGTCAACATACCATTTTGGACTGCTATTTCTTCTATATCCTTATCAGATTTACCAGATTTTAAGGCTTCTTGAATTTTTCGGTCAATAATCATCAACTCATATGTTCCTATTCTTCCATTGTAACCAGTTCCATTACATCTCATACACAAACTCTTTTCTTTCTTCCTTTGTTCTTTTTCCTCAACAGAAAGTACATTCGCATAACGAATAGAAGTACCTCTTTTAATACCAGTTAATTCAGATTCAAAATCTTGTATTCTACGTTGGATGCTGCAATCAGGGCAGACCTTTCGAACAAGTCTTTGAGCTAAAACCCCTCTGACTGAAGCATTTAATTTATAACTTGGAACATCCATATCAATTAATCTCGTCAAAGAACTTGAGGCATTGTTTGCGTGAAGAGTAGTGAATACGAGGTGGCCTGTTTCTGCAGCATCCATAGATGATTCTGCAGTCTCTGGATCTCTTGTCTCTCCTATTAATATTACATCTGGATCTTGACGTAAAAATGTTCTTAACAAGTTAGCAAAAGTTTGTTTCTTAGCACGATTAACCTGGTGTTGAATAATATCGCCTCCTAAATCATATTCTATAGGATCCTCTGCTGTAACTATCTTAAGTTCTCCATTATCTTTCTCTCTTAGTGCTGAAGCTAATGTAGTGGATTTTCCTGAGCCAGTAGGACCACACACTATTACTATTCCATTAGAATAGCCTATAATTTTTCTAAAAGATTCTCTGACATGATCATCAAATATTAATGTATCTAAATTGAGCATTTTAGAATCACTATTTAATATTCTTAGAACCATTCCCTCACCATATTTACCAGGAGCTGTAGAACATCTAAATTGCAATTTTTGACCTTCAAATTTTCTTAAAATTTTTCCATCCTGAGAAGCTCTTCTTTCAGCTATGTCCATTTGAGCCATAGTTTTTAGACAAGCCATTAATCTTTTACCTGCAATTGGAGGAACCGATAAAAATTTCTGCATTACTCCATCTCTCCGTACTCTTATTTTATAAGCTTCTTCTTTAGGCTCTATATGTATATCAGAAACATTGGATCTACATGAATTTATTAATATAACGGCTGCTGCTCTCTGAGTTTTACTGCCTAACATTTCTGTTGAAAGATCCAAAGATTCATCGTCTTCGTAATTTTCTTCTTCAAATTCGTCAAATTCTATTTGAAATTCATCGTCACCTTCATCTAATGAAGTATCCTTCAAAGCCTCTATAATTTCTTCATCAGTAAATGATGAGCTATCGACACTATCTCCAACTATAAATCGTTCTTCTGCTGCAATATCTAATATTTGCTGAATCTCTTCTGGTGATTTCTCAACAAATCTACATTCAAGTCCTGATGTATTTAGACGATCCTTAATTGTATTACCAATAGTTCCTAAATAAGTTATGTTACCTAAAGCTATAGTTATTATTCCGGGGTTAGGTGGTAAACCTGGTTCTACCGAAATTGGTACAACAATATTATCTCTACACCATTGAAGAGAAAAATACTTGTCGATTAAATTTCTTGTACTAGTAGCTGAATATTCTTGCATTATAAATATCCCGAACATGTGCACCATTCAATGCATTCTGGTCTACGCATATGTTCTTCAGAATTAATACAATACCAATGAGGTCTAAATCCACAATCCTTTGGTTTCTGGCCACATGTAGTTGCCTTATAATCTTCTTCTGTAAATACCATAGTTCCATTACACATCCATACAGTTACTCCGCATGGATCTGGGCCAGGTATTGGACTTGTAGGATACTTACCTGAGTGATTTGATGTTCTAGCTTTTGCTCTATCCGAAATACATTTAGCTGACTTATTTTTTTCTATGCATGAATCCCAAGCTTCAGAACTACCCTTGTTTTCACCCAAGCAGAAAAAATATTGAGTATTACCACAAAATTCATTGGACATTGGCACAACATTCCCTGAAGAATCAGATGAATTAGTAGTATTTAATCCTCTTTGTTCAGTAACCCAATCAGAACACTTCTCTCCATACTTTTGTGCTAAGGCTCTATCATTAGCCTCTTTACTACCAGTTATCCTACCCTCAAAAACCCAAGTTGTTTTTGTACAAGTATTAGTTGAGTCATCCCATCTTTCAAAAGAGCCTGTATTTTTTGCATTCATCCATTCTACAAAGGTAGCTTCACAAACTCGCTTTTTTTCTGCTAATTTTTTTTCTTCTTCCCACCTTGCTAACTGTTCAGCAGAGGCACCACAGTTATTTCCTGCCCAGCCCTTACATGAGCCTAAGCTTCTTGACTTTTCTGCCGGGAAAGCTTTTTTAGTAATCTTTCCGTCAACTATTGAGAAACCAAATTGATAACGTAATTTGTCTTGACTATTAGTAGGTTCAAGCATTAAATCAGCACAGGTATTTGACCCTGATTTCGTCTTATAGCCCAAGGTTGCAAGTTTATCAGAAGAAATAGAGGCAGGAGTAAAGGTACTAAAATTTGATTCATCTAACCGATATTGTTGCAAACATTCTGCTGCTCCCATATTCATTATCGCTTTGGTTTCATCAACCTTTGACAACTCGACAGTATCAATTATGTTCGGTACAGCAATAGCAGAAAGAGAGCTCAAAACTGCTAAAACAGCTGCTACTTCTATGATTGTAAAACCCTCGGAATAATTATCTTCTTGATATGGTTTTATATGTTGAATTTTTCTAGGAAGGTTTATAGACATTTTTTTACCAAATTGTTACCAGAGATAACCAGCAAAATTAGATGCCCTTTACATGGCATAGCAACGACTGGTGAAAATGTCAACTACATTAAGCTATGAAAAGGCTTAAAGGATTAATTTTTTTAATTTTATATAAGAATAACGTTCTTTAAATAACCGATAAGATTAAATATTGCCGTACAGCTTGATCTCCAAAATGGAATTACCTTGACGCAGAATAAGAGATTCTTTATCCATATCAATTTTATCAACTGTAATACCATTAGGAAGGAGACTAGTTGATAAACCACCAGTTTGCCCCTTTCTCAATTCGCCTCGCTCATCTAAGTATTGAACTAGAGCTATGTTGTCCTTGCCATCTGATATTATTCCATTTAATCTTAAATTTTTAGCTATTAGCTCTATTTTATCATTAGTGAATTGAGAGAAAGGGTCTTTTTTTCCTATTTCAAAGGAATTCTTCACTATCTTTTTACGAGGTAATTTAACAAAGGTATTTATATCTTCACTCGACTGTGCTTGAGTATTAGCTTTATCTGCTTTTTCTACTGGAGGTGGTATTTGAACTGGCTCTGGGGAAAAGACTATGTCGGGATTTTGTGCGCACCCAGAAGCCAATACGATTGAAAATACTAGAGGAGGTAAAGTTAAAAAAGAATATCTGAGTTTGTTTGGGTAGGAAGTTTTCATTATGTCATCAATAATAATTAACTTTAAAGGTAAATAACCTATATATCAATATTGTGTTATTGAAAATATATAAAACCCTTATTTGCTTGACTAGACTATATTGAATTGAAACCTATTTAATCCTTTAGCAGAAACTCCTCTTGATACCTTCAATTTTTAAGATCTTTTTTATAGTGATTAGTAAATCCTTTGATTACAAAGGATTCTCTACTAGAAAAGAATATTGGTATTTTATAGTTGCAAATTTCATTATTAGCCTTCTTATTAATATAATCTTCGGTATAGGGACTACTGTTTTTACCGTTTATACTTATATAATATCAATATCAGCAATACCATTAATGGTAAGGCGACTCAGAGATATTAATATGAAGTGGACTTGGCTTCTACTAGCAATTATACCTGTCATAGGTCAGATTATTTTGATAACATTATTCATTAGACCATCTAAAAGTCAATCTTGAATCAATGAGTACATATAATCCAATAATGTATATCTTTACAATATTAATGGGATTGAGCATAGGAAGTTTTATAAATGTATTGGTATGGAGGTTGCCGCGAAATGAATCAATAATTTTCCCAGGTAGTCATTGCACAGTATGTAATAAAGGACTTAATTGGTACGATAATATTCCTTTAATTAGTTGGATTTACTTAGGGAGGAGATGTAGATATTGCAATAGCAAGATCAGCATAATTTATCCTATTACAGAATTAATATGTTCCATTACATTCCTAATATGTTTATGGGCAAAACCTACTAATTATATATATATAAATTCTAGTATTACTATCATTCTAGGATGGATATTATCATCTATATTACTCACTATCACTATTATAGATATAAAATATTTATGGATTCCAAAATCAATATCTTATGGAGGTATTATTATAGGTATAATTAATATTTTTATTTTATCACTAATTTATAATCAATACCCTAGTAGTGAAATTATAGTCAACCATATCTTGGCTAGTTTAATTGGATTTATCGCATTTAGTTCTATAAGCTTTATTGGCGAGATAATACTAAGAAAACCAGCTTTGGGATTAGGTGATGCAAAATTAATTGCTTTAACAGGTGCATGGTTAGGTATAAAAGGAGTACTTATAGTTATGTTTTTAAGCTTTATTAGTGCTGCGATATTTTCTTCTTTAGCTTTGTTAATTGGTTACATAAAAAGAGGAGATCCTTTCCCTTTTGGGCCTTTCATATCTCTTTCAACTTTTGCTGTATGGCTAATGGGAAATACTTTCTGGATAAAAATATATTTCTATTAATTGTATGCAAAAAAAAGAGGCCTTAACAAGAAGGCCTCTTTATATAAAAGCTTGTTGGTGAAATAATTAATTACCAGGTACCAGCATTACAACCTAGAGCTAGATTATCTCCAGTTCCAGTACCATTAATACATGTCTTTGCACCAGTAGCGGCGTTGTAACGAAAGGTAGGAGTTGAGTTATCATTGGCTGCCAATTGAAAAACATCTGCTGGATCACAAACTCCTACTGCTCCAGTTTGATGAGTCAAAGTATGCCCACTTGCTGCATACGAACCGGCTACATAGGTTTGATTATTTTGGTCGCTATCAACAAGTTTTACAGCACATTCTTTAGCTAAATTTGCAAGCGTAGCTTTTGCTCCAGCGACTCTAGCTTCTGCATTGAGACTAGAAAATGATGGAATAGCTATAGCAGCCAAAATAGCCAAAACAGCTACAACTACTACAAGTTCGATAAGTGAAAATCCTTCTTCTCCAGGCTTAGTGGTTAAAACCCTCTTCGCCTTTGGTGAATTCAAATAAAGTTGAAAAGCTAGCATTAGTTTTAAAGAGAATTAAGCGTGTTTTGGGAAACACCCCAATTACAAAGGGGAGTTCTCTAATAATAGACCAATAATGTGGATATGGCCATGTAAAACACCCTAGGCAGACTCATTCCGCTGGAAGAATTCTGAGGCCACTAAGGCAGGTTGCGGTTGCTGGCCATATTTCTCTGGCTGGAGTCCAACAAATATCGTTGTTTCAATGAAAATAAATGCTGGCTAATGAGACAAATGTGACGTAAACCTTGCCTAAAGTAAATCTTCCCAAAGGCATTAATATGAATCCTGTGGATGGGATTATGTAAATACTGGTGTCTTTAGTACCCAACGCAATTATTGGAAAGTTTAGTTATTTTAATTTAAAGAAAAAATCATTTAAATTAACTAAATTATCTAATTAACTTAAGTTTTAAAGTGATTTATATGTGTTTTATCCATAGCTTAATTATTTTTTCTAGTACAGTAACCTTATATTTCAACAGATAAGTCTGTGTCCATATAATGTTAAATACCGATCTCTTGGACCCCCACCCCACCACTAGTTAAATGAGGAGAAGGATGGGTTCAAAGGTATCCGTATCCATTCTCATTAAGCCTCAGTAGGTACCTAAAGAGACAAATAAGATTAACCAGTTCTACTAAACTATTATCTAAATCCATTGTGCTACAACTAGTTATAGAGTTAGTACTGGTAGGACCACCCTGAAAACTAGACCCGACTGCACCAGGCAGAACCCTTGTGATGCAGTCAGTTACGCCTAGCGAACCACCTTGCCGTGCAGCCCCAGTAGCATCGACCTGGTAACACCAGAAGAGGAATCAAAGTGAGGCTTCGTTTCCGATCATGCCGGTTTACGTTACGTTCACGACAGCTTCCTCAAGTCGAAAGAGAGTCAGATCAGAGCACTAGAAAAGGCTTTCACCAACAGAGCAGTTGATATAGAGCATACTACTAATTAATTAACTGAGTACATTGGCCAAATGGATCGCACTAATTCAAGTGCCTTGAATGCCTCTACTTTTCTAGCCTGACTATCTTGACTATTTAACAAAACGGTAACATGACCTAGTTTTCTTCCTGGTATTTCCGAAGTCTTACCATACCAGTGAAGATTTAAAGACTCATGTTGACGAAGTTTCTCCAATCGATTTTGTATTGGCAAAGTATCTGTATTAGAAAGACCTAATAAATTAACCATTAATGCTCCAGGTACAATCATTTTTGGATCAGGTATTGGCAAATCTGCAGCAATACAGAGTTGCTGATCAAATTGGCTACTGTTACAAGCTTCAATTGAAAAGTGAGCAGAGTTATGCGTTCTTGGTGCTATTTCATTAACCATTAATCCTTCTTTTCCATAAAAGAATTCGATAGCTATTACTCCAATATAATTTAATTTATTAAGAATTGAAAGAGCAATATTATAGGTTAAAGCTTCAACATCTTGCCCTACCGAGGCTGGCGCAAGTACCCAATCACAAACATTTTGAGCTTGAGAAGTTTCAACTAGTGGAAAAGTTCTTACTATTCCAGTCCTGTCTCGGGATGCAACTATTGCTAATTCTTGATCATAATCAACCCATTTCTCTAAGAACCAATCGCGAGGATTTACATTTTTGATCAAATCACTTAAAGCATTAATATCTTTTATAATTTTTGTTCCCTTTCCATCGTAGCCCCCCCTACCAGACTTAGCCATTAAAGGGAAATTCCAACCATAAGGTAATTTTAAAGAATCAATTTCTTTTGAATCAAGTCTTAGCCAATCTGGCCCAGATATATTCAGCTGATTTAATAATTGCCTCTGTGAGATCTTATCTATCAAAGGTTCTAGTGCTGACAAGCTAGGTACAAATAGATTATTTTCTCTATCTATTTTTTTTAATCCAGATATATTTACCCATTCGTTCTCAAAGGTTACACATTTGCAATCAGTTATTAACTTTTTAGTGCCTGATATATCTGTTGAACTTGCCACCACAACTTTATTGGACTCAAGAGCTGCTGGATCTGACTCTGATCCAGTTTGAACTACTATTTTTATAGCTCTTTTTTTTGCCGCTTTCACTAGCATTTGCGCTAGTTGTCCTCCACCTACTACTCCAAGGGGGCTTTTTTGAATTCTCTGAGATGGTGAAGTGCTGATCATTATTATTCAGAAATGCAGAAATGCTTGTTGCTCACTTCTTAGACTGGAAATATTCATGATAATATTATTAGTACTGTTTTGCAAATCTATTCCCCAGAGTAGTGTTAATCAAATAAATTGCTTTTATAAAATCCTATATCATTCCTTCAATACTTTAATTTAGCTACCATTTAAGGAAAGACCATCAGACCAAGAAATTAATAAATTTAAAGATATCTGGCTGAGATGACTTAATAGCAATACAATAATAGACTATATTATTAAATTAACCAGGTTAACTTGAATGGACGTTTTTTCTTTATTATGAAAAGTACTTTGAATTCCTATTCAAGGAGAATTCCTGTAAAACTTGCAAATAATCCTTACGAGGTAGTTATTGGCGGTTCTGGACTATTGGGTATTAGTCAAGAACTTAGCAAAGCTGGATATACCAAAGGAATAAAAATACTTATAGTTTCTAATGAAGATGTTGCAAAGCATTATGGAGAATCTTTAGTGAAATGCCTAGAAGAGGCAGGCTACAAAACGACACTTCTTATAATTAAAGCAGGGGAAAATCACAAGAATCCAAAAACGATTGGATTAATACATGATGCTGCTTATAAAGCGAAACTAGAACGTGGGTCATTAATGATTGCATTAGGTGGCGGAGTAGTAGGAGATATGACAGGATTTGCTGCTTCAACATGGCTTAGAGGTATTGCAGTGGTTCAAGTTCCAACAACACTTTTAGCAATGGTAGATGCTGCTATAGGCGGGAAAACAGGTGTTAATCATTTTGGAGGTAAAAATCTTATCGGTGCATTTCACCAGCCAAAACTAGTATTAATTGATCCTAAAACTCTTTTGACTCTTCCTGATAGAGAATTTCGAGCTGGTATGTCAGAAGTTATAAAATATGGAGTAATTGGGGATAAAACTCTATTTAATCTTTTAGAAGAAACACCATGCATTTCTAAAATATCTGAAATAAGTAATAACTTATTAGAACAAATACTAGAAAAATCTGTATCAGCCAAGGCAAAAGTAGTTGAGCTTGATGAAAGTGAGTCAGGGCTAAGAGCAATACTTAATTATGGTCATACATTTGGCCATGTTATTGAAAAGCTGTGTGGCTATGGTAATTGGCTTCATGGAGAAGCAGTTAGTATGGGAATGGTTGCTGTAGGTCAATTAGCCTTAGAATTAGGAAGTTGGGGAAAAGAAAGTCAAATAAGACAAAGGAATCTAATAAGTAAAACTTCTCTTCCTACTAAATGGCCTGAATTAGATTCAGAGAGTGTAATTAAAGCCCTTGAGGGTGATAAGAAGGTAATTAATGAAGCTATACGATTTATCATTCCAACTGAGATAGGTCACGTTGAAATTAGAGACGATATTACAAAAAAAAAGATAAGAAGTTTTCTTGAGATTTTGAACTAAAAATATTTTTTTAGAAAAAGCGTTTCTAATTTCTGTTCATTGCTTGGTAATTCGCAATGGCTTGATCTGTCGAATGCTAACCATCTAAATTCTCCCAAGCACAAAGGATCAACCAACCTTAATAAAGCCTCTCTTCTTCTAAAGGCCTCTGAAAGATTATTACTATATTTTACTTGCAAAGAAGACAAACGTTCTGCAAGACCTAGTGCTAAAAGCGCTTGGCCTTGTCTTGCTTCTCCAATAAATTTAAATTGATTTTTTTCTGCTTCTAAAATGAGAGTTTCTATACATAGATGAGAAGTTAAATCCCAAGAACCAGGTTCAGTCAATAAGTGCTGACTAGCAACTTGATTTTTGTAAGCGAGCATAGATCCTTTAGATCTATTTTGACTGTAATATCGTTTAGCTTCCATTGCATAATCTATTATAAGTAAATGACCTTTCTCTAAAGATCTAGAAGCTTGATGAAACCAAGGCTTTAAGTCTATATGCCACTCACTACACCAACCATCTAACGCTCCTGCAGGTGGAATTGATATACCCAATTTTCGTGATGCCTTATATATCTGAGATTTCAATTCCTCAGTTAAAGATAGATCTTTATATCTTAACTTCGAGTTTATTCCATTATTTAATAATTCAACCCCTAAACGTTTTAGTTTGCCATCTCTTAAAATAATTCTTTCAACTGGTAATACATCTAGACCTTCATTTGAAATAAGTATTCCTACTACGGGTGAGCGAGAAAGATCGTCAAAACTTTTCCATAAAACTTGTATATTATTTTTAGATGATATAGATTTTTTTTGTCTTTCAATCATAGATCGATTACATTCGACCAGGATTAATTGGAGCCTTGAAAGCAATTCTGGGCATATTGTTTCAAAAGCATCTATAAGATCAAATGATAAATTGCCATCGCCAGGTCCAAATTCTATAAGAGATAACCTTGTATCCTTAGATACAGTTTCTTCAAGTTTTTTAAACCATTGTGCTAATTGAGCAGCTAAGAGTTGAGCGAAGTCGTTACTTAAACTTGGAGAAGTAACAAAGTCACCCTTTTCACCTATAGATACTTGTCCAGTGGAATAGAAACCAAATTCAGGGTCGTTTAACGACCAATCCATATATTCATAGAAGCTTATACTTCCTCCTGCATCAGAAATTCTCTTAGAAAGCCAAATTGGACAGTTCACGGTTCAAGGTTTGATTAGAGAGAATAGGTACGTTTAGTTAAAAGCATGAAAAAGAACCAAGCACAAAAAGTCTTCTTAGTATTGATAGCATCAATACTAAGTTTGATCATCTGTAATCCAACAATTGCTTTAAATAACCCTGAATTGCTTCCTGAGACTCAAACACCTGTTATAGACCTAGCTAGAGCTTTGACTGAAAATCAAAAAGCCAAACTAGAGTCTTCTCTAAATGAGTATGAAAAGGAAACGGGATGGAAAATACGCGTACTTTCACAGTATGAAAATACTCCTGGACTAGCAGTCAAAGAATATTGGGGACTAGATGAAAGAAGCTTATTAATAGTAGCTGATCCAAGAGGTGGAAATTTACTAAATTTCAATGTAGGAGATGCATACTTTGCTTTGATGCCAAGAATATTTTGGGTAGAGCTTCAAACAAGATTTGGCAATCAGTATTATGTAAGAGATAATGGTGAAGATGGAGCAATAATAGATACAATTAGTGCGGTGGAAGTCTGCTTAGATAAAGGTGGATGTCAAGTTGTACCTGGTCTAGCTAATGAACAATGGGTATGGACCTTCTCAGCCTCTATTTTAGGTGGATTAATAGCAGGATTTGCGGCTTTCCCTAGGAAAGAAGGTCAACTTATTGCTTGGGGATGGTTATTGTTAGTTTCTCCATTATGGTTAATGCTCTTTGGATTATTTGGTATTACACCTGTTATAACTCGTACAAGTGATTTAATACCAATTCTAAGAAATAGCCTGGGTTTTATAGGCGGAATAATATCCGCCTATTTAATAGCACAATCAACATTTGGTAAGAAATTTTATCAAAATGAGAATGGTCAATTATAAACAATCTTCTTCATTGAAAAGCTTAGCAATTTCAATAATTTTTAATGCTGATTTAACATCACCATCTTCAGGTAAAGCTCCTAACAATGGAGATATAAGTTCTTCATTTAACCTCCATTTCCCTAATTCCATTTCGTCTCTTGTTATGATCTTATTGAATCCATGTTGCTTTAAACCTCTAAGCAAAAAATCAGATTCTACAAAGTGTTTTCTTGGGCAAACATGAATACCTAAATCGTATTTC